>VBCK01000272.1 GCA_005882215.1 Betaproteobacteria bacterium | reverse complement strand
CGGCGGCGTCGCAGCCGTTTTACCTGTTTCCGCTACAGCTGAATGCGGATGTCCAGATTCGCCATCATTTTTCGTCTGGGCGCATGGAACCGGCGGTCGAGCAGGTGATCGCCTCCTTTGCACGCTGTGCGCCGGGGGACGCGCTGCTGGTGCTGACCGAACATCCACTGGAGACCGGGGTCGTCGACCTGGAGCGCGCCGCGCGCCGGTGTGCCCAGGCTGCCGGCATGGAGTCACGGCTGCTGTACCTGGAGGGGGGCAGTCCGCGCGAACTCGTGCGTCACTGCCGGGGAATGATTACCGTCAACAGCACGATGGGGCTGGTCGCGATGGACTGCGGCGTTCCGGTGGTCGCGCTGGGTCAGGCCGTCTACGCGCTGCCAGGCCTGACGCATCAGGGCCCGCTGGACGAGTTCTGGCTGCACGGGGCGCCGGCCGATCCGCTGCTGTTCGACGCATTCCGCCGGGTGGTCGTGGCGCGCACGCAGATCAACGGCGGCTTCTATGGGGGCCGCGCCATCGCGCTGGCGGTGCAGGGGGCGGCGCGGCGGCTTGAACAGCACGTCACGCAAGCGCCGGCCGCATTGCCGGCCTCGCGCCCGCGCGAACCAGAGTTCGACCTTCCGAACGCCTTGCATCCGGTCGCGCAATGAATCCCGAGGAGTCATTCGGTCTCGGATCCCTATTGGCTGTAACCGGCTGGTGGCTGGCACGGCGCGTGGCCGGCGCCGGCCTGGGCCCGCCGGCGGCCCTGCTGCTGGATGCTTCGCTGCCGGCGCTGGCCTTCACAGCGCTACTGGCCAGCACGGCGCGCCCCGTGTTTTCGGGAGCCGTCACGCTGGCGCTGGCCGCGGGCTTTGCGTTTTCGGACCGGCGCAAGCGCCACATCCTGAACGAGCCGATCGTGATCTCGGACGTGTTCCTGGCGCTCGACATCTTTCGCCATCCGACTCTTGCGCTGCCGTTTCCGGACACGACGCGGGTGCTCGGCGGCGCCGGCCTCGCGGCCGCCACGTTCGTGGCGATGTTCGTCCTCGAGCCGCCTGTCGGGTCGTGGTCGCCGTGGCCCGCGCTGCTGATGGCGGGTGCGCTGGCTGGCGCCATCT
>VBCK01000271.1 GCA_005882215.1 Betaproteobacteria bacterium | reverse complement strand
TGCACACCAGTCATCAGCCGGACCGACGACTGCTTGCAGTCCGTCAGCTGACCCGTTGCCTTACTGTCGCGGACGCTCAGACTCGGTTCTCTGCCCGTCAAGGCCGAAAGTTCAGCGCATCGTGCGCGGTCTTGGACAGCCGGTCGATCACATCGCCGAGCGCTTTCGCGTTCGCCGACAAATCCCGCAGTTCTCGTTTAGCGGTTGCCGTCGCCGCCGGTTTGCGCGCGTAGCCGGCGGGCGGGTCAATCGGCGACATCAGCATCAGGTCCCGCGCGATCCCGGGAATCAGGTCGCTGTACGCCATAGCCTGAGGATCCTGGACCGGCGCGATCGGTAGTCGGCGAATGGCGTCTTCCAGCGCAACGCATTTCTCGTCCCACGGCAATGGTGTGCGCTCGCGGCGCGATTCGCCGGTATTCTTGATGACCGCCATCGCGCAATCCTGGTTGCGTTGTGGTCAGGGCCGGTCGGGTGTTGCCAGCACCCGATCGATCCGATTGCCGGCTACCGGCCGGCTTGGTGAATCCTACGCCGCCGCTTGCTGCGCGGTCGGAAACTGGATCACCGCTGCATCTGTGACCAAGCTGCCGTCAGTCCGCGTGACGTGAAGCCCGGCGCAGTAGTTGCCCCATGCGATCAGCAGCGTGCGCCGATCAGCCAGGAATTGCGATCGGTTGTACGCCCTGCGCACGCGGTCAGTCTCGCTGTGTGCGAGCGCGATTTCGATCACGTCCGGACGCGCGATGGCTAACTCGTTCGCCCATGTCGAGAACGTCGCGCGAAAGCCGTGCACGGTCACACGCTGCGTCGTCACCTTCTTGCCCCACAGGCCCATGCGTTGGAGTTGGATAAGCATCGCCATGTTCGACATCGGCCTGCTGTTGCCAGCGGTCGAAGGAAACACGTATCGCGCGTGCTGCCCGGCTTGGCCCTTCAGGATCTCGACCGCGCGATCGCACAGGTACGCGACGTGCTGTTCACGGTTCTTCATCTTCGCGGCCGGGATCGTCCAGGTGCGCTGCGTCAGATCCAATTCGGACCACTCGGCCATCAGCGCCTCGCCGGTGCGCGCGGCCGTCAGAATCGTGAATTCCAAGCAGCGCGCCGCATTGCCCGTCCTGAGCCTCAGATCGGACACGAAGCCGGGTACTTGCCGATAGGGCATCGCTGCATGGCTGCCGGCGTCACGACGCCCCGCGCGCTTGCGTAACTCCCTGCGGATCGGCGCAGCGGGATTGTCCGGGCGCAGCCTTTCAATCACGGCTGCATCGAAGACCGTCCCCAGGCGCTGGTAGACCCGCCAGCCGGTGTCTTGCACCTTGCGCATCACCGGCACCAGCGCATCCAGCAGATCAATCGCGGTGACCGCGGCGATCGGCGTATCCAGCAGGGAAGCAGGAGCGTGGCGTTCGATGCTGCCCAGCCATTCCCGGCCGTGCCGGTCGGCCCGAATCGGCTCGATGTGCGCAGCGTGATAGGCGCGCGCGTAACGGCGCAGGGTGGTCGCGGTGGACTTCGCCGTGGCCTTCTTCGCCGCGTCGTCCTTGCGGGCCTTCTCGCGATCCTGTTCCTTCACGTCGATTGGATCGCGCGGGGGCTTTTCGGCCAGCATGTCCCGCGCCGCGTCGGCCGCCTTGCGCGCACGCGTGAGCGACGCGCCGGCCGCTTGCTGACTGCCGCGATCGGCAGCGCCCAAGCCAAGCTCGCGACGCTTGCCACTCGGTGCCGTGTACCTGAACACCCACGACGCGGTGGTGCCCGTCGATTTGCCGTCGACCTTCACGCGAAGGTAAAGCCCGTCGCCGTCGCTGTGATCGCCTTCGCCGGCCGCTTGAACCTGCCGCGCGGTCAGAAGATGCCTTGCCATGCTCGCTCCGTTCCGCCAGTTGTTCCGCCAGAAATCGCCGCGCCGAAGCGCATTCGGGGGAATTCACCTGCACTCGTCGAACGTTAGAGACGTTCGGTTTGTGTTGCAAATTCAGTGGGTTACTGAACTCACAAACACT
>VBCK01000213.1 GCA_005882215.1 Betaproteobacteria bacterium | reverse complement strand
ACGACACCGTGCGCAACGTTTCGATGTCGCTTGTGCTGTTCGAGCATATGCACGACCGCTCCAATGCGCTGGCGCTGAAGGACCAGGTGGTCGCGGTGTACTTCAGCGGCCTGCTGGCGCGCGAAATGCACGACCGGGCCGACCTGCGCGAGGCCGAGCAGGCATTCATCTGCGCGATGTTCCACCGGTTGGGCAAGCTGCTGGCCACGTTTTACCTGTATGACGAGGCGCAGGTGATCGAGCGCAGCATCCAGAGCCGCGGGTGGGATCAGCAGCGCGCGTCGCGCGAGGTGCTGGGGGTCAGCTACGAAGAGCTGGGCGTCGGGGTCGGCAAGGTGTGGAATCTGCCGGAGGACATCGTCGACAGCATGCGGCTGATCACCGGCCCGCTGAAAAAATGCCCAACCCAGCAGAACGAAAAGCTGCGCATGATCGCGAGCCTGGCCAATGAACTGGCCGACGTGATCCAGGATTCCGACGAGGCTACGCACAAGCAGCGCCTCGGCGCGCTGGTGGCCCGTTATGGTCCGGCGACCGGAATCACCGAGCGCTCGCTGACCGCGTCGGTGCAGGCCTGCGCCAGCGTGCTGATGCGCGATGCCGACGCGCTGGGCCATGGGGTGGCCCGTAATGGGTTTCTCCAGAAGGCACGCGCCTGGCGCACTGCCCCCGATCGAACCGTGCCAGTCGCGGTGCCGGACCTGCACGAAGCCCAGCCAGTCACCGCCGAGCCGAGTGCGACCACTCCTGGCGCCAAGACCTTGTCGGCGGCGGCGCGCACCGCGCAGGCCGTGGCCGAGACGCAGCGACTGGTCGCCGATTCCACGCTCGCGCTGGAGCGTGAAGGGCAGGCCAGCGAGACCTCGCGCCCCGCCGAGCCTGGACGGCGCCAGGCCGCGCTGGCCGCAGGCGTGCAGGACATCACGAACACGCTGGTGGGCGAGCACACGCTGAACGACGTGCTCCGGATCATTCTGGAGACCATGTACCGTGCGATCGGCTTCGAGCGCGTGCTGCTGTTTACGCTGGACGCGCGCCAGCAGGCACTGCGTTGCCGTTTCGGCTTTGGCGCCGATGCCGAGGCGATCGCCCATAAGGGCGTGTCGGTTCCGCTCGACGGTGCGCGGGACCTGTTTTACGCGGCGGCGGTGATGGGCGCCGACCTGTGCATCCAGGATGTCGAGTCGGACAAGGTCCGCCCGCACGTTCCCGCCTGGTATCGGACCAGCATCGGCGCGCGGGGCATGGTGTTGCTGCCGATCGTCGATCGCAAGCGCACGGTCGGCCTGATTTACGCCGACAGCAATTCGCCGGCGACTTTGCACTTCAGCGGCGAAGAGCTGGGGTTGTTGAAGACGCTGCGCAATCAGGCTGTGCTGGCGCTGCGCCAGTATTCCTAGCATCTCGGATCCCGGGGCAGGCAACGACAGGCGAGCCTCGTCTTTCGCTTAGCGCGATGCGGCTGGCGGCTTAAGGCTTGGAATCGCACTACTTGCTGCGTGCTTAAGTGGGTACTGCTGGGTGGGCTGTTCTATCTGGTTTTCGTCTCGTAGAGTCGCCGACCTGGGTATTCATCCCACTTCGGGATCACCACAACCTCCTAAGCTGCGCCAGGCATTGGCGCGGCGTTTTCGCCATCGTATAGTCGCGCAAGCAACCGCAAAATTGAGTCCGTCGAGGTTCACCCAGAGGGGCCCGCGCGGATCGAATTTGGTTCACGAGCGATGAGGAGAACCTGATATGAGCACGCGACGACTACTTGAACGCGCACTGACATTGACTCTTTTGGCCGTCTTTTCGTTGTCGGCAGGCGCTGCGCCGGGGCGTGCAACGCTGCCAGGCAGCGTTCCGAGTTGGGCGAACTCGAAGAATTACGTCGCCCCGGCCGACGCGAGTCAGAGCATCGGCTTTCGCGTCTATCTCGGTTGGAAGGACCCGGCGGCTGTCCTGTCTTTGGCCCAGGCGGTATCGGACCCGCGCAGTCCAAGCTACAGGCACTATCTGACGCCGGCGCAGTTCCGCCAGCAGTTCGCTCCGTCGCAGGCCGACGTCAACTCGGTCGAGTCGTGGCTGCGCAGCGAGGGTTTCACGGTCGTGTACATCCCGCAGAACAATCATTACGTCTCCGCCGAGGGCACGGTGGCACAGGCCTCCACGGCGTTCGGCGTGGACTTCGCGAACTATGCGGTTCAGGGTCTGACGGTCAGGTCGCCGACTGCGGAACTATCGGTCCCCAGCGCGCTGGCCAACGTCGTCTCCGGCGTGCTCGGACTCGACGACACGGCCCAGTTTGTCCGCCCCTATAACGTCGTCGATGCACCTCCGCCGGCAGCATTTGTGACCGGGACGCCGTGTTCGGTCTATTGGGGAGAGAAAGCCGCGGTGGGATTCACCAATCCCTATGGAGCCGGCGTGCTGCCGTATGCGCCGTGCGGATACACGCCGCAGCAGATTAAGGGCGCTTACGGGCTCAGCGGCGCGGCGTTCGACGGCAGCGGACAGACGGTGGCGATCATCGATGCGTATGCATCGCCGACGATCGAGCAGGACGTCAACCAATGGTCACGCAACCGGGGCTTACCGTCCTTCACTGCGAACCAGTTCACCCAGGTCGTGGCTCCCGGAACGTACCACCATCCTGAACGCGGGCAGAAGCAGGACCCGCAAGGCTGGTACGGCGAGGAGACCCTCGACGTCGAGGCGGTGCATGGCATGGCGCCGGGCGCGGACATCGTTTTCGTGGGCGCGCCGAACAACTTCCAGGACCTGGATGCGGCCCTGAATCATGTGGTCGATCGAGGCCTCGCTCAGATCGTGACCAACTCCTATGGTTTCGTCACGGAGCTGCTGCCCCCGGGTTTTATCCTGCCCTATGAGCAGATCATTCTGGAGGGCGTGGTCCAGGGCATCGGCATTTACTTCTCATCGGGTGACAACAGCGATGAATCGCTGGTGGTCGGTTACAGAACGCCGGACTGGCCCGCGTCGAGCCCATTCGTCACCGCCGTGGGTGGCACCAGCCTGGCGGTGGGCGCGACCAATAACTATCTGTTCGAAACGGGCTGGGGCTCGACGACATCATCCTGGACCGGTACGACGTGGTCCCCCAAGCCGCCCGGGTCGTGGCTGTACGGCGCAGGCGGCGGAGTGAGCCGCATCTTCGCCGAGCCCTCCTATCAAGTGGGCGTCGTACCTTCCGCGGTGTTCGCCGCTCAAGGCCGCACCGGGCGGTCCGTACCGGATATCTCTGCCGTTGCCGACGTGAACACCGGCTATATCATCGGTGAGACGCAGACGTTTCCGGACGGCAGCGTCAGGTATTCGGAGTACCGGATCGGAGGCACGAGCCTTTCCTCCCCTCTGATGGCCGGCATCATGGCCCTGGCCGATCAATGTGCGGGGGAGCCGCACGGCTTCGCCAACCCGCTCTTCTACAGTCTTGCGGGCAGCTCCGCGTTCACCGACGTCAGCAGTCCGGCCTCCACCGTCGCTGTTGTGCGGACGAACTTCGTCAATGGCGTCGACGCGTCGGCCGGCCTGGCGTATCGCTTGCGGACCATGAACCAGACGCTCAGCCTGCAGACCACGCCGGGCTACGATGACGTCACTGGTCTTGGCACGCCGGCACCCGGCTTCATCGGCGCGTTGTGCCACTGAGTGAGTCTTGCCGAGTACCCCCGTCGTCTGATCCCGTGGCGTGACATCGCGTCACGCCACGGGTTACCGCGATTCGACGCTGGGTTCAACCCATCCCACATTGCTGCTAGGCGCGATCTGGCAAAGGGTCGGCATCCCGCATCCATTTGGGTCTAGCGCCGAGCCTCATTCGCGCTGCACCTTGGAGCGGGCGAAGGGAGTCGAACCCTCGTCACCAGCTTGGGAAGCTGGGGTAATGCCGTTATACGACGCCCGCTCGTGATCCGGCCGAACAAATCTTAGCCGATCGTTGCTTGCTGAGTGACCGAGCATCGCGGCAGGCGAACGCGATGGAGGGCGGCAGTTTGGAAACGCGACGAATGGGTCGACGTCCTGCTTGACTCTGGCGCAACGGCGTCGCACGCTACCCGGGGCCACCAAGAAAGCCAACACGGCCCCGTGTCAGTGGGCACGATAGGTGCCCCACTGCGGGAGAGGGACTCCGAGATTATGTCCGCTGCATCTGGCGATTCGGGTCGTCATCCCGAGCGTGAAGAAGCTTTGTTGGCGCATCGGTTGTGTTGTGTGACGTCAAGCTTACGCGGAGGATTAGCAATGAGGGCAACGATATGCACCGGCGTCGCGGCGCTGTTACTCGCCCCGGCGGGTGTCGCGGTCGCGCAAACGACCTTTCTGCAGTCGCACTACGCCAAGGTCTATGGATCCGACGACATTCCAGGACTGCGAGCCGGTTACGAATACGAGAATCGTGCGTTACCGGCGGCTCATGTGCACTACTCTGAGCACCGAAGGGCTGCGGCCGCATTCAACTTCCTGCAAAATGCCCCATCGCAGCACACGGCGAGCTGGACCGAGCTGGGGCCGTTCACCCCGGTTGTCTCCGGGCCGTGGACGTACACCGGGCGACCGGCGCTCGATTCCGGCCGTATCACTGCGCTCGCCGTCTCGCATCGATGCGTGGCGGGCGATTGCCGCCTGTTCGTCGGCGCTGCCGGCGGCGGGGTCTGGGTCACTGCCGATGCGCTGGCGACGACACCGACGTGGGCGAGCTCCAACACCGGCATTCCGACCACGTCCATCGGCTCGCTGCTGGTCGATCCGACCGATTCGTCCGGGCAGACGCTGTACGCGGGAACTGGCGAGGCGAATGGCTCGGGTGATTCGGAAGCGGGTCTTGGCCTGTACAAGTCCATCGACGCCGGCCAGACCTGGTCGCTGGTCCCGGGAAGTCTCGCCGCAGCTCACGACCGCGCAATCGGGGCGGTCGCGGTGGACCCGCGGAGTAGCCAGCACATCTTTATCGGGACGGCGGTGGCCCGGCACGGATCTGCGTCGACCACGGGCGGCCGCTATACGCCGCCCAACGCGCCGACCGTCGGCCTGTACGAGTCCCATGATGGCGGCGCCACGTTCACGCTCGCCTTCAGCGTTCCGGGCGACTCGGTGAACCCCGCGAGCGCAACGGGCAGCGACTATTTCCGCGGCGGGGTCAGTAAGGTCGCCATCGATCCGACCTCAGTCGGGGAAGGCGGCCCAACCCGGATCTATTTCTCGGTGTTCGACTATGGACTGTACCGGTCTGCGGCCGGTGGCGGCTACGAACAGGTGTTCGCCGCGGCCGGCGGCGGCACGGTGGCCGCGTCGAGCTTTTCGCGCACGGAATTTGCGCTGGTCGCCAGGGAGGAGGGCTTGCGCATCTACCTGGGCGACGCCGGAACCGGCCCGGCGGACTTCTACCGCGTGGACAACGCCAATGTGCCGGCGGCGGCGTTGACCAGCGCCGGAGTCAACAACGGCTGGACCCAGCTGTCGAATTCCACCCCGGGCACGCCCGGATTCGGCTCGTACGATTTCTGCGAAGGTCAGTGCTGGTATGACATGTTCGTCGTCTCACCGCCCGGGCGTCCGAACACGGTGTACCTCGGTGGTTCCATGGCCTATTCGGAACTAGGTAACAACTCCAACGGACGCGCGGTGCAGCGGTCGACCGATGCGGGCGTGCACTTCACCGACATGACCAACGATACGCAATCGCCGCCGTATGGCATGCATCCGGATCAGCACGCCGCCGTGTTCGCGCCCGGCCATCCCGACATCGGGTTCTTCGGATCGGACGGCGGCCTGGTACGCACCAGCGGAACCTTCGCCGATCATTCGGCCGACTGCGCCACGCGCGGGCTCACGGGCGCGAATCTGACGGACTGCCAGGCGTGGCTGAAAGCGATTCCGGTGCAGATCTTTACGCTGAACGACGGTCTGCGCACTTTGCAGTTCCAGGGCGTGTCGTTCAATCCGAACGATCCCCGCAACGATCTGATCGGCGGGACCCAGGACAACGGAACCTGGGCCTACGACGGCACCACCGGGAACTGGTTCGAGAGCATCTTCGGAGACGGAGGCAACTCCGGCATCAGCCTGGGCGCAACGGCCAACCGCATGCACACTTACACCGGAGCTCAGGTCGACGTCAATTTCGAACACGACAACCCGCTGACATGGGACTGGGTCGCCGATCCCTTGCTCGCCAGCGGCGAGGCAGCGTCTTTTTACGTGCCGATCATTGCGGACCCGGCGGTCGCCGGAAGCTGGTTCATCGGGCTGCAGCACGTGTTCCGCACGCAGGATGACGGCGGCTCGAAGGCCTATCTCGATGTGCACTGCGATGAGTTCTTCGGGGATTTCACGGTGCCCTGCGGTGACTGGGTCGCGCTCGGCGGGCCCGCCGGTCCGGGCAAGGCGGGGGACCTGGTCGGGTCGGGCTACGGAACCGACAAGTCCGGCTCCTACGTCGTGTGGATCTCGCGCGCTTTGCAGAACCCGTCGACGATGTGGGCGGCCACCCGGCGCGGACGATTGTTCGTGACGAAGAACGCCGATGCCAGCGACCCGACCGCGGTCGTGTTCAAGCGCATCGACACCGCATCGCAGCCCACACGCTTCATCAGCGCCGTGGCGATCGATCCGGAAAATTCAAACCATGCCTTCGTATCGTTCTCCGGCTACAACGCCTACACCCCGACCACGCCGGGTCACGTTTTCGACGTGCGGTACCACCCCGGCAGCGGGACTGCCACCTGGACCGACCTCAGTTTCAATCTGGGCGACATGCCGGTGACGGGTATCGCACTGGATTCGGTCACCGGAACGCTCTATGTCGCGACCGACTTCGGGGTGGCATCACTGAGCGCGGGCGGTCACCATTGGCGCACGGCGGCATCGGGCCTGCCGTTCGTAGCCGTATACGGCATTGCCATCGACAGCGCGGCGCGGGTCCTGTACTCGGCCACCCACGGCCGCGGCATTTGGAGCCTCGACCTGTCGTCGGACTGACGCAGCCCGCAGTCGCCCTCGGGCTGTCGCGACCAACGGGCGCTGCCGCATGATGCGGCAGCGCCATTTTTTTACCTATGTGCCCGTCCTCTACGCTCTGCCCTGCCCGAGACCGTCCTGCGTTACGCTGCGCGGCGATAAGCCGCTAATTGGCGACGGCTTTTCCGCCTTTTCGCGGCAGCGCCGGCTGGCGGCGCGGACGATCATTCGGATTCCGCAAGCCATGCGGTCCGGAGTCCCGAAACGTCCGCAGCAGCAAAGAGCCGCCGGTTCATCGGCCGGTTCGAGATCCTGTCAATCCTCGGCCAGGGTTCCCAAGGCACCGTCTATCTGGCGGCCGACACTCGTCTTGGGCGCCAGGTCGCGCTGAAGACGGTCTTGCCGGCTTTCGAAGCCAGGCTGGGCCGCCAGGGCGTCGCCGCGCTGCTGCAGGAAGCGCGGATTGTCAGCGCGCTGTCGCATCCGAACATCGTGCCGCTGTACGACGCCGGCGAGGACGATGGCGTTTTCTACCTGGTTTTCGAATACGTGGAGGGGCACAGCCTTGCCGCGCTGATACGGGAGAACGGCAAGCTCGAGACCAGCCGTGCGGTGGAGTTTGCGGTCGCGCTCGCGCAGGCGGTCGCTTACGCGCATGAGCGCGACGTGCTACACCGCGACATCAAGCCGGCCAACGTGATGATCACGAAGGACGATGTGCCGCGCTTGATGGACTTCGGCATTGCATCCAGTGCGACCGCCGGCGACGCCGGCTCGCGCCTGCTGGTCGGTACTCCCTTTTACATGGCTCCGGAGTACATCTCCGACGGCATCTACGAGCCTTCGAGCGACGTCTTCGCGCTCGGTGTCGTGCTGTACGAAATGCTGACGGCGGAGCGGCCCTTTCGCGGAGGCGATTCGCGCGAGACGGTACAGCGCATCGTCGAGGCGGATCTGGTGCCGGCGTCTCGGCTCAACGACACGGTTGACGAGCACCTCGATGCCCTGCTGGCGAAATCCCTGGCCAAGCGCCCGGCCGAGCGCTTCGCCGGGGCCGCTGAAATGGCCGCCGCCCTGGCCGCCTACCTGGCTCCAGCCGATACGCCGGGGCAGGCGCACGCCGGGCACGGCACGCTCGACTATCTGCTGCGGCGGATCCGGCACAAGGGGGATTTTCCGGCGCTGTCGGCCACGATCAGCGCCGTGAACCGCGCGGCCTCATCCGACCGGGAGCCGGTCGCCATATTGTGCAACTCGATCCTGAAGGATTTCGCGTTGACCGGTCGGCTGCTGAAGATCGTCAACGCGTCGAACCTGAACCAGTTCGGCGGGGCGATCGGGACCGTGTCGCGCGCAGTCTCGATACTGGGCTACGACACCGTGCGCAACGTTTCGATGTCGCTGCTCTTGTTCGAGCATATGCACGACCGCTCCAATGCGCTGGCGCTGAAGGACCAGGTGGTCGCGGTGTACTTCAGCGGCC
>VBCK01000282.1 GCA_005882215.1 Betaproteobacteria bacterium | reverse complement strand
TTCCGCTCCCATCGAGCGCACCTTCGGACTGGCGAAGAACTTCATGCGGTGAGTCGGATGGTTGGCGCGAAACCGTTCCGGTACCAGGATGTCGATCTTCTTTCCCATCAACTCCTCGGGCTTCCAGCCAAACAGGCTTACCGCCTGGGAATTGACCAGCACCACCTCGCCGCTGCGATTGACGATGACCATCGCGTCCGGCGCCGACTCCAGCAAATCCTTGAATTTCTGCTCGGCCTTCCTGCGGTCGCTGATGTCGCGAATGGCGCTGGAGACGAACAGTCCCTCTTCGGTCTCGAGCGGGCTGAGGCTGATTTCCACGGGGAATTCCGTCCCGTCCTTGCGCAGCCCGTACAGATCGAATCCGGCACCCATCGAGCGCACCTTCGGATTGGCGAAGAAGTTCGCGCGATGGCCCGGGTGGTTGTCGCGAAACCTCGCGGGCACCAGACTGTCGATATTTTTCCCCAGCAATTCCTCGCGCTGCCAGCCAAAGAGGCTCACCGCCTGGGAATTGACCAGAACGATCTCACCGCTGCGATCGACGATGATCATTGCGTCGGGTGCGGACTCCAGAAGGCCGCGGAACTTCTGGTCAGCCTTCTTGCGTTCGGTTGCATCCCGCACGGCGCTCATGACCAGCGCACCCTCTTCGGTCTCGAGCGGGCTGAGGGAGATTTCGACGGGGAATTCCTCACCGCTCTTGCGCAAGCCGTAGAGTTCGAAGCCCGCGCCCATTGAGCGGGTACGCGGTTGCCCGAAGAACCTGGCGCGGTGGCCCAGGTGAGCCGTACGGAAGCGATTCGGCAGCAGCATCTCGATCGGACGGCCGCTGAGCTCACCGCTAGCGTAGCCGAACATGGTTTCCGCCTGCGAGTTGACCAACACGATGCGACCGGTGATGTTGACCATCACGATCGCGTCGGGTGTGGATTCCAGTAACTGCCGGTACTTGCCTTCCATCAATTTGGCTTGGCGCGAGACCTGCAGGTGCGTGGTGTCCTTCTTGGTCGAGAGGAGGTACTGCAGCTTGCCGCCGGCGTCGCAGACGGCCTTGGTCGAGACGCTGACGTAGACCAGCGAACCGTCCTTGCGCCGACGTACCGATTCGTAGACTACGAGGTCTTGCTGAGCTGCGGCCCCGAGAATCTGGCGTTCTTCATCGGCGCGCTCCGCGGGCACGATGAGTTCGACCAGCTCACGCCCTACCGCCTCTTCGCGCGTGTAACCAAAGATGGCTTCGCCGGCTCGACTCCAGTCGAGCACTTTGCCGTCCGGCGAGACGGCGATGACCGCGTCCGGGTTTTCCTCCCAGAATCGATTCGAGAAGTCAGCGCCCATGGGATTACACCTCCCGTTAGTAGGCTACAAAACTTCCCTCCCCAGCGTCATTCCACCACGATTCCGCTCGCGGGAACCTCAGAAAGCTTCACAAAACCGTTCTGCCAGGGTGGGGAACGCCAACAGCGGGTCACCATCCAAAACCACTG
Source organism: Betaproteobacteria bacterium (assembly GCA_005882215.1). Classification (GTDB taxonomy): domain Bacteria; phylum Pseudomonadota; class Gammaproteobacteria; order Burkholderiales; family Burkholderiaceae_F; genus VBCK01. The sequence goes on along the minus strand of VBCK01000282.1, from coordinate 290 downwards.
TTCACGCGCAAAATCATATGGTTAGGGTCGTGACTTCTCGGCACCTCTCTCGATGGCGCTAGGCGAGACCGTAAGGGCTCTGCTCTGGCCTGAGTGTCCCCCTTTAGGGAAAGCGGCTCCATGAGACTCATCGGCGAGTCGGCCGAGTCGAGCGGGTGCACGTTACCGACCTGAAGCACGGCGGTAGAGGCTCGTGGCCGAATCTCCTTCGTTCCGTGTGCTGCGCTTGAGGCGTTCGTCGAGACGCTCGCCGATAAATGCATTCGATCACTTGGTCTCGAATGCGCCTT
>VBCK01000212.1 GCA_005882215.1 Betaproteobacteria bacterium | reverse complement strand
GCGACCGCCTGCCCGAATTCCTGCGCGATTACGTTCCAGCCGCGGGCCTGCCCTACCTGGCCGACGTGGCCCGCCTCGAATGGGCCTACCACCGCGCGTACCACGGGGCTCAGCTTCCGGCGCTCGATCCGATCCGGATCAGGCAAGTGCCGGTCGGCGCCCAGGGCAGTCTGCGCCTGCAGCTGCAGCCTTCGGCCGATCTGATCCGCTCTCCGTATCCCATTCTGAGGATCTGGCAGGCGAATCAGCCCGGGGCACTGGACGCTGAATCGCGGATTTCCCTGGACGAAGGTGGCGTGAACCTGCTGGTCGTGCAGCAGGATCTGGAGATCGAGTTTCGCCTCCTTGACGAGGGCGAAAGCCGCTGGTTGTGGGCAGTGGCCCTCGGGGACAGCCTGGAGCAGGCCACCCGCGAAGCGCTCGACTCCGATCCCACCTTTGATCTGGCGGCGGCGCTGTCCCGCCATCTGGCGGGCGGGCTTTTCGTGGGGCTGTCGATGACCGAGGCCGATCAAAGCGCGTGATCAAAGCCGCGCGCGAACACCTCCGAGGAGAAAAAACGATGTTCGCTCAAGTTCACAAGTTCCGGTCGGCCGCCTTTCGCGGCCTGATCCCCACGCGGGCGGAGGCACGTAGCGCCACGCACACTACCGACGGCTTGGTCAGGGTCAAAAGCGCCTACTCGGTCGACGAAACCATCGATCGGATCAAGAAGGCCATCGCTGCCAAGGGGATCCCGTTCTTTGGGGCCGTCGATCAAGCAAGGCTTGCGGCCCGTGCCGGCGTCAAGCTGCGTCCGTCAACGCTGCTGGTGTTCGGCAGTCCATCCCTCGGCGCGCAGTTCTTGAGCGCCAATCCGTACGCCGGGCTCGATTGGCCGATCCGGCTGCTGGTCCTGCAGGACACGGCGGGGACGGTCTGGGTGGCCTACACGGACTTCGGCTGGACGGTGCGCCGCCGCGGCATTACTGACCGGCCCGAGCAATCGGCGCTGGCCTCCGGCCTCATCGACTCGATTGCTTCGACGGTGCGCGCCACATCGTGGTCATCCTGAGCCGGCCGCAATGACCCGATAGTGACCAAATCGTGATATTTCTTTGATCGAGGCGTGAAGCGGCAAGCCCAGACTCAGTCCTGGAGTGGTTCCTGATTCGCACGTCGATCGGACCGATCCGCACAAACCCATCTGATCAAATCTTTTCGGAGAGATCCATGAAAACCAGTAGCCAACTCATCAGCAGCGCCATAGCAAGCCTTTTCGTGCTGGGCGTCGCCTCTTCGACGACCACGGCGTATGCGAAGAAGGAGGACAACGAAAAATGCGCCGGCGTCGTCAAGGCCGGCAAGAACGACTGCGGCACGAGCAAGAGCGCGTGCGCGGGCACGGTGTCGGCCGATCGCGACCCGGAAGCCTGGATCTACGTTCCCAAGGGAACCTGCGAGCGCATCGTTGGAGGCCACGTCACCAACGATCCGAATGCGGTGCACGGCGGAGCCAAGAAAGGCTAGGACCCGCCGGCCCGCGCCCGCGCGGGCGTGGGCCGCCCAACTTCGTTTCGAAACACTGGAAGGAACGCGTCATGCAAAACCTTGGTCCTGTGCCCCATCCGCCGGTTGGACCGGCCGCAGTCGTATGGCGCGCCGCCTCGCGTTTCGCGCCCGCGATCAGCGGCCTGAACCGCCTGGCGCCGTTCGTCGATCTGGGCGTGCGGCTTTTTGTCGCCAGCGTCTTTTTCAAATCGGGACTGACCAAGATCGTGAACTGGGACTCCACCGTGGCGCTGTTCGACAACGAATATGCGGTGCCGCTGCTTCCGCCCGAGATCGCTGCCCTGCTGGGCAGCGGCGTTGAGCTGATCTTCCCGGTGCTGCTGGTGCTCGGCTTGGGCGCGCGCGTCTCGGCGCTCGTGCTGTTCGCATTCAACATCATCGCCGTCATCTCGTACCCTGATCTGAGCGCAGCCGGCCTGAAGGACCATCAGACCTGGGGCCTGCTGCTACTGATCACCCTGCTGCATGGGCCCGGCAAGCTGTCGTTTGACCACCTGATCGGCCGGCGCTTGCTGGCGCGCTGACGACGGGGCGAATGCGATGTCCTCGGCGCATAACATCGTCATCGTCGGCGGCGGATTCGCCGGCACGGCCCTGGCCCGTTGCCTGGAGCGTCGGCTTCCGGGCGGGCACCGGATCGTGCTGGTCAGCGAGGAGAGCTACACGACCTTCAACCCGATGCTGGCGGAGTTCGTCGGCGCGTCGGTGTTTCCGGAGCACGCGGTGGCCCCGATCCGCCAGATGCTGCGTGCCGGCGATGCAAGCCAGTTCATCATGGGGCGCGTGACCGACCTCGACTTCGAGCGCCGTCACGTTCAGGCGCTGACGCTGGCCGGCAACCGCGAAATCGACTACCAGCATCTCGTGCTCGCTTTCGGGAGCCGGGCAAACCTGGATCTGGTGCCCGGGATGGCACAGCACGCGCTGCCGTTGAAACTGGTCGGTGACGCGATGTTCATCCGCAACCGTGTGCTGCAGCGGATCGCTCGTATCGAGCTGGAGACCGATCCGGAGGCGCGCCGGCGCATGGGACACTTCATTGTCATCGGCGGCGGCTTCTCCGGTGTCGAAGTCGCGGGTGCGCTGGCCGACTTCCTCGACGGCGCGGCGCGTTATTACCCGCGGGTCAGGACGCAGGAACTGAAAGTTACGTTGCTCGAGAATGGCGATCGCCTGCTGCCCGATCTGCCCCGGTCGCTCGGCCAGGCCGCGGCCCGTTCGATGCGGTCTCGGCAGATCGATGTGCGGCTCAATTCGCGGGCCGCCCGCATCGATGCGGATGGTGTCATGCTCGGCGACGGCGAGGTCCTCGCAGGGGCGACGGTCATCTGCACCATCGGGACCCGGCCCAACCCGTTGATCGAACGGCTCAAGCTACCGCTGCAGCGCGGGCGCATCGTCACGGCGCCCGACCTGTCGGTCGCGGGTCTGCCCGGTGTGTGGGCCATTGGCGACTGCGCGTTGGTTCGAAACGGCCTGACCCAGCAGGCGGCGCCACCCACGGCGCAGTTCGCGGTCGCACAAGCCAATGCACTGGCGCACAACATCGTCGCCTGGGGACAAGGGCGCGCAACCCGGGAATTCCGCCACAAGTCCAAAGGCATGATGGCCACCACGGGTCACCAGAAAGGCGTCGCCCAGTTGTTCGGCCTGCGCCTACACGGATTGCCGGCCTGGTTGCTGTGGCGCGCCTACTACCTGCTGCTGATGCCCACGCTCGGGCGCAAGGTCCGCATCTGGCTAGAGTGGACCTGGAGCATGTTCTTCGCGGCCGACATCACCCATTTGCGCTTCACGCGCTCCATCGAGGCCGACGCTCCGGAACCGCGGGCTGCCGTCGAACCGGGCTCTCGGTCTCAGCCTCAACCTCAACTGCAGGAGAAGTTCCATGCTTAAGCAGAAATCAGCCGTCGTCACCGGGTCCACCAGCGGCATCGGGCTGGGAATTGCCCGCGCGATGGCGCAAAGCGGCGCCGACGTCATGTTGAACGGATTCGGCGAAGCCCAGGCCATCGAGTTCATGCGAGCCGAATTGCAGCGTCAATACGGGGTCAAGGTCCGCTACTCCAGCGCCGACATGAGCCGTCCTGACCAGATCCGGGCGATGGTCGAGCTGGCGCGCGCCGAGTTCGGCAAGGTCGACATCATCGTGAACAACGCCGGCATCCAGCATGTGGCGCCGGTCGAAGAGTTCCCGGACGACAAATGGGACGCGGTGCTCGCGATCAACCTGTCCTCGGCTTACCACCTGATAAAGGCCGTGGTTCCGGAAATGAAGGCCCGCAAATTCGGCCGAATCATCAACATCGCTTCGGCGCACGGTCTGACGGCCTCGCCCTTCAAGGTGGCGTATGTCGCCGCCAAGCACGGAATGATCGGCTTGTCGAAGACGGTGGCAGTCGAGCTGGCCGAATTCGGCATCACCTCGAACACGATCTGTCCCGGCTACGTCAAGACGCCGCTGGTGGAAAAGCAGATCGCCGACCAGGCGAAAGCTCACGGAATTTCTCCAGAGCGCGTGGTGCGGGAGGTGATGCTGTCGCACCAGGCTCGCAAGGAATTCGTACAAGTCGAGGAGCTGGCAGCATTGGCCGTGTTCCTGGCCACCGACCAGGCTGCTTCGATGACCGGCACTGCGCTGGCCATGGACGGCGGCTGGACGCTGCACTGAGCCGGGGCATGACATGAGTGACTTCGCCGAGCGGGTAGCGGCCCAGCGTGCGATTCTACTGCGGACTGCGCACCAGATGCTGCGTAACAAGGCATGGGCCGAAGACGCGGTGTCCGAAACACTGGTGGCCGCGCTCGAAAAGCCGGGCGCCTTCGCCGCGGGCGCTGGGCTTCGCACCTGGCTGGTGGCCATACTGAAGCACAAGATCGTCGACCAGATCCGGCACCATACGCGCGAGTGCCAGGTCGACGCCGGCGATGACGCGGCGGGCGATGTCGACGGCTCCGGCGCGCCGCTCGCGAGCGCTTTCGCCGCGGCGTCGGCTGGAATCGACCCGCAGGAACGCTTGAGCCGGCTTCAATTCATAACGGAGCTCGACCAGTGCCTGCAGAGGCTGCCGCGGCAGCAGGAGCGCGCTTTCGTGCTGCGCAACCGCATGGAGAAAGATACGAGCGAGATCTGCGACGAACTGGGCGTCACGGCGAGCCATCTCTACGTGATGTTGCATCGGGCCAACCGACGCTTGCGTGCTTCCTTCCAAAAGGCAAATCATGGATTCAGATAAGAAACCGAGGGCCGATACTGCGAGCGGCCGTGCCAAGCCGGGTGCTCTTCCGGGACAGATCGTGCTGGTGCTGCAAGGTGGCGGCGCGCTGGGCGCTTACCAGGTTGGGGTCTATCAAGCGATGCACGAGGCGGGTATCGAACCCACCTGGGTGATCGGCACGTCGATCGGGGCGATCAATGCCTCCCTGATCGCAGGCAATCCTCCTGAGCGGCGCATGGAAAAGTTGAACGCGTTCTGGAACCAGATGGAGGAGTCGGTCGCCCCTACGGAGGTGCTGGACTGGTTCGGCCTGGGCAACCTGGCGGCCAATATGACCACGGTGACGCGTGGCATCCCGAATTTTTTCAAACCCAATCTGCATGCGCTGCGCGGCTCGGCCGCGACGCTTGGGGTCGAGTCGGCCTCGTACTACAGCACATCACCCCTGCGCGATACCTTGAATTCACTGGTGGACTTCGACTACCTGTGCCAGTGCCGTACCCGCATGACGGTGGGCGCGGTCAACGTCTGCAGCGGGCGCATGCGTTATTTCGATACCCGCAATGAGCCGCTGACGGCCGACCACGTGATGGCCTCCGGCGCATTGCCGCCCGCCTTCGGGGCGATACGTATCGACGGCGAACCGTATTGGGACGGCGGGATCTATTCGAACACGCCGATCGAGGCGGTGCTGGACGACAAGCCGCGCTGCGACTCGGTGATCTTCGCCGTCAACGTCTGGCACCAGACTGGTCCGGAACCCGAATCGATCTGGCAGGTGATGAGTCGGCAAAAGGACATCCAGTTCGCCAGCCGTGCCGACAGCCACATCGCACGCCAGAAGCAGATTCACCGCCTACGCCACGTGATCCGCGAACTCGTCCGGCAGATGCCGGACGAGGCGCAGTCCGATCCGAAAATCAAAGAACTCGCGTCATGGGGCTGCGGCACAACGATGCACGTGGCGCACCTGCTGGCGCCGCGGCTGGACGGAGAGGACCACACCAAAGACATCGATTTCACGCCCGCCGGCATTCGCGCACGGCGATTGGCCGGCCACGCGGACACGATGCGCATGATCGAGCGGGCGCCCTGGCAGCAGCGCGCAGCCGACGCGATCGAAGGCGTGATCGAGCACGTCTGACTGATAGGAGAGGCTCTGTGATCCACCGCATCGAGCAGCTGCTGGGCAACAATCGCAAGTTCGTCGAGGATCAGTTGCTGCTCGATCCGCATTACTTCGAGAGCCTGGCGGAGGGGCAGCATCCGGAGTTCCTGTGGATCGGTTGCTCCGACAGCCGGGTACCGCCCGACCGCATCACCGGCACACAGCCCGGCGACATGTTCGTTCACCGCAACATCGCCAATCTGGTCGTGCAGACCGACATGAATCTGCTGTCGGTGCTGCAGTACGCAGTTGAGGTGCTCAAGGTCGAGCATGTGATCGTGTGCGGCCACTACGGTTGCGGAGGCGTGCAGGCGGCGATGAGCCAGGACTCGCACGGTCTGATCGACAACTGGCTGCGCACGCTGAAGGACACGCAGCAGTATTTCTGGAGCCAGCTCGAGCCGCTCGACGATACGGCCCGATTTCGCCGCATGGTCGAGCTGAACGTGATCGAACAGGTCTATAACCTGGGCAAGACCAATATCGTTGCGCAGGCCTGGAGCAAGACTGGCCGGCCCTACATCCATGGCTGGGTGTTCGATTTGAACACCGGCCACATCGTTCCGCAGACCGGCGTGATCAACAGCGCCGCGGCGATGAGGCAGATCTGCAAGTTCAACAATGCTGTCGCGGGGCATTGAGCGCGGCCGATCGCGTCCAACCACCGAGCGGATCGACCAAACCGAGGCCACTATGGACATCATTCTGGGCAGTTTTGCATTTCTGGTTGCCGCCTTGTGCGTCGGCGTGATGGGCTTTGCCATCCAGCGGGGCGCCACCTGCACTGTGGCGGCTGTCGACGAGGTGGTAGGCAAGGGCAGCTTTCGGCGACTGGTGAGCCTGGTGGAGGCGGCGGTGTGGGTCGCCGGCGGGCTGCTGGTTGCCCAGGCGCTGCACCTGCTTCCCAAAATGCCCGCCGGCTACCCGCTGACTGCCTGGACCGTGCTGGGCGGCGTGTTGCTCGGGCTTGGCGCGTTCATCAATCAGGCTTGCGTTTTCGGTGCCATTGCGCTCTTCGGTTCGGGTCGATGGGCCCAGTTGTTCATGCCGATCGGCTTTTATCTTGGGTGCGTGAGCCTGAAGTACGTCTTCGCGCTGCCCGACCACCGGCCGCAGCCGTATGGCTCTCCGGTGCTACAGGCACCCATCTGGGCGGCCGCGCTGTTTCTGCTGTTCGTTGCCTGGCGCCTGGCTTGGCCGCTGTTCGGGCGCAGCGCCGATGGCGCAAGCGTCCCGTTTTTCCGGAGGCTGCGCGAAGCCCTGGCGACGCGCGTCTGGGCTCCGCATGCCGCCACCACGGTCATCGCGATCACGTTCTTCTTTTCGTTGATGCTGGCCGGTGCATGGGCCTATACCGATTTGCTGGCCGATCTGGCGCGGGGCAGGGCGACCAGTCTGGCCGGGCGGAGTGTGCTGGTGCTCGCCCTGCTAGCGGGCGCCACCTGGGGTGGCTGGACGGCGGGCCGATTCGGGAGCATGCGCATCACGGTGCTGCAGTCGCTCAGGTCCCTGGTCGGTGGTGTGCTGATGGGATGGGGCACTTTGCTGATCCCGGGAAGCAACGACGGATTGATCCTGGTTGGGATGCCCTTGCTCTGGCCGTACGCCTGGGTGGCGTTCCTGGCCATGTGCCTGTCTATCGCTGGGGCAAAGTTGTTAGCACAGATCGGGGCGCGGCCGCTTGAGCAGGCGGGGGCATCATGAACACGCGGTCGAGTTCAGCGGGGCCGGGTCGGATCGCTAACAGACGCGGGGACGATGCCCCAATACGCACCGCCTACAATATTCGCGTTGATCCGCCCCGTGGAACTGATTTTCAACCGATTGCCGATGCAGGTTCCCGCATGAGCCGCCGCGTGCTGGTGGTCGAGGACGATCCGGACATTGGCCGGCTGGTCATGCTGCAGCTGGCAGAACTCGGCTGCGATTGCCGGCTTATCGATGATGGGGTGACCGCGCTGGCGGAGGCGCAGGCGACCCGCTATGACCTGGTCATTCTGGACGTGATGTTGCCGCGCCTGGACGGACTGCAGATCTGCCGTAGGCTGCGCGCGAGCGAGCACTACACGCCGATCCTGATGCTCACGTCCAAGTCGTCGGAACTCGATCGCGTGCTCGGGCTCGAACTGGGTGCCGACGACTATCTGACCAAGCCTTTCAGCATGCTGGAACTGGCGGCCCGCGTGAAAGGAGTCTTTCGCCGCGCCGACCAGTCGGCGGAGCAGAAGGCTTCGGCGCAGGGGAGCCAGCGCATCGAAGTCGACGACCTGCGCATCGACCTGGAGCGCCACGAGGCGCAGGTGCGCGGCAAGCCGGTGGAACTGACCGCCAAGGAGTTCGAGCTGCTGGCGACCTTCGCCCGCAGCCCCGGCCGCGTGTTCACGCGTGCGCAGCTGCTCGACCAGGTCTGGGGCTACAGCCACGCCGGCTACGAGCACACCGTCAACACCCACATTAATCGCCTGCGCAACAAGATCGAGCGCGATCCAAGCAATCCCGATTTCATCCTGACGGTCTGGGGCGTAGGCTACAAATTCGGAAGCCGCGGCGAATAACCGATCCGCTAGAAGCGTCGCAGCATCTGAAGGCTGACGGCGCTTTTCTGGACAGCCACTCGCCGGTCGATGCTGGCGCTGAAGCGCCATTGAAGCTCGCGGGTGGGGTCGCCCAGCTCCCACGCCAGCCGCGAGTGAGAGCGCCAACCCAGCAACGACAGCGCGTCGCCCTCCACCTGTGTCCCCGACAGCCCTAACCCGCGGGCGAGCGTTTGTATATCACTGGTGGACCGGATGCTCAGTTGGTCGCCCTCGAACAGAAAATTCTTCCTTTCGTAGATTGCGCCCGTGCAGCCGCCACCACGGCGCACAAAAGCAGGGCTGTGCCGGTCCTAACCTTGCGCGGGCCAGGTAGGCTCGATGATTTGGCAAAGGAGCCCGCAAGCGGGCAACGGTTGCGCATCGTTAGGACAGGGCCGACCACCGTGGCCCGAGGGCGAACACTTGCGCGAGCCCGGCGAGCATCGCGCGCGGCCATGCGAGCCACCGCTCGATCTGCCGGCTTCGGCTCTCGCCGTCGAGGCACCATGCGCAGAAGTGCTCGCAATTGTTGGTCATGACCCGATAGCGGTCCTCTCCCACACGGGACAGCGCCCGTTGAGCCGCCGCCCGGCCGATGTACCGAGGGGTGGGCGTCCATTTCATCCATAGAACGCGTCCCATGGAGAATTCCGACAGCGACGCCACCTCCACTGGCCCGCGGCGCCAGGCGCGCGACAGCCCGGAGTAATGCACGACCTGGCCGTCCCCTACGTAGATGCCGTGGTGGGTGTAGCCGCGTCGCGGCGTCACCAGCCAGCAGCCCAATGGCAACTCCGCAGCGGCCGGGCTGTCCAACTCGATTGGCCGCTGACGTGCCGAACCTTCTGTCTGGATTTGCTTCATAGCGGAAGCGAGTCTGGGACGCGCGCTTCACGCTTCGATCCAGGAAACGTCACATTTTTTTCACTACGGCGCGCACGCATGGCGGCCGGAATGCGGCCGCTGGGCGAAGGTTGCCGAGGAATGCCGGCGGCCGGCAGTGTCGATCGCCAGCGCAGGCGGCCAGACACAGCGCGTCCTGGCTGCGTGAGTGGCTGCGGTGATCCGGATCGACGCGGTGTGGCTGGCCGTAGCGCCGATTGAACTTAGCAGTCTTTCCTTTCGAGGTTGCTACAGTGCTGTGCCATTGAACCGATCCGATCCTCGGCAAAACAGGGCCTTACTGGGGAGTAACTCGACAATCTGTGGCACCAATGGGAGCGTGTAACGTATTGATTTCAAACTCGTTATCGGAAATCGGAAACTTGGCTACGAACCAAGGGGTCGTGGGTTCGAATCCTGCCGGGCGCGCCAATAATCAAAGCACATACGCCACCCCTCGCGGTGGCGTTGTGCTATTCAAGGGCAGTTGTGCTATTCAGCGCGCCAAATCGACTCGATTTGGCCGTGCGGAACCGCCGAGAGAGCATGTGGACGGTTGGGACAGACGGCGGTCGAACCGTCGAAAGGACCAGCAGCGGGCGGCACAGCGAGCGAGTAATTTCTGTCGCACGAGTGAAGGTTCGACGCGCGGCCTGCGCGTGTCGCCGCGGTCAGGTGTCGATCACACTTTCAACGAGCTGGACGTCAATATCCCGCACTACGCCGGTGCCATTGTGACGACAAAAGACATCGTCGAGGCGATCGCTTCTCTCTAACCCAGCTGTGCACCTTCAGCATGTCTGGGAGCGGATCTCCGCGTCACCTCGAACTTGCAGGGCGCTTGAGGGTCGCTGGGGCGGGAGCTCGTACCACCTACCACATCTGCTCGCACGCCCTGAGCTAGATTTCGCTCAGTACGAGGTTGTTTCGGTCAGGTGGAAGGGTGCGGTCGAGTCGACGTCCTGAGAAAGCCGCAACAGGCCGTCGACGTCTACCGCTGTCCTGCCGGTGTGCGCTGCAATTTCCTCGCACGCCAGGATAGTGGCCGCTCGGATGGCGCGCTCGACGGCCGACTCGCTGGCCAATAATTGCCAAGCGTCCACGGCATCGGCGACTTCCCGGGCGTACCGCAGAACTCCGAGGGTCCGGAGAATCCTTGGCGCCTGGTCGTCGGCAAATGCGGTCAGATTGGCGGCGTCGTGGCTGATGCCGGCCCGACGGGCGCATCCACTGAACATCGCCAGCGCGAACTGCGCCTTAATCAAATACCGATCCGCAAAGGCGGTCGGAAAGCGTCGAGCCAAGGCGCTTGCGTCCGCCACCGTCACCTTCTCCAACAGCCTTCCTTGCCGTATGACTGTTGCACAGAACGTATCGACGGAGCGTCCGCCGAGAATCTCGTCGAGAATCTTCTGGCGTCCGGCCGGATCCGATATGTTGCCGAACACACCGTTGATTCCGCGCTCGGCCAGCGCCGCCCGCAATCGGTCCGGTGCGAGGTCGTCGAGTCCCCACGCGGTCGAAAACGCTGCCCAAAGGGCCGAACGACCGACCTTGCCCTGATGCTGGTACCGTACGATGGCACCTTCTTCCTGTTGCCAGCATCGGTAGTCGATCGCGGTCAGGATCAACAGGTACGAGAGGCAGTCAACAGCGCTCGATGCAACTTTTCCCTCGAGCTGGGTGGCCGTCGCCCCAGCGTCGTTCACGGCCATTCTTAAGGACCAGCGGCGAATCGGACAGCTGCGCCACCCGATGACGAGCTACGATTGCGTCGTATGTCGCGCTGGCCGAAGCAGAAAGCGGGGGACGTTGGTTTACCGCCGTCCGATCGGATGGCTGTCGCTGAAACCTTTCAGTGTCGAGGTTAACTACTCTCGCGCCGTGCCGTGTCAAGCACTGGGGCTACGGCCGGGGCGATCTCTACTAGGAAGCTTCACGTCGCATGGGCGAGGTGATCGACGTTGCAGCCGAGATCTGCGAGGCGTTTGAGGAGCCGGCAAATGGTCTTGCTGGTGTCGTGGCGGCTGAAGTGGTCGGAGCCGAGGTCGTGGTAAGCGACGCCGTCGCGGAGCATGTAATAGGCGGCTGTCAGCATGGAAGCGGCCACGGCGAGGATGGCCTTCTTGGCGCCGCGGCGGGCCTTGATGCGCAGGAACTGGGCGTGCAGGTAGCTGGTTTTGACGCGTACCGCAGCCCAGGCGGCAGTGACCAAGGCGGTCTTGAGCCAGGTGCCGCTCTTGCGCACGCGCGTGCTGCGGCGCTTGCCTGCGCTTTCGTCGTTGCGCGGGCACAAGCCGGCCCAAGAGACGAGGTGACCCGCATCGGGGAAGCGCGTCATGTCGACGCCGATCTCCGCCAACAAGACCTGAGCGGTCAGGTCGCTAACCCCGGGCATGGTGATCAGCAGGCGGACGCGCTGCTGGATCGGCGTCAGCGATTTTCCCACGGCGGCGTCCAGCTCGGACAGGGTGCGTTCCAGCGCATTGATCACATCCAGGTGCAGCTTCAGCATGGTGCGGTGATGGGCTGTAATGTGTCCGCGCAAGGCTTCTCGCAGCTCGGCGGTCTTTTTGCGTGCCGTACCTTGCGCCAGCGCAGCCAGCCGCTGCGGGTCGGACTCGCCAGCGACAATGGCTTTGAGCATGGCCCGGCCGCTTCGCCCCAGGACATCGGACAGCACGCTGCCCAGCTTCAGGTTGGCGTCCTCCAGCACCTTCTGGATACGCAGGCTGTGCTGGGAGATCTCGCGCACCAGTTGCTTGCGGGTGCGCGTCAGATCGCGCAATTCCTGAATCGCCGCCGGCGGCACGAAACTCGACCGAACCAGCCCGTGGGCCAGCAGATCGGCAATCCAGGTTGCGTCATTCACATCGGTCTTGCGCCCGGGCACATTGCGAATGTGCTGGGCGTTGGCGAGCACCAGTTCAAAGTTTCCTTCAAGAATGTGCCACACCGGCTTCCAATACACCCCCGTGGCTTCCATCGCCACGTGCGTGCAGGCGTGCAGCGCCAGCCAGTCGGCCAGTTCCAGCAGGCCGCGTGTGGTGCTGTCGAAGCTGCGAACCTCATGGTGAGTCGGCTCCGAGACGCAACGCACACAGGCCACAATCACATCCTTGTGCACGTCCAGGCCGGCACAGCGCGGATAAAGTACCTCCATAGGGCCTCCTGCCAGGGTCGATGGCATCGGCAGCAGCCCTCGTTATCGAAATCTACTAGGCGTGCTCTCGGGCGTTGCCGCCCGTGGACACAATTCGGGGTGCGCGCAGGGCTGCGGGTCCAACTACTGAACGGGCTCGAGGCACCAAGAGCAAGCCGACCTCGTTACCGACACCGCCTGCCATCTTATGCCAAGGCGCCCGCCTCGAAGCCGCTGGGTCTGCGCTTCATGCTTCGGGGTCGGGCCGACCGATGGACAACTACTGACGACGTGAGGATCGGCTGATGTCTTCGGGTCGAAGCCTGGCCTTGGCGAAGGGCCCCTCGCGGCCCAGGAGCGGACAAATAGAAAAGCCCCCGATACCGGACGTACCAGAAACCCACTTCTTCATTTCCGGACCTCGAGCGCGCCCAAAAGCGAGGCTCTCCATACCGTCTGACCATTGCGTGCAGCGCACCAGTTCAGTGCCGGGCCGACTGCGTAAAGAAGCGTGACCCACGCAGCGATGTTTCCGGGAATGCGAAAATGCGGGAGACCGACCCTTGACAGTGGCGCCCGACTAAGGAAGCCGGCTATCGGCGACCGGGTGCGCGCACACATTCGTAGCGCCAAGCTGGCTTGCATCGGTAATCCCAGACCCTACAACTTCGCATCTATGACTCAGAACCCTGTGCCACGCGCTCATAATGCCGGGCGCTGGCTTCTTGGGAGGCAATGATGGCTGACGCGCAAGAGACTACGGACGCGCTTGCGGTTTTGATCGACGCCGATAACGCCAGCCCCTCGATTGTCGAGGGCCTACTGGCTGAGGTTGCAAAGCTGGGCGTAGCGAACGTCAAGCGCATCTATGGCGATTGGACCACGCCGAACCTCGGCACGTGGAAGGACGTGCTGCTTCAGCACTCCATCCAGCCGATACAGCAGTTTCGGTACACGACAGGGAAAAACGCGACGGATAGCGCGATGATCATCGACGCCATGGACCTTCTGTATACAGGTCCCTTCGCGGGATTCTGCCTAGTGTCCAGCGACAGCGACTTCACGCGGCTCGCTTCGCGGATTCGCGAGGCAGGCAAACGCGTGTACGGATTCGGCGAGAAGAAGACGCCGTCTCCGTTCGTCGCCGCGTGTGATCGCTTCATTTACACGGAGGTGCTTTCCGTCAGGGAAGGTGCTGGTCCGCAGCTTCGCGCGGTTTCCGTGAAAGAACTTCGCGGCGACACCAAACTCGTAAGCCTGTTTCGCTCCGCGATCGAGGCGGCATCCGATGAATCAGGATGGGCGCACCTCGGCCGCGTCGGCAGTAACATCGTCAAGCAAGCCCCTGATTTCGATCCGAGGAACTACGGGTACTCGAAGCTCAATGAGCTAGCCAACGCGATCGGCTTATTCGAAATCGATCGACGCGACAAAGCGGTCTTGATAAGAGATTCGCGGAAGAGTTGATCTGCCGAATCGCGCTGGCGTGTTGGTCACGTGCTCATGCCGGCAAGAGCCAAATTCTCGCAGTTGCGTTGACCGGCGTCTGAAGTCCGCTTCGAGGCCAGGATGCGGACTTGCGACGAAGTGATCGAATGTTTTCTCGTGTCGGGGCAGTCCGACTACGTTCGTAAGCGTTCGGTGCACACCGCCTTGACAGTCGCGGGTCCTCTATGGATGGTCGTCCGTGACACCGTCTATTGCGAACCTGCCCGATAGGCCCCAACGGCCAGCAGTATGCACATCGCGTAAGCCAGTAGCCCTATCGCTCGCACCATGGTTCGGTAGCCATTCGATTCGACGTAAACCTTCAGTGCCGAGCTCCTTCCGGTGACACCCATGCCGACGGCCCTGGACGCGAGGGCTTGGACACTTCTCGGGAAGAACAGGCAGTAACTGCCGACGGCGAGAAGGAACACCAAATACGCAATCAGGAGTAGCGACATATCAAGCCGCTTCCGCCAGGGGTCTTTGTAGCTCGATCACGTTCCACGGCAGTAACTCATCGATCCGACTGATCGGGTGGTCGGCGATGCGCT
>VBCK01000211.1 GCA_005882215.1 Betaproteobacteria bacterium | reverse complement strand
GCGCCGGTTCGATGCTCCCGTCGTATCGAAAAACGGCGGGCGCATCTCGGAGCGGTGAAGGCCCGGGCGGCGGACGATCGTCAGGCGTCGCATCGGCGCACTCAATAGCGGGCTGGCACTCCGGGAACGAGTTCCACGGCCTGCACGATGGGCTCGCGGCGAAGTCGATCCACAGCCGCGGATTCCCGTCCGGCCGGCACGCGCAGGTAGTAGTCCCCGAGCTGGCCTGGGCCTCCCGCAAGGGTCGCCTGCGCCGCCACGAGCAGCATCCGGATCTCGGCCTCCCTTGCGTCCGGCGAGAAGTTGACGCGCAACAGCGGCCCTTCGTCGACCCGCATCGCCTTCGTCGCCCGCAGCAGCTGCTCGTCCTGCGCGGAGTTGTCCTGGCGCATCTGGTAGATGATGCCGCCCTGCACGACGATGATCGCGAGCGCGGCGACCGCGCCGATCGGCCGCGCGACCCCGGCGACCGGAGCAGCTGCGAGCGCGCCAAGCCAGCTGCGCACGCGCTGGACCATCATCGGCCGCTCCCTACGGATGCGCTGAAGCACCCTGTCCAGGCCGAGCGCCGGAGCGATCTGCGGCTCAGACGCCCGGATCTGCGCCTGCAGGCCGCGGCACCAGTCGATCTGCGCCTGCGCTTCGGGATGCTCGGCGGCATATCGCTCGACCCAGCCGCGATCGTCCGCACCGAGGGTCCCGTTGACGTACCAGGGCAGAAGCTCTTCGAAGCGCTCGTTCATTCCGCTTCCCCGACGTCAGGCCTCTCGCTCGAGCAGCAAGCGCAGGCAGTTGCGCATCTTCTGCCGTGCATGAAACAGCCGCGTCTTGACGGTGTTTTCCGGCACCGACTGGAGCGCCGCCACGTCCTCGATCGAATAGCCCTCGAAGAATACTAAGTGCAGGCATTCCCGGTGCTCCTCGGTCAGCTTGCCCATGCACTGGCGCACGCCCTCCCGGCGTTGTTTCTGCGCAAGTTGCGCGAACCCGTTGGCATCGTCTTCCGCAGCCAGCGTTTCTGACAGATCGTCGATATCGTCGTGATCCTCGTCGGCGCGGCGGCTGCGGTAGGCCAGAAGCGCCTTGTTGCGCGCGATCCCGAGCAGCCAGGTACTGAATTTTGCGTCGCCGCGGAAGCGTTCGGCCGAACGCCAGACCTCGTGCATCGCATCCACCAGAACCTCCTCCGCGCGCGACGGGTCCTTCAACAGGTTCAGCACGTAGGCGTAGACGCGCCGGCTGTGGGCCCTGTAGAGACGCTCGAACGCTGCCTCGTCGCCGCGCGCGACCCGCACAAGCAGTTGCCTCGCCGTGGCGTCGTCCATACGGATCCCGGGGCATGCGGACGCGGGGAAGCATATCCCCCGAAGCGGACGGGTGAAATGCTTATTCGCGATCCGCCGCGGACCGGCGCCATCTCATCAGTTGCTGATCCGGCGCTCCGGGTTCAATCGACAATTCGTGGACCGCTGGATCAGGGTACACGTAAGAAAAAAGGTCTGGTCGGTTGGACCAGGCTTTAGAAGCACCACCAAAGGAGGAGGGCTCTGCTTCGAAGGCCGGGGCTACGGAGCGCTGCCACAATCGCAGATCGGCGGCCGAGCGCGCCTTTCGGGGCGCGCATGACAAAGGGGCGGCATCTGCGATGCCGCCCCGTTTGATGCGGTCGGACCGACCTGGGTATCCGCTCAGGCCGTTGCCTGCACCAGAGCGCCCGGTTGCGTGACGCTCGTGGTCGACAGGCTGGACTCGGCGCCGAGGTTCTGGATCAGCGCCTGCAGGAACGCCTGCAGCGAGGCGGTCGCGCTTCCGCTTGTAGCGTCGCTTGTCGCAGATGTACTCGTGGTCGAGGCGGCGCCGCCGCTTGAAGTACCGGTCGTCGCAGGTGTGGTCGAGCTCGAGCCCGCGCTGCCGGACGTGGTGCCGGCCGTCGTCGACGTCGAACTGGTGGCGTTGGACGCGGGAGGAGTCAGAGCGCTGACCAGCGCCTGGAAATCCTGTTGCAGCTTCGCGACCGCACTGTCGCCCGAGGTGGACGTGGAGGGATTCGACAGGCTTTGAAGCAGGTTCTGCAGGTTGCTCGCCAGGTTGCCGTACGGTCCGCCGCTTTGTCCCTTGCCGTCGTCGTCTCCCTCGCCGTCGCCGGACTGGCCTTGGCCCGACTGAACCTGGCGCAGCGCCGAGAACAGGTCATGCAGGAACGAATGCAGGGCGTTCAGCACGTTGACGGCGCCGTTGGTGCCTGCCGATGCACCGCTGCCGTCGTCCGCATCCGGGGCGCCTGCCGCGGTCGACGTGGTGGTGCCGGCGGAGCCCGTGGCGGCGCTGGTTGAAGTCGTCGTGGCTGCGGTGCTGGCCACGGTCGAAGGCGACGACGTGGCTGTCGTCGCGGTCGATCTGCCGGCTGCCGGCGCACCGGGCACCAGGCCGAGCTGCCCAAGCGCCTTGAATATGCTGTCCATGAACCCGAGCATGCCGCCGCGATCGCCGCCTTCGTCGCCGCCCTCGTGGCGGTGCTGCTGCACGCGCGCGCCGTCGTCGTCGCTGTCGCTGGCGCGTGTCGCACCGGCCTGAGCAACGCCGGCGGCCTGTGTTGAATACGGGTTCGGGTACCCGGTAACTCCTGAAATTGTCATGATCGATGCCCCCTGTTCTGGGCCTAGCCGCAGCCCGAGCGCGCAGACTAAGCGCGCCGGCAGTGCCGTGATCGATCAAACACCCGTGCAAAA
Source organism: Betaproteobacteria bacterium (assembly GCA_005882215.1). Classification (GTDB taxonomy): domain Bacteria; phylum Pseudomonadota; class Gammaproteobacteria; order Burkholderiales; family Burkholderiaceae_F; genus VBCK01. Next base: position 5,951 of record VBCK01000211.1, on the reverse strand, counting down.
GGCGGCTGGTTCAAGCCGTTGAATGTAAAAGGGTTCCTACGTGGGCCCGGGACGCAGCGATCGAAACCAGTGATGAATATTGGTCGAGCCGCGAGCAACGGAGACCTGCCGGCGCCACCGCTAGAATCCACGCCGGTTTGAAAATCGGCGGGTGCGCAATGCCGTTGCGTTTCGGGCTGTTCGTGGTCGGCGATGAGATCCTTTCGGGGAAGCGTTCCGATCGCCATTTGCGGCGCGTCACCGAGCTGCTGTCGGCGCGCGGCCTGAATCTTCGCTGGGCGCACTATCTGCCGGACGAGCGAGCTTTGCTGATCGAGGCGTTCCGCCGCAGCTTCGCCGGGCAGGACGTGGTGTTCAGTTGCGGCGGAATCGGTTCGACCCCCGACGACCACACGCGCCAGGCCGCCGCCGCCGCTTTGGGGCGCGAGCTGGTGTTGCATCCCGAGGCGGCCGCGCTGATCGCTGCGCGTGCCGCCCAGCTCGGGCAGCACGACATGACCACCCCCGAAAATCGCCAACGACTGACGATGGGAGAATTTCCCGAAGGTGCGCGGATCATCCCGAACCCGTTCAACGGCATTGCTGGATTCGCCGTCGCACAGCACTACTTCGTTCCGGGCTTTCCGGCCATGGCCTGGCCGATGCTCGAAGCCGTGCTCGATTCCGAGTACGCCAGCCACTTTCATGCGGAGCCGATCGCAGAGCGCTCCTTGCTGGTTTTCGGCACGCCCGAATCGGCTTTGGTGCCGATGATGCTCAGCATCGAGCGGGACTTTCCCACGATTCGCACGTTCAGCCTGCCGTCGCTGGGAGACGGGCGCGACGCGCGGATCGCGCGCCGCCACATCGAACTGGGGGTGAAGGGGCCGCCCGAGCGCATCGAGGCAGCGTTCGAGGCGCTGCGCCGCGCGCTCGAGCAAAGCGGGGTCGAGTATTCGATCGGATAGGCTCAGCCTGGATCGGTCGCCCTGACCGGCACCGCGCGGCGTGCGGGCATGCGCGGCAGCATGCGACGCAGTATGTCGTCACGCCAGTAGAAGTGGTGATACAGCGCGGCGCAGACGTGAAGGCCGACCAGCGCAATTCCCGCGTACGAGATCCACGTGTGCAGCGGCAGCAGCGCATCGTGATAGATCACGCGCTGATCATGCGGCATGCCGGCCAGCCACGAGAGATCGGGCCAGGTAAAGAGACCAAACATGGACGTAGGCTTGCGGCGCACCGAAAGCACGAACCAGCCCGTCAGCGGAGCCACGAGCATGAAGGCGTACAGCAGGACATGCGAGAGGCTGGCCACAAGGCGCGTGGCGAGGTGGATGTCTGCAGGCAACGCAGGGTACCTGTGCATCAGTCGCCAGAGCACGCGTAATGCGCTCAGGGCCAGTACGCTCAGTCCAGTCGACATGTGCAGGCGGTAGGCGGAGGGCAGATACAGCGCATCGCCCGGGTTGAACTGACTGAAGGACAGGGCGAAAGCGAAGTCCACCACGATCAGCGCAGCGATCGCCCAGTGCAGGGCCATCGCCACCGCGCTGTAGCGCGCGGGAAAACGGGATTGGGGCATGGGTCGGTGCTCGCGCGCTGGGCGTGGACGTGCCTACTGAGCCGGCGCCGCGGAGGATCCAGGCAGCCTGGTCCAGGTCTCCTGGAACGCGGAGATGTGATCCCAGGGGTAAGGCCGGGTCGGCCATACCAGGTAGTGCATCGTGACGAGCTTGTCCTCGCGCAGATATCCGGCCCAGGCCGGCAGGGTGCCGTACTCGTAGAGCGTCGTGCTGAACGTGACGGGGATCACGGTGTCGAACTTCCCATTGATCGGCGGCCCTGCGTTGACCCAGCCGATCAGCTCGTGCTCGTTGCCCGCGGCCGGCCCGGTCGTGGGCGAGACCTTGCCCCTGATCTGGCCGGATGCCAGATCGACCGAGCTGATTTCGATCACGAGCGAGTCGACCGGGTTGGTCCACTTGCCGATCAGCCTGGCTTGTATCGCCGGTTCGAGGGCCTGCGCCCGCTTGCTGTAATCGGGCGCTGAAGAGGCGCCGCCGTAGACGAGAAGCAGGCACAGGCCAACTGCAGCCGGGGCGGTTCCGTTCATGTCCGATCCTTCGATGGTTGGAGGCGCGCTTCGCCTGCCTCGTTTGGAAAGTACGCCGCGGCTGTGCGCGGCGCATGTGCCGGAAAACATACGCGCCGACACATGACTTCCGGCCTATTGGCTGCGCCCAGGAAGACATGCCATGCTGACGCAGGAGGATCCTGCATGCCCGAGTCGCGGCTCATCGGCGTCGCCGGCCTGGTTACGTGGCTGATGGTGGGGCTGCCCGCCGTTCTCTATCACACGCAGTGGGGACCGTCGGACTGGCGCTGGATCGCCGTGTACCTGCTGTTCGGCGCAGCGTTTGCGGCCGACCAGCAGCGTGCGCGGCTGTGGTGGCTGCTGGCGGAAGCGGCCCTGGCCATCGTGCTGGTCCTGCTTCGCTGCAGCGGCTACGAGGGCGCGCTGCTCGCGATCGTCGCGATGCAGCTGGGAGCCCGGCTCGAGCCGACGCCGGGGATCGCCTGGATCTGCGTGCAGACCGCGCTGCTCGGGGCCGCCAACGCCGCCGCGTTCAGCACCCGATCCGCCTGGCTCCTGACGCCGCCTTATCTCGGTTTCCAGCTCGTGGCGTTCTTCGTATTCAACGTGATGGCGCGCGAAGTGGCCGCCCGCGCGGCACTGGTGGCGGCCAACGCCGAGCTGCGCGCGGTCCAGCACATCCTGGCCGACAGCAGCCGCATGGCGGAGCGGCTGCGCATCGCGCAGGAGCTGCACGATGCGCTGGGGCATCGCCTGACCGCGCTGTCGCTGAACCTGGAAGCGGCGCTGCAGCGCACCGAGGGCCCGGCGCACAAAAGCGTCGAGACGGCGCAGTCGCTGGCAAGACAGCTCTTGGGCGACGTACGCGACATCGTCGCGCAGTCCCGCGCGCGCGACGGCGTGGACCTGGCAGAGGCGCTGCATGAGCTGGTCGGCGCGGTGCCGCGGCCACGCATCCATCTCGACCTCGCCGACACCCTTCGCATTCCAGACCCGGAGCGGGCGCACATTCTTCTGCGGTGCGCGCAGGAGATCGTGACCAACGCTGCGCGCCACTCCGGCGCCGACAACCTCTGGATCTCGATCAAGAGCGACGGCGATGCCCTGACCATCCAGGCCCACGACGACGGACGTGGCAGCGCGGGCGCTGCCGGCGGCTTCGGCATCCTCGGCATGCGCGAGCGCGTGGAAAAGGCCGGCGGACAGGTGCACATCGCGACGCAGCCAGGGCGGGGCTTCGACGTCACGGCACTGCTGCCGGTGCGTGGCGGCGCCGCGTGACGCCCGCGATGGTCAGCGCCGCCGTCAAGGCCCCCATCCGGGTGTTCGTTGCCGACGACCAGCTCCTGATCCGCCAGGGTATCCGCACTCTGCTCGAGATGGATCCGGACATCGCCGTCGTCGGCGAAGCGGCCGATGGCGCGGAAGCCATCGCGATGCTGCCGTCCGCATCCGTAGATGTGCTGCTGCTCGATATTCGCATGCCCGGCAAGGACGGCCTCGAGGTGCTGCGGGCCCTGGCGGCCGCCGCCAAGCTGCCGCCCACGCTGATACTCACCACGTTCGACGACAGCGATGTGGTACTCGATGGCATCCGCGCCGGGGCGCGCGGCTTCATGCTGAAGGACGTGTCGTATCAGCAGCTGATCGCGGCGATCCGCGCCGTTGCGGGCGGGGCCACGGTGTTCCAGCCGGCCGTGACGGAGCGGCTGCTGCGCGCGGGCACACGCGCCCGCACTGACGCCGAGGCTCCGCGCGAGCCGTTGACCGAACGCGAGGCGGAGGTGGTACGCCTGATGGCCGGGGGCTACAGCAACAAGGAGATTGCGCACGCCCTCGGAACGGCCGAGGGAACCATCAAGAACCACGTCTCCAGCATCCTCGCCAAGTTCGGCGTGCGCGATCGCACGCGCGCGGTTCTGAAGGCGCTTGAAGCGGGATTGCTGCATTGCCCGGACGTCGCATCGCAAACTCCGGGGCCGCCGGCGGCGTAACACCCGTCGAATAAAAAAAAGCCCGGTCGGTGAGACCAGGCTTGAAAAGCACCACCAAAGGAGGAGACAGAAGGAGGTTTGGACGCAGGGTCCAAACTAGTGGTGCCAAGGAGACTGTCTAGGTGGCCGCGCGCTTTCTCCGATTAGACGTTGACGGTTTCTTTGCTCGCTGCGGCGATTTCCGTGGTTTCCCGATTCAGCCGACCTTCTTGGCCTTCGCCTTGACCGCGTCGTTGGCTGCCGTGGCGGCGTTGACGGTCGCGGATGCGGCGGCGGCGAAATTCGATTCGGCCCAGTCGGCGGCCTGCTTGGCGGCCTTGCTGACCGTGTCAAAAGCGGTGTTGGACGCCGCCACCGCGCTCTTGAACATCGACAGAGCCGGCTCCGAGCCGGCCGGTGCGTTCTTGGTGGCAAAGTCGATCATCTCGCTGACTTTGCGATTGCCTTCGGCGATCTGTGACTCGACGATCTTCGAAATCTCGGCGCTGGCGCCGCTGGCGATTCCGTAGACGTTGCGCGAGTAGCTGACCGCCTTCTCGATCGTGGGCTGGCTCAGCGTGCTGCTCAGGGCGACCAGTTCCTGCACGTCCTTCGCGCCGAGCAGGGTTTGGGTGGTATCGGCCGCGTCCTGCATCAATGCTTTGGCGGCAGCCAGGTTCAGAGTGACGAACTTTTCGGCGGCGTTGAACACCGTATGTCCGAGCGAATTGACTGCATCGAGTTGACCCTTTTGCAACTCGACCAGTTGAGCGGGCGTTGCTGCGTACATAAGCTTTTCTCCCAATCTTTGGTGGTTCCGGATTCCGGCTTGTCTGTATCCAGGCCCTTGCATCGGGCCTCTCTGTTGTGCCGCTTGGTGCGCCGCACAAACAATATTCTATGCTGCTATGCACAAAAGTCAAGCCTGGAACGGGTCTGCGCAGGGAATTTGAGTGTCGGAGTCGGAATTGAAGAACTCGCAAAATATATTGTAAAAACAATCGCATAATAAAAGAATGTGGCCTTGTCGCGAGCTGGTCAGAATTGGCTGCTGCATCGCGCAAATATGGGGCAGGGCCAAGCACCGCTGGAGGGTGTCGCAGGTGCGCTCCGCCGCTGCCGCAGTCCAGCACTCACGGCCGAGCCGCGTGGCTGTGGTCCAATTGGTACGAATGGACAACGTCCGCCCTCGGGTGCGCGCCGGCGCTTCCCGCCTCCGAATGAGCGATCGAACGTTGACGCGGGTTTTGTCGAGCTGACCAGATGGCGGGCGTGCATCGAATCGCGGTGATCCCCGGCGACGGCATCGGGCGCGAAGTGGTGCCCGAGGGTCTGCGGGTGCTCGATGCGGCCGCGCGCCGCTTCGACATCCGGCTCCAGCTCGACCACTTCGACTTCGCCAGCTGCGATTACTTCGAGCGGCACGGCGCGATGATGCCGGCCAATTGGCGCGATCTGATTGGCGGGCACGACGCGATCTTCTTCGGCGCGGTCGGCTGGCCGGCGCGCGTACCCGATCACGTGTCGCTGTGGGGCTCGCTGATCAAATTTCGTCGCGAGTTCGACCAGTACGTGAACCTGCGGCCGTGCCGTCTGATGCCGGGGGTGGCCTCGCCGCTGGCGTATCTGGTGCCGGGCGACATCGACTGCATGATCGTTCGCGAGAACACCGAGGGCGAGTACTCGTCGATCGGCGGTCGGATGTTCGAGGGCACCGATCGGGAGTTCGTGGTGCAGGAGACCGTGATGACCCGGCACGGCGTGGACCGCGTGCTGCAATTCGCGTTCGAGCTGGCGGCGCGCCGGCCGAAGCATCACCTGACCTCGGCCACCAAGTCCAACGGGATCGCGATCACGATGCCGTACTGGGACGAGCGGGTCGCCGCGATGGCGCCGCGCTT
>VBCK01000266.1 GCA_005882215.1 Betaproteobacteria bacterium | reverse complement strand
AACGCGACCGCTGATGGCGACGCGCACCGCAGGTCGGCTTCCGAATCGATTGCGGGCAGCGGGATTGCCTGTTGCTGGACACGCAGTACGCGTCGTGTTCATGGCGGTCTATCGCGTCGCGCAACCGCTCGGTGCAAAGCGGTGGGTGCCCGACCGACTATATTTCTCGGTCGTCGCCTTGGCCGTCTTGGGTTCAATGGCCCGACAGACTTTACGTTCCCTGCACGAACTCGAGGAATCAATGATTTCGGCCGCCGGCGTCTCGAGGAACGCTTGCTCCATCAGCGCGTGCACGGCGCGGATCGCATCCCACCCGGCACCGTACGAAGGCTCGCCGCAGGCGACTTGCAAGCGCGGCGCAGCCGCGTGCCGGCCTTGACGGCGAGCACTGTCGCGTACCCTGGGAAGACACCGCAAGCCGGGCGTGGCACAACGGTCGCGGAGGATTCGCTGAACACTGCCGGCCCAGCGGGCCGCTGACTTCGCCTGGCCGCCAATGGCGTCCCATACGAAGGCCCAGAGCGAACCTGCGCCTCAAGCGCCGCCGAAGTCTGTCCCAGGCAGGCAGCGCCACCGGCAGAAGCGGCGCCGGCCGCCGGTCGAAACCGACGGCGCTCGCGCGCTTCAACGCTGCGGTTGCCGTGGGTTGGGCGAGTTTTCGGGACGTCCTTTCCCCTTGGCTATGGCTGGCAGGGACAACGTGACTCGCTGGGTGTCGTTGTCAGGGAGTTTCACCGTTTGCCTCTTGACGCTTTTGCACCGAGGCGATACTGTGAATATTACCAGTATCAACCAGGCGTGGCTTCGAATGCAACCGGTAGGCGCGAAGCATCCCGTCGAACCTGTCCGCCGGCGCGCTTGCCCGCGCTGTCATGCCTTCGTCGATTGGCAGGCCGCGGATCCGGCGTTCAGCGCCACCGCCGAGTACCGCATCTGTCCCGAATGCGATGGAGCCGTGTTCATAGGCTGGCGTTCGGCGGAGCCTTCGGCGCCCCTGGGTCCTCTCGCTCCGGAGGTCCGGTGACGGACACGGCCAACGAAACCGGGAGCCTTGAACTTCCGGCCTACCTGAAGTCGCTGAACGAGGCCCAGCGAGACGCTGTGCTGTGTGCCACCCGCGAGGACGGCGAGCCGGTTGACGCGCCGCTGCTGGTGATTGCCGGCGCGGGCTCCGGCAAGACGAACACACTCGCGCATCGCGTGGCGCATCTGGTTGGGTGCGGCGCCGATCCGTGCCGGATTCTGTTACTCACCTTCACGACCCGGGCTGCCGAGGAGATGTGTCGCCGGGTCGCGAGCATCCTGGCTCGGCTGGCGGACTCCAGGCAGGCAACTGGCGCAGCGGCGGGAGTATCAATTCCGTGGTCGGGTACGTTTCACAGCATCGGTGCGCGCCTTCTGCACGAATACGCCGTGCGGATCGGGCTCGAGCCTGCCTTCACGATTCACGACCGGGAAGATTCCGCCGATCTGATGAACCTCGTGCGGCACGAGCTCGGCTTTTCGTCCAAGGACAAGCGCTTTCCGCTGAAGGGAACGTGCTTGGCGATTTATTCGGCCGTCGTGAATACCTGCACCGCGCTCGCCGACGTGCTGCAATCCAACTACCCGTGGTGTGCCGAGTGGGAGCAGGACCTGAAGCGCCTTTTCCTCGGGTACGTGCAGGCCAAGCAAGCGCAGCACGTGCTCGACTACGACGATCTTCTGCTCTACTGGGCGCGAATGGTGGCCGAGCCCCAGCTTGCGCGCGAGATCGGCGGTCGCTTCAGCCACATCCTGGTCGACGAGTACCAGGACACCAACCGCCTACAGGCGGCCATCCTGCTGGGAATGAAGCCCGATGGCCGCGGGCTGACGGTCGTCGGCGACGACGCGCAGTCGATCTACGCGTTCCGCGGGGCGACCGTACGCAACATCCTCGATTTCCCGCGCCAGTTCGACCCGCCGGCGCGGCAACTGACGCTCGAGCGCAACTATCGTTCGAGCGCGGCGATCCTGGCCGCGGCCAACGCCGCGATGGCGCTGGCCCGGGAGCGCTACACGAAGAACCTGTGGACCGAGCGCAGGTCAGGCGGCAAGCCGCGCATCGTGTCAGTGCGCGACGACGCCGACCAGGCTGGCTACGTCATCGAACGGCTCCTGGCGCGCCGCGAAAGGGGCATCAAATTGCGCGCGCAAGCCGTTCTGTTCCGCGCTGCGCATCACAGCGCGCGGCTGGAGCTGGAGCTCGTGCGGCGCAACATTCCATTCGTCAAGTTCGGCGGTTTGAGGTTCCTCGAAGCGGCCCATGTGAAGGATGTGCTGGCGCTGCTGCGCTGGGCCCGCAATCCGCGCGATCGGGTATCCGGGTTCCGTGCGATTCAGTTGGTTGCCGGCATCGGCCCGAAAACCGCCGCTCGCGTGCTCGATCATGTGATGTCCGCGCCGCCTGGCTGCGCGCTGCTCGCCGAGCAGCCTGTCCCGCCCGGTATCGAAGACTCGTGGCTTGAATTTGTCACGATGCTCGAGGCGCTGGCGTCTTGCCGGGCCGCCTGGCCAGCTCCGCTTGAACAGGCCTGCCGCTGGTACGAGGCGCAGCTCGAGCGCCTCTTC
>VBCK01000210.1 GCA_005882215.1 Betaproteobacteria bacterium | reverse complement strand
TGAGCGGCGAAGACGCAGCCGGTTCTGCGTTGACACGCGTAGCAGTGGCACACGGAAACGCGAATGGGCTCGCCGGTGACGTCGGCTCGAAGTTGGCCACAGCTGCAGGATGCGGTGCGGGTAGTCATGACAGGTTCCGTGGCTGATGGTTACGGCCGTTGCATCGTCGAATTCGACCCTCACCGTATTTTGCAGAATCAGGCAAGAAATCGCCAGCATCCGACTAGCGGGGCGGCGCTCGCAATCGCATACTTGCCATCCAGCGTTCCCTGTCTTTGCGGCCTCCTGATACGGACTTGGCCGAGCGGCCAGCCCGTCGGGCGCACCGCGATGGTTCAAAGGCTCGGCACGCTCGTGTTCAGGCAGCCACAACTGGAGTCAAGCAAATGCGCTACAGAAATCTGGGTGGTACCGGTCTGTTTGTGTCGGAGCTCTGCCTCGGCACCATGACGTTCGGCGGCGAAGACGGGGTATGGGGTCAAATCGGCAACCTGCAACAGTCGGAGGCGGAGCGCTTGATCGGCACCGCCCTCGACGCCGGCATCAATTTCCTCGATACGGCAGACGTCTACTCGGATGGCCGCTCCGAGCTCATCACCGGCCAGGCGCTGAAGAACCTGCGGGTGCCGCGCGAGAACGTGGTCGTCGCCACGAAGGTCTTCGCCGAAACCGGCACGAAATCCGTCAATTCCCGCGGCGCCTCGCGTTTTCACATCATGGAGGGCGTCAAAGCGAGCCTGAAGCGGCTGCAGCTGGACCACATCGACCTGTACCAGATCCACGGCTTCGATCCGGCAACGCCGATCGAAGAGACCGTGCACGCCCTCGGCCACCTGGTGCAACAGGGAACGGTGCGATACGTAGGCGTGTCGAACTGGGCCGCCTGGCAGATCATGAAGGCGCTGGGTATCGCCGAGCGCCTCGACCTTGCGCGCTTCGAATCCCTGCAGGCGTATTACACGATCGCCGGACGCGATCTGGAACGCGAGCTGGTGCCGCTGATGCGCAGCGAAGGCGTCGGTCTGCTCGTCTGGAGCCCGCTGGCGGGCGGCCTTTTAAGCGGCAAGTACGGCCGCGACAGCAAGGCCGAGCAAGGCAGTCGCCGCGCGAGCTTCGACTTCCCGCCCGTGAACCTGGAGCGCGCCTACGCGTGCATCGACGTGATGCGGAACATTGCGAAAACGAAGAACGTATCGGTTGCCCGGATCGCTCTGTCGTGGCTGCTGCATCAGAGCGTGGTGACGAGCGTCATCATCGGTGCCAAGCGTCCCGAGCAGCTCGAGGACAACATCGCGGCGACCAAGGTCGCGTTGACGGGCGATGAACTGGTCGCGCTCGACAAGGTGAGCGCGCTGCCGCCCGAGTATCCCGGCTGGATGCTCGAGCGTCAGGGTGAGTACCGGCGTCAGCAGCTTCTGCAATCGCGCCTGGCCTAGGTGCTGGGGCCGGCGCCTGACCGGGTTCGCATGTTCCGCTGGGGATACCGTGATCGACTGGGACACGTTCCACGTTGTCAATACCGGCAGGTCGATACGTAAACGCCCCCTCGCCTGCATACCCGGTCCTGCATATAGCCGGCCGCGCCGATGTGAGGTAACTTCAAGCTGCCGTCGATGGAGTCGCCGGCAAAGCAAGCGGGGCCGCTCGGTTGCGAAAGCAACCCGGCGGTCCCTGCGGGCTGCCGATCACCGGTTCGCGCTGTGGCGGGCCCGACGCGCGATGATCGTATGCAGCGCGTCCAGCCCGTCGGTCACAGCGGCGGGGCCGGGCTGCAGAATCACGGATGACTTGATCTCGTGCAGCTCGCCGTCGCGCACCGCCGGAATGCGCAACCAGCCGGGCCGCGCCGCCACCTGCTCGGGCCTGAATTTCTTGCCGCACCAGGAGCCGATGATCAGATCGGGCGCCGCATCGATCACCTCGTTCGGGTCCGCTACGATCCGACCTCGCGCGAGGCTGCTCGATGATCGATCGGCAAAGACGTCGATGCCGCCCGCGATTTCGATCAGCTCCGATACCCAGCGAATCGCGCAGATCAGCGGCTTGTCCCATTCTTCGAAGTAAACGCCGGGGCGGCTCGCCAATCGCGCCGCGGCATCCTGCACCCTTTGGATGTGCGCTTGCAGCTCCCCCGCGTAACGTTCGGCCTCGTCCCGAACGCCTACCAGGGCTCCAAGCCGCCGCACGTAGGCCAGGATGCCCGCGACAGAGCGATGATTGGCGATCCACACCTCGATGCCCTTCTTGATCAGGGCCTGGGCGATGTCTGCCTGGATATCGGAGAACCCGATGGCCAGATCGGGCTCCAGCCGGACAATCTCGTCGACCTTCGCGCTGGTGAATGCCGATACCTTGGGTTTTTCCCTGCGCGCCTGAGCAGGCCGTACGGTGAAGCCGGAGATGCCGACGATTCGATGCTGCTGGCCGAGTGCGTACAGGACTTCGGTCGGCTCCTCGGTTAGGCAGACGATCCGCTGCGGATAGTTGTCAGGCATTGCCCGGGTCGTGCCCTTCGGGCACTACATGTTGCGCCGGTACCGCCCCCCGACCTCATACAGGGCATTGCTGATCTGACCCAACGAGCAGTAACGGACTGCGCCCATCAGCACCTCGAAGACATTGCCGTCGTCGATCACCGCCTGCCGCAACGTCTCCAGCCACTCGGGGCACTGCGCCCGGTTGCGCTGCTGGAAATCCGCGAGGCGCCTCAACTGGCTTTGCTTTTCCTCCTCCGACGAGCGCGCCAGTTCGATATCCTGCGCCGCTGCGCTCGCGCCGGGATTGCGGAAGGTGTTCACTCCGATGATCGGATAGGAGCCGTCGTGCTTGCGCCGCTCGTACAGCAGGCTCTCTTCCTGGATCTTGCCCCGCTGGTAGCCGGTTTCCATCGCGCCGAGCACGCCACCGCGGCTGCTGATCGCGTCGAATTCCTTCAGAACCGCTTCCTCGACCAGGTCGGTCAACTCTTCGATGATGTACGAGCCCTGATTCGGATTTTCGTTCTTCGCCAACCCCCATTCGCGGTTGATGATCAGCTGGATTGCGAGGGTCCGGGTCCATGCCGTTGGAGAAGAAGAACGACAGGTTCGGCGAAAAATCATCGATATGCATGCCGCGCGCCAGATACGCTTCGACGAAGGTAAAGCCGTTCGACAGCGTGAATGCCAGTTGCGAAATCGGATTGGCACCGGCTTCGGCGATGTGGTAACCGGAGATCGACACCGAATAGAAGTTGCGCACGTTGTTGTGGACGAAGTACTCCTGGATGTCGCCCATCACCTTCAAGCTGAACTCGGTCGAGAAGATGCAGGTGTTCTGGCCCTGGTCCTCTTTCAGGATGTCGGCCTGTACGGTCCCCCGCACGGTCGACAAGGTCCATTCCCGGATCTTGCCCAGCTCGTCTTCGGTCGGATCCCGATGGTTCTCGGACCTGAATTTCTCGACCTGCTGGTCGATCGCCGCGTTGAAGAACATCGCCAGAATCATCGGCGCCGGTCCGTTGATCGTCATCGACACCGAGGTATTCGGGCTGCACAGGTCGAAGCCGTCGTACAGCACCTTCATGTCGTCGAGCGTGGCGATCGACACGCCCGAATTGCCGATCTTGCCGTAGATGTCGGGCCGGCGATCGGGATCGCATCCGTACAGCGTGACCGAATCGAAGGCCGTCGACAGCCTCTTCGCCGGCATCCCCTCGGAGACCTTCTTGAAGCGTCGATTGGTCCGGAAGGCATCGCCCTCACCGGCGAACATCCGGGTCGGGTCTTCGTTCTCCCGCTTGAATGCGAACACCCCGGCCGTGAAGGGAAATGACCCGGGCACGTTTTCCTTCATCAGGAAGCGCAGGATTTCGCCTTCATCGTCGAACTTCGGCAGCGCCACCTTGGGGATCCTGCTGCCGGATAGCGATTCGCTGACGAGGCGCGTGCGGATTTCCTTGTCCCGGATTCTGACCACGTACTCGTCCGCGGCGTACAGCGACCTGGTCGTCGGCCACTGCTCGAGCAGCTTCGAGGCCCCAGCGGTGAGCTCGGCGCCCTTGCGGGCGATCAGTTCGTCGAAATGCTCCGTCGGCCTGCTGTCTTTTTGAAACAATTCCTTCGCGGTCCTGAGCGACTGGCGCTCGCGGGCGCTGCGCGCCTGCTGGGCAACGTGCTCGTGGTAAGCGCGCACAGCCTGCGCGATTTCGGCCAGATAGCGCGCCCTGTCCGGTGGCACGGTCGCTCGAAGGTGGGACGACGCCCTCACCGCCACCTTGGGGAGCCGCCCGCTGCGGGCCTTCAAGCCCTTGGTCTGCAACGAGCCGATCAGCGCCTGATACAGCGCCGTGATGCCGTCGTCGTTGAACCGGCTCGCTTGGGTGCCGAAGACCGGCAACTGGTCGGCGGGCGTTGAAAAAAGACCCCGATTGCGCTGGTATTGCTTGCGCACGTCCCGCAGCGCGTCTTCCGCGCCCTTGCGGTCGTACTTGTTGATTGCGACGAAATCGGCCAGATCCAGCATGTCGATCTTCTCGAGCTGGCTGGCGGCACCGAACTCGGGCGTCATCACGTACAGCGATATGTCCACCAGCGGCACGATGGCCGCGTTGCCCTGCCCGATGCCGGAGGTCTCGACGATGATCAGATCGAAGCCGGCGATCTTGCAGGCCGAAATCACGTCGGGCAGCGCAGCGGAGACCTCGGTGCCGCTGTCCCGCGTCGCCAGCGATCGCATGAAGATGCGCTCGTGGTCGATTGCGTTCATTCGAATGCGGTCGCCCAGCAGCGCGCCCCCGCCGCGCCGGCGCGACGGATCGATCGATAGGACGGCGATCCTCAGGCGATCCTGCTGATCGAGACGCAAGCGCAGCACGAGCTCGTCGGCGAGCGAACTCTTGCCGGCCCCGCCGGTGCCGGTGATCCCGAGGGCGGGTACCGTGAGCCCGGCCGCAGCCTCGCGCAGCGACATCCGGGTCTTCTCGTCGTAGAGGCCGTTTTCCAGCGCCGTGATCACGCGGGCCAGCCCGCCGAAACTGTCGGACCGCAGGGCGGGCAGCAGGTCCACTGCGCTGGGCGCATCGCCGCCAGGATCGAAGTCCGACTTCTGGATCAGATCATTGATCATCCCCTGCAATCCGAGCACGGCGCCGTCCTCCGGCGAGTAGACGCGAGCCACTCCGTATTCGTGAAGCTCGCGAACCTCCTGCGCAACGATGACCCCGCCGCCTCCCCCGAACACCTTGATGTTCCCGCCCCCGTTCTGCCGAAGCAGGTCGATCATGTATTTGAAATACTCGATGTGTCCGCCCTGGTAGCTGGTGATCGCGATGCCCTGTACATCCTCCTGCAAGGCCGCACTCACGATCTCGCCGACCGACCGGTTGTGCCCCAGGTGGATGACCTCGGTCCCGCTGGATTGCAAAATCCGCCGCATGATATTGATCGAGGCGTCGTGCCCGTCGAACAGCGCTGCCGCGGTGATGAACCGGATCTTGTGCCTGGCCTTGTACGGCTGCAGCTTGCTGCTCTCGGAAAGGTCGGTCATGACGTTCCTCGGTATCCAACGCGCCGGCAAATGGTAGGACCGGGCGCGGCCATTTCACATTGCAAGACGCGACAGTAATCGTGCATAATCCGCCAATCTCATCTGCTGCGCCCGCCACCGCCCGCAAATCGTGCGCACGGTGGACGCAGGATCGCGCAATGCCTCCTTCCAGTCAGCAACGCTCCCGCGCAAGTGTTGCGGTCGGCTTTGTGACCGGCATGCTTTCAGGCAGCGCGGCCAGGAGAATCGAATACGGCGAGTTGCTGGCCAGGGCGGGAATCGCGCCGGCCGAGCTGGGCGACCCTAACGGGCGAATATCAGTCGGCAACTACGCGGCGCTGTACAACCTTTCGGTTCAACAGCTGGGGGACGAAGGCTTCGGGCTCTTCGCGGCGCCTGTCCGAGTCGGCTCCTTCGAGTTTCTCTGTCGGAGCGTGCTCAGCAGTCAGTCGCTCGCCGAAGCGCTGGACCGTGGCTGCCGATTCCTGCGCCTGGTTGTTCCTGACCTGGCCGTGACGATCGCGCCCGGGCCGCGAACCTCGGAGCTGCAAATCGCGGAGGCTCGTCCGCTTCAGCGCGAGCGCGACGATCCCCGGCGCGTTTTCGCGCTGGAATGGATTCTTCGTCTGCTGCATGGCCTCGCATGCTGGCTGGTGAATCGGGACCTGCCCTTGAATTCCGTCGCCTTTCCGTACAGCGAACCGCCCCACGCGCCGGACTACAAGCTGATCTACACGGCGCGTTCGACCTTCGGATCGCGGCACCTGGTGGCGACCCTGAACTCGAATCTGCTGGAACTGCCGGTGCGACGGGACGACGAAGCGTTGACCGCGTTCCTCGATGGCGCGCCCGGCAAGATCGTCACCCTGTATCGGCGGGACCGGGAAATGGTCCGCCAGGTGCGCGACGTGGTTGCCAAGAGCTTTCCGGATGCCGTCTCGCTCGATGCGGTCTCCCGCCGGTTGAACCTGTCCTCCCGCACGGTGGAAAGGCGCCTGCACGAGGAAGGCTCGAGCCTGCGCGCGATCAAGGACGCTTTGCGGCGCGACATCGCACTCTCCCGGCTGCAGAAGTCCGACCAGCCGGTCGCGCAGATCGCCGCCGGCCTCGGATACGCCGACACCTCGACGTTCTTTCGGGCTTGCACGGCCTGGACCGGATTTTCTCCGACCGCCTACCGCCGGCGCGCGCGGGCGCTGCTGAATGGCCCCTAACCGCTGGTGCGGGAGTGCCTTGCGCCCGTCCCTGCCGAATTTACCGTGACGCGCCACTAGCGCCGAGAGCCGGGCGTCAGCCGCGTCACGGTCGGAAACTGCGCCGCAACGGCGGCGGCGGTCAGCGGCATCGTGATGGTGCGCCCTTGCCGCCACAGCTCGACCTGGTCGGCGAAATTCGCGCTGCCGAGCCAGCCGTCCTCGCCGCCCAGAAGGACGAACTCGCTGCGGTCCGGATCCGACATATCGCACAGCTGGCGGGACTGGCTGCCGAAGGTGACGTCGTGGCGTCCGTTCACCAGCCCGTGGGCCGTCTTCATGATCGTATTGCGCGAGCCGCCCACGGCGTAATGGTCGAGCACGAAAAACCTTCCGACAACGGGTACGCCCGCCAGCGCATGCCCGACGCGCACGCGGTGGATGTCGCCCCAAGTGCCGTAGCGCGCGCTGGCGGCCGCTGCCGCGTCCAGCGCGGCCTTGATCAGCGTTCGGCGATCGGGCTCGGGGCGCGCCGACAGGTCCTGCGGCAAGTAACGCACCAGATAATTCCAGTCGGTTGCGCTGCTCGGCACTTTCCCGTCGGCAGAACCGTAAAGCCGCTGTGCCAGTTCGTGCATCAGCGCCTCGAAGGCAACGGGCCCGCGCTGATCGGCCTCGTAGCGGCCGTCCCAGGATTCGAGCGTACGCACGAACGGGGACGAAGCCTCGGCAGCGCCCACCTGGCCGATGATGGCGATCAGGGCCGTTTTCAGGGTGAGAGCGGAAAGCGACAACGTATCCTGTTGCAGCAAGGCCAGGTCCTCGAGGCTCAATTTCTCCTTGGCGCTCAATAGCGCGTACAGCCGCTCGACGCGCTCGGACGTCGGGAAAAAGTAGCCGGCCGGGAACGCCGTCTGCGTGGGCCGGTTGTTGGCCGACGCGAGCCGGCCGTCCGCCGGATTCAGGGCCCACGGCAGTGCCAGCGCGTCGGCCTCGCCATGCCAGGCTGCGGCGGGATCTTCGGCGCGGCGCACCAGGTCCGCCGGGGGAGCCGGCTCCCGGACCGGCAAATGCACGGCCATCACCTGGCAAATATCGCCGGTCCGGGTGACACACAGCATGTTCTGCCCGCCGACCGCATAGCCTGCCAGGGCCTGGCGAAACTCGCCGGCGCTCCTGGCCCGCATCACGCCCAGAAACGCGCCGATTTCGTCGCTCGCCTCGTGACCCGTCCAGTGCAGTGCGACCGTCTCGTCCGGCCGGCCCGGAAAGAAGGGCACGTCTGAAATGATCGGTCCCAACGGCGCGCGGCGGATCGTCACCTCCGAATCGAACCAGAACCGGGTCCGGATTCGCTCCTGCCGTCCCGCGACGCTTTGCGCCGCTGCGCCGGATACGTCGTACAGCTCGGAAGCGGCCGCGTGCATGTTCGTGCCCGACCACGCAATGTCGTCATTGCGGCCGAGCCCTAGGATCGGCAGGCCCGGCGGCATCAGGCCGACTGCGTGATAAGTCGGCGACTTCAGGCCGACCAGAATCCAGAAGTTGGGCAGCACCATTCCCAGGTGAGGGTCCGAGGCGAGAAGCGCCCCGCCGCTTGCGCTGTGTGCAGGCGCCACCGCAACGGCGTTGCTGCCCGAACGGCTGGAGCCCGCCAGCAGATCGAACAGCATCGCCTGCTCTTTAGTCGAATCGAAGCTGGCGGTCGAATCGGCGCCCGCCGCGAGCGCCCGCTGCCACTGGCGCGACCAGTCCGGCCCCAGCCGGGCCTGCATCAAGCGGGAATCCACGAGCCAATTGACATCCGTGCCGGCCAGCCGGCCGATCGCCAGCAGGTCGCGGATGGTCCAGGGCTCGTCTTTCAGTCCGAGCAGGCCGTATTCCGGGGGCCTGTTCGCGGCGTGTTGCTGATACCAATTGAGCCCATCGACGAAAGCCTGCATCCAGGCATGCGTGGCAGGTGACATTCGCAACTCGCTGTCCGCACCGGCGTATCCGAAGTCGATCGTGCGCAGCAGCCGGTCGATCTGCCCGGTGAAGGGGCCGGCCGATTCCGACAGGCGCCCCTGCACGATGCGTTTGGCCACCGCAATCTGTCCGAGACGCAGGTGTGCATGGACCAGTCCGAGCGTGAATGCCAGATCCAGGTCCGTTTGCGCTTCGATCCAGGGAACTCCATAGCGGTTCCAGCGCACCGTCACCGCACGCTCGAGCGGCAACTGCCCGGTCGGAAACGCGGCGAGCCGCTGTTGCGTCGTCACACGGGTGGGCGTCAACGCCGCGCAGGCGGAACGCGTTGACCCGTTTCAAGGCTGCATCCAGTGCAGACCCGAACGGGCCCGCCTCGGCCGGCCCGTCCAATTCGACTGCGAACAGGTGTCCGGCTCGTGCGTCGCGCGCGTCCGGGTGAACGGGTGCCGCACTGTATTCCACCACGCGGCAGCCAAGCGCGCGGGCCGCTTCAGCGACCGCCGCATCCAGCTCCGCGCCGATCAGATGCTCGCCGGCAACCGAAAGTGACCACGAAGTGCGCCCGGTAACCAGCACACGCGGCGGCTCGCGCGTGGCCAGGCGCACCGTGTCGCCCAGCACGTAAGACCACAAGCCGGAATTGGTGGTCACAACCAGCGCGTACTCCTCGCCCAGATCGACGTCGGCGATCCAGCGGCGATCGGGCGCGTTCGACCCAAGTTCGGCCGGCCGCACGAACTCGAAGAATATCCCCCGGTCCAGCAGCAGCCGCATGCCCTCGCCGTCTGCCTGATCGGCCACGGCGACGAATCCCTCGCTGGCGGCGTAGACCTCCCGGGTGAGCGCGTTGCCGCCCTCCATCCAATGCGCGAAGCGGTCCCGATAAGGGGTGAAGCCGACCCCGCCATGCACGAGCAGCTCGAGCGACGGGAACAGGTCGCGCAGCCGACCGTCCTCGGGACCCCGCACGGCGGCCGCTATTTCGAAGAACAACAGCATCCAACTGGCCGTTCCGGAGATGCTGGTGATGGGCTGCTCGAGTGCAAGCGGCGCCAACGCGTTCATCTTGGCCCGCCAGTCGGTTTGCTGGGCGAGCAGGGCAGCCGGCAGTACGCGGCCGCGCGCCCAGATCGGCCGTTCGACCGCGGCGATGCCCGACAGATCCCCGGCTCGGATACCGGGGGCCAACTCCTCCAAGCGGGTCGACCCGCTCAGGAACACTCCGGGCCCGGCGAGCATCCGGCTCGCAGGGCGTGCGGCGAAGTGCCAGGCCAGAACGTCCAGCGCGGCCAGCCGGTTGTCTTGCACCATCGCGTCGCTCAGCGGAATGCGCTTGGTCGAAGCCTGCGTCGTGCCGGAGCTGTTGGCGAAGTAACGAATCCGCCCCGGCCACGTCATGCCGCCCACATGCGGGAATGCCGGTCCCCACCACTGCCGCCAGAACGCATCGTAGTCGTGCAGAGGAACGCGACGCTGATAGCCCTCGACCGAGCTGATCGCCCCGAAATCATGAGCGCGGCCGAACGCGGTCCGGGCGGCAAGCCGCAACAGTCGCATCAGCACCTCGCGCTGGATCGAGGCGGCCTGCTGCCGGCCGAGCGTTGCCCGGCGCCTTACTGCCCACAGCTTCAGCGCAGGCGACGGATCAAGCACGGCGGATGTTGCAACTCGCAGGCGCGCCCGAAGCAGCGTCTACCCGGTCTTGAAGAATGGGAAGCGCACCGCGAGCGGCCGGCGCGCAACCTCCTCGACGCGCACTTCGGGGGTGCACGTCGGGCTTCATGTCGGGCGTTTCCCTCAATTTTCCCGTGGCAACACCGGTATTTGTTTGCAGCTTACCAACGCTTCGCATTAGTGGATTTCCTGTATCGCATTGCGACGCTGCCCGGTGTCAGATGCCCCCATCTCCGATCGTCCGGGTCTCGCAGTGAACCACACTTCATATGATCAAAGCCGCACCCTGCGCCTCACCGGCGTCGTCGGGCTGTCGCTGCTGCTGACCTTCTGCGTGATCGCGTGGCTGCATGCGCTGCAAGTCGCTGGCCTGGCGGTCACAGGCGGTTGGGCGCTCAACGCCTCCCGCGTCGCCGGGGACGCTTCGCTGGTGTTTGCCCCTGCGCTGCTTGCGATCGCGGCTGCAGCGTGGCTCGCAGATCGCTCGCGAACGAGCGGGTTCGCGTTCACGGGGCTGCTTGCCGCCGCGGCATGGATCGCCGGGGTCTTTGCGATTCTTCTCGTTCCCGTGCTGGGCTTGCATCACGTTCTGGCTCGGGTTCTGGACGGCGGCCAGGCCCATTCGTTTCACGGCCTTGCACCTGTCAGCAAGGCAGGCGCGTCTGGCCGCGTGCTGTGGAACCTGCTGGAGGGCCTGCACGACGCGCTTTTCATCTATATCGCCGCGGTGCCGATCATGTGGCTCAGCTTGACCGTGTTGGTCGCGAGCACGCGCGGGTACGGCGTGACACAAGCGCCTCGCGCGCGCGTCCGCCGCGCGCTGCCGCGCGCGATCGTCCGCGGCTTGATCGTGCTGTGCCTGCTCGCGACCGCCGCGGTCGGCGTGAGTCTTGCGTTGGCGCAAGATCCATACCTGCACCGTGGAGCGCACGCTGCCCTCACCGCGAGCGTGCCGGTCGGAGTCGAGGCCAAGATCGACGGGGTGCGCGTTGCCGTGCGATCGGCCGAATGGCTGCGACAGCCTCGCGCGACGCGGCGGGCCGGCGCGACGCCCGTCGGTGAAAGCAGCCCGCCCGCCCTGCCGGATCGGGTTTACCTGGACGTCCGGCTGAAAAATGTCGGAAACGCCCCAAGGCGCATCGGACGCCACGACTTCAGGATGCGCGGGCCAAACGGCAGCTGGGGACCGCTTGCCGAGGATTTTCCCGACTTTGTGCTCGCACCTCAGGAGCGGCTGCGCACGCGGCTGATCTTCGAAGTCACGCAAAAGCCCGTGGAACTCGAATTCGCGTGGGCTCAGGGAGCGCCCAAGGTTCGGATCCCTCTGGCCGATGACGCACCGGCCGGCTTCTTTCAAACGATCTGCCGCGGACTCGGGGCAAGTTCGAACTGGGACTGAAGGCGCGGCGAAATTCGCACTGTCGAACCAGGAGCTCGAGGAGCCACCGATGAGCCTTAAGCAGCAAAGCCCCCCGCTGTGGACCGGGCATACCCGACGCAGCATCCTGAAGGGCGGGTTGATCGCGGGCGCGGGCCTACTCGTTTCGCCCTGGATCAGCCGCGCGAGCAAAGCCGCATCCCCCTCGTTGGAAAAGTATGTGGACCCGTTGCCCGTGCCCGGCGTGGCGCGCCCATCGAGCGTCGATGACGGGATCGCCCGATACACGGTCCGGATGTCACAGTTCGAGCAGAAGGTGCATCGCGATCTGCCTCCGACCACCTTGTGGGGCTACAACGGCACCTGGCCGGGACCGACCTTCGAGACCCGCACGGGTCGTCCGATCCAGGTAATGTGGGTGAACGACTTACCGGTGCAGCACCTGCTCGAGTACGCGTACGACCAGACGGTTCATGGAGCCGACATGGATGAGCCGCGTACCCGCACCGTCCCTCATCTTCATGGCGCATGCGTGCTGCCGGACAGCGACGGGTACCCCGAAGCCTGGTTCACGCGCGATTGGGTGCAGACGGGGCCCTTCTTCACGACGAAGACCTACCATTATCCGAACGATCAACCGGCGACCGGCTTGTGGTACCACGACCATACGCTCGCCATCACGCGGCTCAACGTGTTCGCCGGCCTGGTCGGGTTCTACTTCATCCGCGATCGACTCGAGGACGGTCTGAATCTGCCCACGGGCCCGTACGAGGTGCCGTTGCTGATCCAGGACCGGATGTTCAATCCCGATGGATCGCTTCAATACCCCGTCGATCTGGCCGGCACGCACCAGTGCTGGATTCCCGAGTTTTTCGGAGACGTCGCCTGCGTCAATGGCGTGGCATTCCCATATCTCGAAGTCGAACCACGCAGGTACCGGTTCCGGATACTGAACGGTTCGAACGCGCGCTTCTACCACTTCACGCTGGCGGACGCAGGCGGCCGGCCGGGTCCGGTGTTCAACCAGATCGGCACCGACGGCGGCCTGCTGCCCGCTCCGATTCAACTCGGTGATCTGCTGATGGCCCCCGGCGAGCGCTTCGACGTCGTGATCGACTTCAGCGGCGCCGAAGGGCGCGTGTTCACGCTGCTGAACGACGCGCCGGCCCCCTTCCCGGGCGGCGGCGAATGCGCGCTGCCGGAAGTGATGCAGTTTCGTGTGACCCGCCCGCTGCGGGGCCGGGATAGCAGCTCGCTGCCGTCGCGCCTCGCACCCGTCACTGTGCTTTCACCCGAAAGCGCGGTCCGGCAGCGGTTCATCATGGTGAGCGAGGCGGACCGGCTATCGGATGGCTACCCGATCATCGGGCTCGTAGGCGGCTCGCCCTTGCAGGCCAGCCCGACCAGCCCGACCGGCGGTGCGCGCTGGGATGACCCCGTGGTCGACGCTCCCGCGGTTGGAACGACCGAGATCTGGAACTTCGTGAACCTCACGACCGATGCGCACCCGCTGCACGTCCATCTGGTCCAGTTCAACGTGCTGGAGCGGCGCAGCTTCGATCTGGCGCGATACCTGAACACCGGTGAGGTGCGCTTCACCGGCGAGCCGATCGCACCGGAGCCGAACGAGAGCCCGGCCTACAAGGACACGGTGAAGGCGTTTTCAGGGCTTGATCAGGCGGGAAATGTGATCGGGATGGTAACGCGTGTCATTGCCAGGTTCGACCTGCCTGCCGGAACGGCGGTGCGGCCCGGGCAGCGGTTCCGTTATCTCTACCACTGCCATATCCTGGAGCACGAGGACAACGAAATGATGCGGCCTTACGACGTGGTCGGATAGGTTCCCGCGCCGACCCACTGAAACCTTCAGGGTTCGATCGGGTCGTTGCGGGCTTGCGAGCCGCTCGCGACTGTCAAAGCGCTGTCAATCGCTTCCGTGAACGCATCGAGCAGCAGCGGCTTGGTCAGATAGCGGAAGTATCCGGCCGCCAGCCCTTTTGCGACATCGCGAGGCATCGCGTGCGCGGTGATGGCGATCACAGGAATATGCGCAGTCCTGCGATCGTCACGCAGAATCTTCAGGGCATCGTCGCCGCTCATGCCCGGTAGATGAAGGTCCATCAGGATCACGCGCGGCCGGTGCGCGCGGGCCAGTTCGATCCCCAGACGCGCGTCAGGGGCCGAAAGCAGGCGCAGTCCGGAACGAAAGCGGATGATCTCTTCCACCAGCGTCAGGTTGGCCGGATTGTCCTCCACGTAAAGCAGCGCCGGGATCGCCGCTTCGTTCGTGTCCTCGCTGACGCTTTCGAGTTCCTCGCCGAGCCCGCGGTCGGCGGCCGACACAGGCTCGGCCGACTTCAATTCGATGAAGAACACGCTCCCCGCCCCCACGGTGCTGGCCACCCCGATGGTTCCTCCCATCAGCTCCACAAGCTTCTTGGTGACGACCAGCCCGATGCCGGTGCCTTCTACGGGGCCCGATTCCTGCCCAAGGCGATTGAAGGGCTGGAACAGGGCTTGCACTTGCTCCGGTCGCAGTCCCGGGCCGGTATCCTGGACGGAAACCCGAACGCGCGAATCGACGCTTTCGTAACCAACGACGACGGCGCCGCCCTCGCGGTTGTACTTGATCGCGTTGGACAGCAGGTTCAGCAGAACCTGCTTCAGCCGTGTTCGATCCGCGATCACGCAGATCTGGCTCTCGGGCGGAAATACCATCCGGATGCCGCGCTGGCCTGCCATCGGTTCCGTGAGCTGCCTGCATTCCAGCATCAGCTCCCCGATCGACGCGGGCTCCAGCGAGAGCGAGACGGTTCCGGACTCGATCCTCGCGAGGTCGAGGATCTCGTTGATCAGCGCCAGCAGGTGTCGTCCCGCTTTCAGGATGTGGTTCAGGAACTCCTTCTTCTGCGCGGCGGTTTGCTGCAACGTCTCCGAGGCCAGGATCTGGCCGAAGCCCAGAATCGCGTTCAGAGGCGTGCGCAGCTCATGACTCATGCTGGACAGGAATTCGGATTTCGCCTCGTTGGCTCGCTCGGCCTCCTTTCTCGCCTGGGCCAGTTCCCGGTTGCTGGCCTCCAGCTGCGCGGTGCGCTCCCGCACCCGGTCCTCCAGCTCGGCATTGAGCCGCGCGATCTCCTGTTCACTGCGGCGCCTCTCGGCCACCTCGCGCTCCAGGTCCAGTTCGCGTTTCTGGATCTCGTCGAGCATGTCGTTGAAGGCCTCGGCCAGTGCCCCGACCTCGTCGGCGGTCGTTTTCAGGGCTCGAACCGAGTAATCCCGGGTCGTGACGACATGCCGCGCGATGTCCGCGATCGCCAGGATCGGACGCGTGATCACGTTCTGCATTCGGGCCGACGTCAACAGCGCGGCCAGCATCGCGACGATGGCAACCAGCGCAGCGATTCCCGCGTAGCTCAGGATGCGGCCGTACAGCTCGAAGTCGGCCCTCAGGTAGACCGTTCCGAGAATCTGCCCCTGGTCCTCGATCCGCTGGAACAGCACCAGGGCGCGCCCCTCGGTGCGCGCACCGTTCGCCTCCGGCAGCTTCGGAAAGCGATCCCGTCCGGGGCTCGCGGTGTATTTCGCGAACATTGCGCCGCGCGCGTCGTAGATGGCCGCCGCCTGAATCTCGGGACGGAAACGAAGCAGCTGCAGGTTCTCCTGCGCGACCTTCGGATCGTCGAACTGCAGGGCCGGAGCGGTCGTCTTGCCGAGCAGTTCAGCCTGCGTTTCGAGCTCGGCAACGGACTTGCTCTGGAACAGCCGCAGGTCGTAGGCGATCATTGCACAAAGAGCGACGGCCAATGCCACCAGCGTGGTGGCCACAATCACGGCGAGCAGCTTCGCACGCAGCGATAGCGAGAATCGGGGCGTCATGACGGGCCCGCCAGCACCTTGCGCGCCACCGAGAGCAGCCGCGCGCTGACTTTCAGATTGGCCAGCTCGGCTTCGCGCGGCGCCACGTCGAAGCGCACCTTGTCCTCGACGATCACGAAATTGATCATGCTGCCCAGCGCGAATGCGTCTTCGGACTCGGTCACCGTCAATACCGGCCGCCCCTTGGCGGAAGCCATCACATCCAGGGGCCGGCCACCGCTCGCACGCCCGATGAACAGAATGTGCAATCCGCTCACGGGTTCGCCGCGGCGAAGCGTGCGAACTGCCACCGGCCGGCCGCCGATCGATCGGCCGGCCACTATCTGGGCCAGCTGATCGCCGAGCGCGTCGGCACCGATAACCCCGATCACAAACGCACTCTCGGGGCGCTCGAACACCTGCGACGGCCATTCGACGTAACCGGCGAACTTGTAGAGGAACGCCGCCTTCACTTTGTACTCGGCGGCTTGCAGGTCGGATTGGGCCCAGCAGCGGGCCCAGTCGCCGCTCGCGACGATGAACGTCAGCAGGACGCCCAGAAAAGCACGCCGACCGGCGGGCCGCAGCACTGCGGGCGATCGCTTCGTCCTCGTCAAACGCGGCATGCGACCTTGAAGAAGACGACCTGGCCGAATCGGGTTCGGGTCATCGGGTCGGTGAATTCGGCATGCCCGCCGGAGAACAGGTTTTCGCCGGTAATCGACAGCTCGAGTTCCGGCCGCGCCCTCCACCCGGTCCTGAGGTCCACGGTTGTATAGCCGGGCACGGCCGGATCCGATAGCCCAGAGACGCGCCGCACGATAGCGTCGAACTCCGTTCGGTACGGAAAGTCGAACGAGGAGCGCAGCATCCAGGTGTGGGTGGGATCACGTCCCTGCTGTGCGTTCAGGTCCGCCAAGTCCGCACTGCCCGGCCTGAGCGTCAGCCTCTCCCGCAGTGCGCTCAAGCCCGCGCTCAATCGCCACATCCCGGTCACCTGATAGGTTCCCCAGGTCTCGATGCCGGTCGTGTTGCCCTCCATTTGATTCGAAAAGTTCAGGAACCTACGGCTCGGAGCGATTTCCGTGGTGCGCAGGTGGTCGTAGTCCGCGTGATACAGCGTCACCGAATACGACAGTCTCGGTGTCGGCTGCCCGCGGTACCCGATCTCGTACACCTTGGCCACCTCGGAGCGTACATCCGGTCCGCCGGCCAGCAGGAACGGTGGGGCCCCCGGAACGTACGTGTCCCGGTCGAATCGCGAGGGCGCGCGCACGGCGCGGGAAGCCGCCGCCCAGAGCAGGTGCGCCGACGCGACTTTCCAGGCAAGCCGCAAGTTCGGCAGGAACTCCGTCCCGGTGTAGTCGTTTCGCTCGAGTCTGGCGCCGACCGTCAGTCGCAGATCCTGGCGCAGCGCCACCTCATCCTGCGCGAACAGACTGGGCCACCTTTGGTTAGCGCCTTCGGGAAGGAACGCGAAGAAAGGCCTCGGTGGCGAAAAAGCCAGGAATGAAGTTTTCGTGACCCGGTCGATGTCGTATCGGAACTCCCCACCCCAGACGATCGCGTGGATGCCGATGGGTCGCAAAGAATGCTGCAATTGCAGGTCGAGCAGATCGATGGTCTCGGAAAATGAGGGCGGGTCGTCGCGCGCGGTCCGATCGTAATAGCCTTGCACCGAGAGGTTCGAACCTCCTTCAAGCGCGCGGTCCCAGCGGGCCGTCAGATTCGCACCCGAAATCGAAATATTGCCCAGCGGCAACCTCAGGCCGCCGATCGAGATGGCGCCCGGCAACGGCTGACCCTCGGCGGCGGAATACCCGTTCCCGTTCACGGTCAGCGAATCGCCCGCGCGGCCCCAGTCGATCCGGAATCCGCCCCGGCTCTTGTGCCACGCGTCATTCTTCGTGGCACCGGATTCGGTCTGCGTGTGATGTTGATCGAAGTACATGCCGTACACGCGATAATGGCCGTCCGACCCCAACGGCCCGCCATAGCGCAACGCGGCATCGGCCTCGTGGTTTCCGATACCCGCCGGCACCAGGGCACCCTGAGTGCTCCCGGAGGAGCGTGTGATGACGTTGATCACGCCGTTGACGGCATTGAGGCCCCACAGCGTGCCCCCGGGCCCGCTGATGACCTCGATGCGCTCCACATCCTCCAGCATCACATCCTGGGCGTCCCAGAAAACGCCGGAAAACAGCGGCGTATAGACGGATCGCCCGTCGATCATGACCAGCAGCTTGTTTGAGCCGGCGCCGGCGCCGTTCAATCCGCGCGCGCTGATCGCGTAGCTGGGGGCACTGATCTGCGCAACTTGCAGGTTCGGAGCCAGTCGCAGTGCCTCT
>VBCK01000265.1 GCA_005882215.1 Betaproteobacteria bacterium | reverse complement strand
ATCGGATCTTCAGGTATTTCTTGTTACCGGCAAGCATCACGATACTTTCAAGCAATCTACGCTCGACAATTTGGCTGCAAGCCTTGTTGAGCTACTCGATTTTGGCACGGAGAACGCGGATTTGAAGAGTGCTTACTCGGAGTCTCTTCTTCGGCTTCGGGAGAACCTGAAGTTTGCCTATCGAAAGTTGAGCTATAACCGAATCTTGTGTATGAACCCGATTTGAAGGAGGCGGCGGACGCTGCTGAAATGAGGTTGTCGAGACCAACATGTTCAGCAGAAAGGAATCCGCCACCATGGGTGAAGATAGGGTTGTTCAGCTTGCAAGTCAAAGTCGGATCGAGGATCCGTTGAGCCAGTTGCTGCGCGAGAAGGCCGGCGAGCTGCTGCACGCGGCGGTGAATGCCGAGTGCGAGGCGTTCTTGGAGCGCTGGGCCGATCGGCGCGACGATCACGGCCGGCGAGCGGTCGTGCGCAATGGATACCTGCCGCAGCGCGAGGTCTTGACGGGACTCGGAGCGGTGCCGGTGCAGGTGCCACGGGTACGCGACCGCACGGGCGCCGGGGTCCGGTTCGAATCGAAGCTGGTGCCGGGGTATGTGCGGCGCGCCAAGTCGGTCGATGCGGTACTGCCGTGGCTGTATCTGCGCGGCATTGCCCAGGCCGATGTGGGCGCGGCGCTGGCGGCGCTGGTGGGCCGGAAGGCGGCCAATCTGTCGGGGCCGGTGATCGGCCGGCTGAAGGCGAGCTGGGCGGCCGAGTATGCGGCCTGGCAACGGGCGGATCTTTCGCACGAGCGCTGGGTGTACGTGTGGGTCGACGGCATTTACTCGGGGATCCGGGCCGAGGATCACCGGCTGTGCGCGCTGGTCGTGGTGGGCGTGAACGAACGCGGCCAGAAGCGCTTTTTGGCGATCGCCGACGGCGTGCGCGAGTCCAAGCAGAGCTGGCGCGAGGTGCTGATCGGGCTGAAGCAGCGCGGTCTGGTCGCTCCCAGCCTGGCCGTGGGCGACGGGGCACTCGGCTTCTGGGCTGCACTCGACGAGGTGTTCCCCGTCACGCGCGCGCAGCGCTGCTGGGTCCACAAGACGGCCAACGTGCTGAACTACTTGCCGCGCTCGCTGCAGCCCAAGGCCAAGGCGGGTCTGCAGGCG
The DNA here is from genome assembly GCA_005882215.1 of Betaproteobacteria bacterium. Lineage (GTDB taxonomy): Bacteria > Pseudomonadota > Gammaproteobacteria > Burkholderiales > Burkholderiaceae_F > VBCK01. The sequence continues at coordinate 1,496 of VBCK01000265.1, read as the reverse complement.
ATCTGGATGGCCGAGACACGCCAGGCCGCCCTCAAAGCGTATGACACTTTCCTGCTCGTCTACCAAGCCAAGTACCCAAAGGCAATCGAGTGCCTGGCCAAGGATCGGGACGCGCTGCTGGCCTTCTACGACTTTCCGGCCGAGCACTGGGTTCACCTGCGAACCTCGAACGTGATCGAATCGAGCTTCGCCACGATCCGGCATCGCACGGATCGGGTCAAGGGCGCCTTCTCACGTGGCACCTTGCTGGCGATGGTGTACAAGCTCGCCCGCGCCGCCGAGCAATCGTTTCGCCGCATCAAGGGCTTCGATTGGATCGCCGAGGTCATCCGCGGCGTGAAGTTCGTCGATGGAATCAAACAGGATCAGATCATTGAGCAGCGTCGTGCCGCCGCCTGATGAGTCGCGGCATACACAAGATTTGACAAAAGCTCAACCGTTCGAAAACGTGATCTCCAAGATGCTGTGCCCGTACTGCGCGGCGCGGGATGCGGATTCCCGCGATCATATTTTTTCCGATTTCCTCGGCGGGCGAGCGTGGACGCCAGCCTGCAAGTACTGCAACAGCAAATTCGGTGCCGAGTTTGAGGCGACTGCCCTGCGTCATTTGAAGGACCTAATGTTCCTGCTGCGCAGAAGTGGCTTGCACCCTCCGAAGCCAATGGAGTGGAAGGGAATGGCCATCGGCGCCGGCGGCGAGCGATATGACGTAAGACACGACTTCAAGGCCGCGCCGTCCAAGCCAAGTATCGACCGCGATGCCACTGGCCGCATCACGGCCGCCAGAGGTAGTCGTAAGCAGATTCAGCAGATCGCTAAGTCCCTGGAACGAGAAGGACGATCGGTTCGAATTACTGCGGACAGGTTCACCACCGTCGATTTGCAGCAATTTCGCATCGGCTTTCCCATGGACGATGACATTAAGCGCCTCTGCATCAAAATGGCGGTTGCTGCGCCAACCCGGTTAGGTCGCGCTACACCGCTTGGGATGCGAGCCCGCAACTATCTTCTCGACGGCACCGTGGGCGAGGTCTGTCCAGTGCGCATCGCGGTCGATCACTACCTTGAACTGGACCAGCATAGGCCGCGCGCGGGACACTTGATCTACACGAGGGTGAACTCGTCGGAACGCCGGGCTTACGCTGTCGTTCAAATCTTTACCGCCATTCAGTTCTATTGCGAGCTTGACGATGACTGACACGGGGCCGGTTGGGCAGCTCTCGCAACGCATGATCCCATCAGTCATAAAGAGACGTTCGACCTTGTATCTCCGCTGGAGTATTCCTTGCCGAGCCTATATGTCACTGGGACATTCGAGGCTCGAATGCATGATCGACTGGAGCTTTTGAGGAGGGAACTGGTCGATTTGTACGGCAACCAAGCGCCGCTGAGCTTCTCCCCCATGCAAGGCGACCCGAAGTGAGGACATGCGCTTCGGCTAACTGTCGCAAAGGACTTGCCGGCTGATTCGCGCCGGCTGGCTTGCCATTGCTTCG
>VBCK01000264.1 GCA_005882215.1 Betaproteobacteria bacterium | reverse complement strand
TTGGCCGCATAGGCCTTGGCGCGCTCCTGCTTGTCCCGATAGCGGCGCTCGTTTTCCGCGACGCTTCGCAACTGGACGCTGGCGCGCTGCACCTCGTCCTGGTCGTGCTGCGCATTGCGTTGCTGATAGCGTTCCCGGTTGGACGCAGCCTGCGCCTGCTGACGCAACGCGTCCTGTGCGTGCTCCTGGACCCGGTCGGCACGCTGCTGGGTGGCTTTTCGCGCCTCGCGCTCCTTCTGAGGTCCGTTGGCCTGCTGCCAGCGCGCCTGCTCGGCGTCGCGTTGGGTCGTGCGGTCCTGTGCGGCGAGCTTGCGCTGCAGATCGTGAGCCTCCAACTCGACCCGGCGCACCTGCGTCTCGCCCAGCGTATGAGCACGTCGCGCGTTGTCCTGGCACTCGGTCGCCAGGAAAACGTGGGCGCAGCGCGCGCTTTCTGCGCTGTAGCGGGCATCGATCGCCTGCCTGACCGCGGCCGCGTCGGCCAGGGCCTGCTCGGCCAGTGCCTCGGTGTTGATACTGCCGGTCGGGTAGCGCTGGTCCAGATTGACAGGGGCCTGCGCCGCCAGTGCGCCAGCGCCTAAGGCGTACCCGATCAGGCCGAGCAACGCCCGGCGGCCTTGCACGCGGCAGGTTCTCATTTCGCTTCGGCCCGATCGACCACGCGCTGCGTCTCTCCTCGGCGGGTCCCACTGTACTCCCTGGACTGCATTTCCATCAGTCGCGAGGCGGCACGCCGGAATTCCTGGTGCAGTTGACCGCCGCGGTACAACTCGTCCGGCGCCGCCTCGGCCGAAACGATCAGCCTGACGCCGCGGTCGTACAGGATGTCGACCAGCCAGGTCAGCCGGAGCGCTTCAGACGACTGGGCCGCGGACAGCCGTGGAACATTGGACAGCACCACCGTGTGGAATTGCGAAGCGATCTCGAGGTAATCGTTGTACGAACGCGGACCGCCGCACAGTTGCGCGAAATCGAACCAGACGATGCCGCCCGCCCGGCGCCGGGCCTCGATGGTGCGCTCCTCGATCCGCAGCTGAGGCGGCTGGTCGGCAACTTCGGCAATGCGGTCGAAGGCGGCCTGCAGCCGTCGATCCGCGGACTCGCCGAGCGGCGTTACGTACAGATCCACGTCCTGCATCGCCCGCAGCCGGTAATCGACGCCGCCATCGACCTGGATCACGTCCAGCCGCTCCTTAAGCAATTCGATCGCCGGCAACAACCGATCCCGATGCAGTCCGTCCGGGTACAGCCGGTCGGGCGGGTCGTTGGACGTCATCACGAAGCCGAGGCGCAGATCGAACAGCCGCGCCAGCAGCCGGTGCAGGATCATCGCGTCGGCAATGTCCGAGACCTGAAACTCGTCGAAGCAGATCAGCCGGCTGCGCCGGGCCAGCTTCAGGCCAACCAGGTCGAGCGGATCGGCCTCGCCCTTGACCTCCTGCAGCTGCCGATGCACGTCGCGCATGAACTCGTGGAAATGCACGCGCGACTTGCGCACCAGCGGCACCGTTCCGAAGAAGCAGTCCATCAGGAAACTCTTGCCTCGCCCCACGCCACCCCACAGGTAGACGCCACGCGGGATCGGTGGGCGCACCAGCAGGCGCGACACCGCATTGGACCGTCGCGACTTGTATTCGATCCATTCGCGACAGAGCCGGTCCAGGCGCTGCGCCGCCTGCTGCTGCGACGGATCGGCTACGAATCCGCGCGCGGCGAGCGCCTGATCGAATGCCTCTAATACCGACATCGGCTGTGGGTCGGCGCGCTCAGGCTGGACCTCATCCCGAACAGACGGCACTCGCGGCCACCTGCTTGATGTGCTCCGGCCGGCTGTTCAGGCCCCGTTGCTGGCCGGTATTCGTATCGATATCAAAACCGAATTTGGTTGCGACCAGCACTTGCCCACGAAACGGCGCGACGGCTTCGCCCACGAGTTCTTCGTTAGTGAACGGCCGTAGCCGAAGCTCATTCCCATGCAGCCGAGCCCGATCGCCGAGACTTCCAGATTGCTGCGTCCCAACTCGCGCTTCTGCATTTTTTCCTCCTGCAAAAGGTGAAATCCGATGCTGGTTCGTACTGATGAACATCAT
>VBCK01000263.1 GCA_005882215.1 Betaproteobacteria bacterium | reverse complement strand
ATGCTCGGTCTCGCCAACGCCGGTGAACGGGAGCTCCAGAGCGCGCGCACAGAAGAGCGGCTAGCGCGCCGGCACGCCATCGCTTCCGCTCTCGAGCGTCTGGAGCAGCTTGCCGCGGAACGGGGACTGCCGGAGGACGTCGTTCAGCGGCTTCGAACGAAGCATCGGGAACGTCTGAGGCATTTCGAGCGCGGCCCCGAGGAAGAAAATCGTCGGGACCTAACAGCGCCTCCCGACGAAATTGAGTTGCTTTTGATCGCAGCCGAGCGCGAGCGGATCAATGAGCTCTACCGTCAAGGGACACTGAAGGATGAGGCGCGGCGCCGGCTCGAGCGGGAGCTCGACCTGCGTGAGGCCAATCTAGCGAGCCACCAACACGAGGAGTGAGCGAGTCAAGCTGAAGGTGCGATGTGGCCACCGAAGGTGGAGTACACGTAGTTCGCCAAACCGTCCAGGCATCCTTTCCAGCCTCGTTCGTGATCCGCGCGCGTTGTGGCATCATCGATCCGCTCGTGGACGACGATGACCTCCGTCGAGGCACCGCGCGGCTCGAAGCAAACGGTTACACGCTCTGGTTCTTTGAATTGCGACTCAAGACGCCACGTGTAAACGAGTCGATGGGGAGGCTCCAGGACTTCGAACACGCCGACGATCCATACGAGCGTGCCGTCAGGAAATCGATTCGCGATTCGGTACGGCCCACCGACCCGCAGGTCGATCTCCGCACGCGGGCACGACACCCCTTCCGGGCCCCACCATTGAGCGAGACGCACAGGTTCCGTCCAGGCAGCGAACAACTTTTCCGGTGTTGCGTGAATGATTCGCCGCACGACGCGCGCTGCGGCGTATCGGTTCGCCGATGCGTCGGCAGGTGGTTCGGTCACATTTGTCCTTGATCCTTCTGCGCTCATCTCTTTCCCTCTCCTTCCGCATAGCGGGCCAGCGCTTCGAGCCTCTGCGTCCAGAATGAACGGTAATCCGCCAGCCATCGCTCCACTTCTCGCAGTGGTGCGGCCGTGAGCGCGCAGCGGTGAACGCGGCCGTCGACGGTGCGCGACACCAGGCGCGCCTGTTCCAGAACACGCAGGTGCTTGGATATGGCCACCCGTGTGACATCAAAGGGCTCGGCCAGCTGGGTCACCATGGCGGGGCCGGCCGCCAGCCGCGCGAGCAGCGCGCGGCGCGTGCGATCGGAAAGCGCATGAAGGATCGCATCGAGGCGATCCTGTCCGGATGCCCGCTTGTGTCGGGTGCTTGACGGCATCGTTGTCTCCGTGGTGCTATATAGGAAACCAAATGGTTCCCTATTGCAAGTGAGCCACCGCACGAAACGCACGAGGAGTCTCAATCATGTCGGCGCCCATCCATCAGGAAATCGTTTTTCCGGCCAGCCCGAAGTGCGTCTACGACGCGCTGCTCGATGCACGCCAGTTCAGCCAGTTCAGCGGTGGTGCGCCCGCCGAGATCGATCGGGAGGCAGGCGGTTCGTTCTCGTGCTTTGGCGGCATGATCAGCGGCCGCAACATCGAGCTCAAGCCGAACCAGCGCATCGTCCAGGCGTGGCGCGCCGGCAATTGGCCGGAGGGGGTGTATTCAGTCGTTCGATTCGAGCTGGTGGGGGAGGGCGCCGGCACCAGGCTCACCGTCGAGCAATCCGGTTTCCCCGACGGACAGCGCGAGCACCTCGATGGGGGATGGTCCAAGATGTATTGGGAGCCGCTGCGAAAGTACCTGTCCTAGGAGAACCGCGCCCGCCGTGCCCGCACCTTGAGTTTCGTTACGGTGTGGGTATGTTCGCCGATGGATCCGGGGTCGCGCCGGTGGTATCGGGCGCCCGATCCGGCTCACCTTTGCCGGATGGCTCAGTTTGCCAGCCGCCACCCACGGCGCGGTACAGCTGCACCAGCGACACCAGCGTATTCAAGTGCGCGCCAGACAGTGACAGCTCCGCTGTGAACAGGTCGCGGTCGGCGTTGATCACATCGAAGTAGGAGGAATAGCCGACCCGATAGCGGGCCAGGGCGATTGTGTTGGCCTTGCGCTGGGCGTCCACCTGGGCCTGCTGCGCCACCTGAAATTCGGCGTACTTCTGCCGCGCAATGAGCGCATCGGACACTTCCCGGAAGGCGGTCTGGATGCTCTGTTGGTATTGCAGCAGCGCCTGCCGCTTCTGCGCATTGGCTAATTCGACTTGGTAGAGATTGCGCTGCGGGCTCAGCAGGGGTTGCAGCAGGCCGCCGCCAGCCGACCACGCCTTGGTGGGGGCACTGAACAGGTCGGACAGGGCGGTGCTGACACGGCCGCCCGTGGCGGTCAGGGTGATGGTCGGGAACAGGTTAGACTTCGCTACTCCAACATTGGCATTGGCCGCCACCAGGTTCTGCTCTGCCGCGCGCAGATCCGGGCGGCGCTCCAGTAGCGTGGAGGGCAGGCCGGCAGGTGGCACAGGGGGAGCAGCGAGTTCGCTCATGCGCTTGAGCCGGTTGTTCTCGGTGCGCAGGATCTCGTCCGGGTCGCGGCCAAGCAGCACGCTCAGCTGATCT
>VBCK01000144.1 GCA_005882215.1 Betaproteobacteria bacterium | reverse complement strand
TGCGGATGTCGAACACGCGGATGCCCGAATTGAAGTAGCCGCAGGCCAGCGTTGTCGCGTGGTGAATGTTGTCGACGCTGCAGTAGTGACTGCCATACGTGAAGATGGACAGGCCCACGAGATCCGGCAGCACCTTGGCACAGTTGGCCGGGTTGTGTGTCTCGAGCGCCAATCGCGACACTATCCTTGGCTTCGTCTCGTCGCGGATGTCGATGATCCGCGCCATGGGGTACGGTGGGAAGCCGGCCGCGCACGCTGCCTGTCGCTGCGCTGCACTGCTGAAGCCGCCGGAGCCGGCTTCGTCGACGAAGATCACGTACGGCTTGCCGTCGATCTTGACCGCGATCGTGTGCTGCGCGCCCGAACCGTCCTTCCAGAGGAGCTTGCTGACCAGGCGCACCTGCGGATTCGGTACTCGAGCCTGGATTTGGCTCAGGTCGTAGATCAACAGCCCGTCATTCGCCGGCTGGTTCGGGTCGGTCAGCCCGCTCGCCCCGCCCGAGGTCCCCAGAGATACGAAGTAGCCGCGGTTGCCGTCGTCGCTGATCGACATCCCGTGTACGTTCGACGCCGCAATATTGATGGTCCAGGCCGTGATCAAGCTGGGGTGGGTTGGATCGGTCGTGTCGACCGCGTAATACTGACCGGTTGCTGTTGCGGTAGACCCGGGAACCGTATACGCGTAACGCAGATCGCCGCCGTAGTAGGTCAGTCCGTCCGGCGCCCAGGAGCCTTCGTGGCCGATCACCGGGTGCGCAAGGCCCGTGCTTCCATCGGACTTGCCGACGGCGACCGTGGCCAGCAACTGAGGCGAGCGGCAATCGCCAGAGACGTCGTAAATATCGACTTCGGGACCGCCGTCGGTCCCGAAACCGCCATTGTGAGCATTATCCGCAGCCAGCAGCTGCCGCCGCTCGTTGACCTTCAGCGATTCCCACGGGTCCAGCATCGAGGTAGTCGCCAGGTAGCCGGTGGGCGTCGGAGCTTCGGGCTCGGTGACGTCGATCACGGGCACGCCCAGGTGCGTGCGGTTGGCCGTGCTGAACGACGTGCCGTGATAGGCGCAGATGTGATGGTGCTCGTCCCGAAACTCGGTCGACTGCCAGTTGGCGCCATCGCCCCGGCTCTGGCCCACCAACTTAAGGTTGCAGTTGAAGCCCTGGAAGCCGGCTGCGCGCATCGCCGCCGTTACCTGGCCCTGCAGCGCGGTCTCGGGGTGATCGTTCTCGCCGCACGTGGCCTTGGGCACGGTGAGTGGGGCGGGCGAATCGTCCTGCTCATGCTCGTCGCCGGAGGACCAGCCGCTGAAAAACGATAGTGCACCGCACGAAAACGCGATCAGCACGAACTTAAGCGGATTGCCATACCCGCCGCGCAACAGCCCTGGTTTCATGGTTTCTCCCTGAGAGGCGACGTCCGCCTCTTCTTCATTTGACTTCTTCTTCGTGCACGAACGCCAGCCAAGCGCACGGCGCCGTGATCGCTTCAGGGTATGCGGCCTGTTCCGATATGTAAAGTAGACCAAGGTCGAATGCACAGTGCGTGGTCCGACCACTGCCGGACATCGCGGCCATCGGGCGGGTGTGGCAATTGCGTGAGGTACCATCGCTCGCGGAGGAGTGATGATCGTCGCGCGAATTTTCGTGTCGTCAGGATTGTTGTTCGCTGCAGCAAGCTCGTCAGGATTCGAAAGCGATGTGCACTTCGGATTGACGCAGTGGCTGGCGCTGCAGGCGGGTTTCGATGAAGAGTCGGCCAAGACCATCGCCGTCGGCGACCAGCGCGTCGAATCGGGCGACATGCAATACGTGGGGCCAGTGCTTGCCTACGCATGCGTCGCCAAGGACGACTTGAGATCGAAACTGGCGGGGGAACGTCACTATCCCTCGGCCGGCACCTTTCCCGGTGCGCCGGAGACGCGCACGGTCCTGCCGGGCGGCGACCCGGCGAAGAAGGCGGCTCTGGACGTCATCAAGGTGCCCGCCGGCCAGGCGAATTACATGCTGTTCAGACTCGGTGAGGCGCTGCATATCCTGCAGGACTCCTGGTCGCACCAGGGGATTCCGGGCATACCGCAACCCGCGGACGGCATCTTTGTCTGCGACCGCGCGCAAGCGTGGGGGCATCCGGCCGCGCGCGGCGGCTGGAATTCGCACAAGGCCGACCTTACGATGGCCTGGCCCGCCGACACGGTCGCGATGGCCAAGGCCGTCTACGAGGTGCTGATGCAATACCCGCAGCTCTCGCAGACCGCGCGAACCTCGCGCAAGTGGGACCAAATCCGTCCGTCATTGGACGGCTTCATCACGGCGTCGACCAAGACCGAAAAAAAGCGCTGGTTCGCGTCCCACGGCATCAGCGACGTGTCGTTCCTGGAAGGGATCAGCTTGAGAGACGGCGCCCAGCCGTTCGACCTGAAGTGGGCCGGGCGCAAGCTCCCGCCGCTTGCCACGCCGCAATCGCGCCAGCACGCCGTGGACGCCGACCTGCTCGATTTCTTCAACCGATTCTTCGCGCAATGGGTCACGACGGCTGACTTCGACGCGCTCGCTTCGGCGTTCGGGCCCGAGTTCGGCTCCAGCATCGCGAAGCGGCCGGCCGGATCCCTGCCTCCGGTCACAAAGGCGGAGCTCGCCACCCGTCTGAAAGTGTGGCGCCTGCGGGACCATGGCCGGGTCGCCGAGATAGCCCACGCTCAGCGGGCCCTGACCGGGGAGCAGCGCTCGGCGATCGATGCGATCGGCAAGGACCGCAAGGCCTACGCGGCCTACGACCCGCCGTCGGCCGCCTTCTTCCCCTTGCTGCCCAGGGGAGGCGAGGATGTATCGCCGCTGCTGCCGTTCTTCGTAAGCGCCGCGGTGGCGGCGGATGGCAACGCTCCGAGGGCCGTCGCGGTGGTCAAGTTCCGCCATGTTCCCTACGATACGTTGGGTGTGGTCGCGGAAAAGATCGGTGGCCGCTGGCGCGTGATGTCGATCGTGTCGGTGGTCGATCACTGAAGAACCAGCAGAGGACGCGAACCGACGAACGCGATGGCCTTCTACGCCGCCGCCTGCCAGACCGATTTCCCGAATCCGAAGACGCGGACGGAAATTGCCTCGCACACCCAGCGCATGTGCGCGATCATCGAGCAGACGATCATCGGCTACGAGCCGTTTTTCGACGTACGGCTGCTCGCCTTTCCCGAGTTCGCGCACGCCGCTCCGATCTACGAGACGGTGGCCCAGTTGCGCAAGCACCTGGCCGTGCCCGTTCCCAATGAACACACGACCGCCTACGAGCGCCTCGCGCGCAAGCACGGCTGCTACGTCCAGACGGGAAGCTTCCTCGAGACCGACCCGGACTGGCCCGAGGCGGTGTTCAACACGACGGTGCTGATCGGACCAAAAGGCATCCTGCTCAAGTATCGCAAGGTGAACCCCTGGATACCGTGGGAAGTGCATGCGAGCCCGCACGACCTGCCCGGGTACGACCGCGATCCGTTTCCGGTCGCCGATACCGAGCTCGGCCGCATCGGCGTTGCCATCTGCTACGACTGGCTGTTTCCCGAAACGATCCGCCAGCTCGCATTCAATGGCGCCGAGATCCTGGTGCGCGTCTCGGCCTACATGGACCCCTGGGGAGCCACGCCGCCGATGGACTGGTGGACGCTGTTCAACCGCGCGCGCGCAGCGGAGAACACCGCGTACGTGGTCGCAGCGAACCAGGGCGCGCAATCTGGCAACTACCCGCCCTTCAGCTGGCCCGGCGGCAGCATGGTCGTCGACTATGACGGCAGGATCCTGGCGCAGGCCGATCCCGGCCCTGGCGAGAAGGTCGTCGTGGCGCCGATCGATGTGGCGGCGCTTCGGGCCGAACGAGCTCGCCGCGCCGGCCACGACATGCGGGCCCACTTGCGCAGCGAAGTGCACAGCTACCTGCGCACGACCTGGCTCGCTCCCGGCGGGCACAAACCCATCGAGAAGACCCGGATCGAGCGGCGCATCCGCGATGCAAAGCGCAAGCTGCCGAAATAGCGGCGCACTGATCGCCGCGGCGCTGGCGCTCGCGCTCTCGCTCGGCGGATGCGGGCGTGGCGACGTGTCCAGCGCGAAGTCCGCCCCGCCGAGCGGCACCGAGCTGGCGGAACTCGATCGCGGCGTCGGCCTGATGGGTCAGTTCGATTTCGCGGGCGCACATGACGTGTTTGCCGGCCTGGCCTCGCGGCATCCGGATTGGTACGAAGCGCGGTTCGACCTGGCGGTCGCGACGCTGAACCGGCAACAGGCGGGCGACGAGCGCGCGGCGGGCGAGCAGACCCGTGCGCTGCTGAAGGAGCGGCCGGACGATTTGCGGGCGCTGTACCTGCTCGGGCTGATGACGCTTCGCACCTCGCCCAAAGATGCCGAGCCGTTGCTGCGTCGGGTCGTCGACGGCGATCCGCATGACGCCTACGCAAAGTACTTCCTTGCCCAGTCCCTGCTGTCCCAGGGGCGTGCCGATGCGGCGCTCGCCCTCTTCGATGAGGCGATTGCCCTGGATCCGCGACTGCGCAGCGCCCAGTACGGCGCATCGCAGGCGTTGTCGCGCCTGGCCCGCACGACCGAGGCCGCCGCGCGCCTGGAACAGTTTCAACTGCTGCGCAACAACCCGCTGGCCCGCCTGGCCGAGTTCAAGTACACGCGGATGGGCGCCAAGGCCGAGGCGATCAACGCGGCTCGAAGCGAGAGCCGTGCGCCTGCCCCAAGCGGCGCGTTGTTCGCCGAGCCGGTGCCGCTGCGTGCCGGGCCCGCGACTTCGACCCGGCCGGTCGCCTCGGCAGCCGACATCGACGGCGACGGACAGCTCGATCTGTTTCTTCCGGGGGGGCGCGGCGGCCGCAGCCAGGTGCTGCTGCGAGTCGGCGATCGATTCGAAGCCCATCCGGAGCATCCGCTGGCCCGGTTCGCCGACGTCGAATTCGCCGCCTGGGGCGATATCGACAACGACGGTTTGACCGACGTGTTGCTGTGCCGCTCGGGCACTTCGCCGCTGCTGGTCCGTCAAGCACCACGTGGCCGGTGGACAGCGGCGGACGTTCCCGCGCTCAGGCGACTGGGCGAGGCCCGCGACTGCCAGATCTTCGATGCCGACAATGACGGCAGCCTCGATATCTTCGTGGTGACGCGCGCCGGGGAGCGCGTGCTGCTGTCGAACAACGGCGATGCAGCGTTCCGCCCGTTGACGGATCGGCTGCCGCGGCCGGCCCGGGCCGACGATGCGATCCAGACGCTCGCGACCGACCTGGACAACGGGCGTCGACTGGCGCTGATCGTGCTTCACGCGCGCGGACCGCACGAGGTGCTGGAACAGGACGGCCTGTGGAACTGGCGATCCGCGCCCGGCTTCGATGCGTTCGTCCGAGAGCCGGCCCTGGCAGTGGTGGCGGCCGATCTGCAGGCGCGCGGAGAACCCGACCTGCTGACGCTGACGCCGGAATTCGCCGTGCGCCGCTGGACCAGGGGAAGCGATGGCTCATGGGCTGCGGCCACGATCATCCCGAGATCGAGCCCGCCCGACGGCGTACGCGCGCAGCTCGCCGCCGCCGATCTGGACGGCGATGGACGACCCGACCTCATCGCCACGTCCGGCCATGGCCTGTCGGCCTGGCGCCTGCGGGGGGCAACCGTCGAACGCATGTTCACGCTGACCGACGAGACGATGACCGCGTGGACGCTCACCACGCTCGACGACAAAGGCCCCGCGTTGATCATTCATCACCGGGACGGCTCGGTCACGCTGCGCAGGCCGGGGCCTGGCCGGTTCGGCTACGCCCTGCTCACGCTGAGCGGGCGCGATGACAAGGCCACATCCTCCCGGTCCAACGCCTCGGGAATCGGCGCGCGCGTCGCAGCCCGGATCGAGGGCCGCTGGGTCGTGCAGGACAGTCTGCGGGACTCCTCGGGTCCGGGCCAGAGTCTCACCCCGATCGCCATCGGCCTGGGCGGAGCCCACGCGATCGACTACGTGAGCATCGACTGGTCCGATGGAGTTTTCCAGACGGAGCTGGCCCTGGCCGGCGCGACCTCGCACCGGATCGCCGAGACCCAGCGCCAGCTGTCCAGTTGCCCGCTGGTGTTCGCGTGGAACGGCGATCGATATGCGTTCGTCAGCGACATCCTGGGCGTCGGCGGCATCGGTTATCTGCTGGCTCCGGGGCAATACGCGCCGCCGCGCCCGCGGGAGAATTTCCTGCTGCCCGATCTGGCGCTCCAGCCCAGGGACGGGCGCTACCTGATCAAGATCGGCGAGCCGATGGAGGAAGCGGCTTACATCGACTCCGTGCGACTGGTCGCACACGACCTGCCGCCGGGCTGGAACGTGGTTCTGGACGAGCGCATGAGGGTCGGCGGCCCCGAGGTGACCGGCCGGCCGTTCTATTTCCGGCGAGAGGCCCTTCCGATCAAGGCGGTCAACGACCGGGGCGAGGACGTTACGGTTGTGCTGCGCGAAGCCGACGGGAAAGCCGGCGATCCCGGGTCGCGCGATGCGCGATTCATCGGGCGATTGGCCCGCGACCATGTGCTCACGCTCGAATTCGCGACCGACCTGGATGCCGCTCCAGGGCAGCCGCTATTGGTGGCCGACGGCTGGATCGAGTATCCGTATTCGCAAACGATGTTTGCGGCGTGGCAGGCGGGCGCGGACTATCGCGCACCCACGCTGGAGGCCAAGGGTTCCGATGGCCGCTGGCGCACGCTGCTCAAGGAGTTCGGCTATCCCGCCGGCATGCCGCGCAGGATGGCGATGCCCCTGCCCCGGCTGCCCGCGGGAACGCGCTCGCTTCGATTGCGCACGAACCAGGAAATCTACTGGGATCGTCTCTCGGTCGCGTGGGCCGAGCCGTCAGCGGCGGTGCAGCACGCGCTGCCGCTGGCGGCCGCCGAGGTCCGGCCGATGGGATTTCCGCGCCGCTCCACCGGTCCCCAGCGACAGCCGTCCTACGACCTTGGTCGAATCGCGCCGCTGTGGGACACCCGAATACAATCCGGCTTGTATACGGCATTCGGAAGAGTCGACGAGCTGGTCGCCGACGATGACGACGCGCTGGCGATCATCGGGCCGGGAGAGCAGGTTCATCTCGAGTTCGAGGCCGCGCTCGCCCCGCTGTCGCAGGGGTGGTCCAGACGGTTCGTGCTCGAGACGCACGGATGGGCCAAGGACATGGATCTGTACACCCGCGACGGCGATTCGATCGCTCCGCTTCCGGTGACCGGAAAGGATGCCGCGCGTCGCGACCGGCTCAACAACAAGTACAACACGCGGTTCGCGTCGGGGCGCTAAGCGGTCTGGTCCGGGCCGCGCTGTCGAAGGAGGAGGAGCGGAAAGATGGGACTGCAAGACCCGGTCGAGGCGGGCGCCGCCGGTCGTGCCAGGATCCGCTACGTTCCGGCCGTCGGACCCCGGCTGAGAAAGCTGCTGCTCGTCGTCTTCGTGCTGTTCGCCCTGCTCGCCGTCGACTCGGTGTACCTGGGCACGATCACGTGGTTCGAATGGTGGTCCGGCAACACGCTGCAGGACTACTTCTACCAGGTCGTGTTCCTGCTTCACCTGGTGCTCGGATTCCTGATCATCGCTCCGGTCATCGTCTTCGGCCCGCTGCATTTCCGCAATGCGTGGAAGCGTCCCAACCGCCGCGCGGTCGGCGCCGGCATCGCGCTGTTTTCCACCGCGCTCGTGCTGCTGCTCTCGGGAATCGCGCTGACCCGCCTCGGCTTGTTCGACCTGAAGGACCCGGCGTTGCGCAACGGCACCTACTGGGTGCACGTGATATCGCCGCTCGCGCTTGCGTGGCTTTACGTGCTGCACCGCCTGGCGGGCAAGCGGATCAACTGGAAGCTGGGATGGCGATGGGCCGCGTTCGCGGCAGCGTTCGCCGGCGTCATGCTGCTGATCCAGGCGCAGGATCCGAGGCACTGGAACCAGAAGGGGCCGGCGTCCGGAGCACAGTATTACTCGCCGTCGCTGGCGCGCACCGCCACCGGCAATTTCATTCCCGCCAGGACGCTGATGATGGATTCCTATTGCCGGGAATGCCACAAGGACACCTACGAGAAGTGGGACCATAGCGCCCATCGCTTCAGCTCGTTCAGCAACCCGGCGTACCTGTTCTCGGTGCGCGAGACCCGGCGCGTCGCCATGCAGCGCGACGGCAACGTGCACGCCTCCCGCTGGTGCGCCGGCTGTCACGATCCGGTGCCGTTTTTCTCCGGGGCTTTCGAGAGCGACCGGTTCGACGACCCCAACTACGACATCGGCAAGGATGCCCTGGCAGGGGCTGGCATCACCTGCACGACCTGCCATGCGATCACGAATATCAATTCGACCCGCGGCAACGCCGACTTCACGATCGAGGAGCCGCTGCACTACCCCTTCGCCTTCAGCGACAAACCGATCTTGAAATGGGTGAACCGCCAACTGGTCAAGAGCAAGCCGGCGTTTCACAAGAAGACGTTTCTGAAGGACCTTCATCGCAGTCCCGAGTTCTGCTCAAGCTGCCACAAGGTCCACCTGCCCGAGCAGTTGAACCATTACAAGTGGGTGCGCGGGCAGAACCACTACGACACCTACTTCCTGAGCGGCGTGTCGGGCTACTTCGCGCAGTCGTTTTATTACCCGCCGGCAGCCACACACCGGTGCAGCGCCTGCCACATGCCGCTGACGGGCTCGGACGACTTCGGGGCACGTCGCTTCGACGACTCGGGGGTCCTAAAGGTCCACGATCACCAGTTCCCCGCTGCCAACACGGCGCTGCCGCAGCTGCTGAATTACCCCGGCTGGGTGAACCAGGCGCACCTGAAATTCCTGGACGGGGTGGTGCGGGTGGACCTGTTCGGCCTGAAGACCGGTGGCAACATCGACGGGGAGCTTGCGGCGCCGCTGCGTCCAGCCGTCCCGGTGCTCGAGCCCGGCCGGCGTTATCTGCTCGAAACGGTGATTCGCACCGTCAAGATGGGGCACCCGCTGACTCAGGGGACGGCGGACTCCAACGAGCTCTGGATGGACGTCGTGCTGAAAAGCGGCGATCGGATCGTGGGCCGCAGCGGCGGGATGGACGCCGACGGCGCGGTCGACCCGTGGTCGCACTTCGTCAACGTCTACATGCTCGATCGCGACGGCAACCGGATCGACCGCCGCAACCCCCAGGACATCTTCACGCCGCTCTACAACAACCAGATACCGCCCGGCGCGGCCGACGCCGTGCACTTCGCGTTCACCGTGCCGCGCGGCCTGAAGGCTCCGATCGAGGTCGAGGTTCGGCTGCAGTACCGCAAGTTCGACGCGACCTACGTCAAGTACTTCAAGGGCGATCCCGGCGCGAAGGATGCGCTGCCGGTGGTCACGCTCGCGACCGACCGCATCACCTTTCCGGTCAAAGGCGTCGCGACCGCGGCGGACAATCCGCCTTCCAGGGTGGATCCGTGGCAACGCTGGAACGACTACGGCATTGGCCTCCTCCGCAAGGGCGGACGCGGCGAGCTTCGCCAGGCCGAAGCCGCGTTCGCCGAGGTCGAGAAGCTGGGGCGCGGTGATGGCGCGCTCAACCGGGCCCGGGTACAGCTGCGCGAAGGCAGGCTCGACGATGCGGCCGCCTCGCTGGAGCGCGCGGTCCGGGCGAAGGTGCCGGCCTATCCCTGGTCAGTGACCTGGTTCAGCGGGCTGGTCAACAAGCAGAACGGGCGGCTCGACGAGGCGCTTCGCAATTTCGAGGACGTCGTCGCGACCCACTTCGCCGAAGCGCGCAAGCGCCAGTTCGACTTCGGCAAGGACTACATCGCGCTCGATGAGCTGGGCCAGACGCTGATGGAGCGCGCCAAGCAGGAACGTGGTCCGCAGCGCAAGGCCGAGCGCGAAAGGCTGCTGCTGCAAGCGGCCTCGTGGTTCGAAAAGACCCTCCTTCTGGACTCGGAGGACCTGTCGGCGCACTACAACCTGGCCCTGATCCATACGGAGCTCGGCAACGAGAAGCGCGCGGCCGCGGAACGCGCGCTCTACACACGCTACAAGCCGGACGACAACGCCCGCGACACCACGGTCGCCCTGCACCGTCTGCGCAATCCCGCCGCCAATCACGCCGCGGAGGCTGTCGTGATCTACGACTTGCAGCGCGAGGGGCGCTACCTTGCCGACGTCGGCCCGATCCTGAAGCCGGTGGTGTCGATCGCCGCCAACGCCGCCGATGAGCGACCGCCCCCCTCCTCCCGCTGAGGGGGAGACCGACGAATACGTCGATGCGGACGACCGCCGCATCGGCGTCGCGTTCCGCCGTTCGATCTGGATCATCGGGGCCGTTGCGCTGGCGGGGCTGCTTCTGTATCTCGGGACGCACCGCCCGCAGCCGGCGGCACCGTTCACCGAGGCCAAAGTCCAGGCGCCGGCCGCGCCCGAGCGCGCCGCCGTTGCCGCGCCCGCCGCCCGCTTTACCGACGTCACCGAGGCCTCCGGGATCGATTTCGTTCACCACAACGGAGCCTACGGGGAGAAGCTGCTGCCCGAAACGATGGGCGGCGGCGTCGCGGTCATCGATGTGGCCAATGACGGCCGCGCAGACCTTCTGTTCGTCGATTCGGGCAGCTGGCCCTGGAAGGCCGCGCAGCCTCGATACCCGACCCTGAAGCTCTACCGCAACGACGGCCATGGCCGTTTTCACGACGCGACTGCGGGCTCGGGGCTCGAGTCCTTGCGGTTGTACGGGATGGGCGTGGCCATCGGGGACTTCGACAACGATGGCTACGACGACATCGTTGTCACCGGCGTCGGCGGAATCCGCCTTTTGCGCAACCTGGCCGGAACCGGGCGTTTCGAGGACGTCACGCGCCGGGCGGGGATCGGGTCCGCTCCGCAGGACTGGAACACGTGTGCCGCCTTTGTCGATTTCGACAACGACGGGCTGCTGGACCTGTTCGTGTGTCGATACGTCCGCTGGTCACCCGATATCGACCGCCAGATGGATTTCCGGATGACCGGGATCGGGCGCGCCTACGGACCGCCGAACTCGTTCGAGGGTTCGTATCCGCGGCTGTTCAGGAACAACGGCAACGGGACTTTCACCGAGGTCAGCGAGAAGGCCGGGTTGCGCGTGGTCAATCCGGCCACCGGCAAGCCGATTGGTAAATCGCTCGGCGTGCTGCCGATCGATCTGAACGGCGATGGCTGGATGGATCTGGTGGTCGCCAATGACACGGTCCGCAATTTCCTGTTCCTGAACCGGCACGACGGCACCTTCAAGGAAGCGGGCGCCGAGAGCGGAATCGCCTACGACGTGAACGGCAACGCCCGGGGAGCGATGGGAATCGACGCCGCGTATTACCGCAACGACAGGGACCTGGCCGTCAATATCGGCAACTTCGCCAACGAGATGTCCGCCCTGTACGTCGGCGGCGGCGCGACGCCGCGCTTCGAAGACCTGGCCATCGTGGAAGGCATCGGCGCCCCGACGCGGCAGAACCTGACCTTCGGCGTGCTGTTCTTCGACTACGACCTGGACGGACGGCTCGACCTGTTCCACGTCAACGGGCACATCGAGGACCAGATCAACAAGGTCCAGTCGAGCCAGCAGTACGCGCAACCGATGAAACTCTTCTGGAATTGCGGCGCGGCTTGTCAGCATTCCTTCGTGGAGGTGCCGGCCGCGCAGGCCGGTGCGCTTTCGAAAGCGATCGTCGGGCGCGGAGCCGTTTACGCGGACCTTGACGGCGATGGCGACCTGGACCTGGTCGTCACGCAGATCGCCGGCCCCGCGCTGGTGCTACGCAACGATCAGGCCTCGGGCAACCATTGGCTGCGGGTGCGCCTGCAGGGCAGCGGCAAGGTCAATCGGGATGCGATCGGCTCATCGGTGGAGCTGACCGCCGGCGCAGTGACCCAGCGCAGGCAGGTGATGCTCGCCCGGGGCTACCTGTCGCAGGTGGAGCGCACACTGACTTTCGGCCTCGGCAAATCGGCCGGCGTGCAACGACTGGCGGTTCACTGGACCGACGCGACGACGCAAGAGGTTGCGGTATCGCAGGTGGACCGCGAGATTCGTATCACGAAGCCGGCGGCGCCTTAGCGAGTTGCGCCGCCGGACTGCGCGGCTGGAACACCGGATCGTCCGCTGCCCACCCCTCACGCGCAGGCTTGTGTTGTTCGTACCGGGCGAGGTTTCGCTGCAGGAAGGGCTTCCTGCTCTCTCCACCCGTGTGTTCGAAGACGATGATGGTCTCCCTTTGCAGCACCACCGCTTGCTCGAAGCCTCCTGTTTCAGCCATGGCCATGGCGTAGGTCTGCCCCGCATCGGGATTTCGCGTGGACTCGAACAGCGCTTTGGCCAGCTGCAGCGCCCGTGGGCCATCCCGAACCGTCGTTTCCGGCGCAGTCGCCAGTATCCGCGCGAGGATGTTGATGATCTCCGGATCACCGGGATGCGCCTTCAGCGCGGACTCGAGAACCTTGCGCGCCTCGCCGTAGTGCCCGACCTTCACATTCGCCATGGCCAGTGACACCTGCATGCGCAGCGAATCGGGCGACTGCGCGAGCGCCTGCCGGTACAGCGCAGCAGCATCTGCAGCGAGGCCGTTACGCATCTCTGCATCGGCAAGGTAGACGCGCGCCTGCAAGTTGCCTGGATCGCGCTCCAGGGCGGCTCGGTACTGTTTCATCGCGAGCTCGTTGAGCCCCTGGCGGTCCAGGACCACGGCAAGGCTGAAATGGGCCAGCGCGTTCGTATCATCGATTGCCAGCGATTCCGAAAGTCGACGCTGAGCCTCATCGACGCGGCCGAGGTTGGCGAGCGAAATGCCCAGATTTGCAATGGCATCCGCATTCGTCGGGTCGGCTTCTACCGCGGCTCGAAATTCAAGCTCGGCCAAGTCGAACCGTCCCGCTTTACCCAAGCGCTGCCCTCGGCGAACCCGCGTGCGTGATGCGGCGACTTTCGCATCCAAAGCTTCCGCCAGCGGGTCCACAATCCCGGGCTCCACGCCATTGACGGCATACTGGCGAAGGTTTTGCTCGGCCTTGGCGGCGTCGCCCAGTCCGCGATATGCCATCGCGAGAGGCTGTCGCAAGCGCGTGGAGGCCGGCGACAATTTAAGTGCCCCCTCCAGGTACTCGACTGCTTCCTTGTATTGATGCGTGGCAAGCGCAACCTTGCCGAGTCCGGTCAGGGCGGCCGCCCGCGCATCGCCGTCGGACTCGAGCTTCTGGTACATCGTGCGCGCCTTGTCAAAGTTGCCGTGTTGCAAGTACACCTCGCCCAGCGAGAACAAGGTCGGACTGTCCCGGCCATCGATTGCCAGCGCCGCCTCGAACTCGCTGATCGCCTCGGGCACTCTGCTCGCGTCGTTGTAGAGATGGCCCAGCAGGTACGGCCAGCGTTTGTCGGCGGGCGCGAGCGCGCGTGCATTGACGTAAGCGGCTTCGGCGGGTGGCACCAGGCTCTGGGCCTGATACGTCATGGCAAGCTCGCCGTACGCCTCGGCCAGCTGGGCCGATTTGGGCTTGCCCTGGGCCACGCGATCGAATTGCGCCTGTGCGCGCGCCACCGCAGAGCGCACCGACGGCTCCAGATCGGTCGTGTTCACGAGCGGCAACGGCCGCAGCTCGCGCCTGGGTTCAGGGCAGCCGCCCACGAATGCCGCGATCACCCCGATGCACGCGACGAGCATCGAGCGTCGCGCCGTCCTCATTTTTTGGATTCCTTGAGCCCGGCGCTCTGGACGAGCGTGGTGTACTGGCGCAAGGGCGGCACCGGAAAGGCTTCGCTGCGGCCATCCGGCCAGTGCACCGTGAGACTCTGGATCTGAGCCGTGTCGCCCAGGCCCACCAGAATGCGCGGGTCGTTGGCCGACAGATAGCTGCCGTCGGCACGTACGCGACGCCGGAGTGTCGGCGCGCCCTGGCGCCTGATCTCGACCGTCGCGCCGTACGCGTCCCGCTTGCCAACCAGCAGCCGCAAGCCCAGCCACGGCTTGGCACTGCCCATCCTGTTCAGGATCACGCGCAGTGAGCCGTTGTTGTTGCTGACGACCAGGTCGGTGCTGCCGTCGTTGTCCAGGTCGCCAGCGGCAAGGCCCCGTCCGACTTCCACGAGCTGGAACACCGCGCCGGCCGAAGTAGTCGTCTCCTCGAAATGGCCGTTGCCGAGGTTGTGAAACAGCTGCTTCCTCTGTTGCAGCGGATAGGGATCCTGCGGCGTCTTGAGCTCCTCGATCAGATGCACGGCGCCGTTGACGGCGACGATGTCAAGCCATCCGTCGTTGTCATAGTCGAAAAACACCGTGCCGAATCCCGTGAAGGGAATGCTCGGTGCGGCGACCCCCGTCTCGACGCTGCGATCCTCGAAATACCCTGCGCCCCGGTTGACGAACAGCGTGCTCTTCTCGCGCGTCAGGTGGGTCAGGAAGATATCCTCGGTGCCATTGCCGTCGAAGTCGGCGATATCCACGCCCATCCCCGCCTCCGCGACGCCGTCCGCGTTGACCGCGCAGCCGCGTATATCGGCTTCGTTCTTGAAAGTCCCGTTCTTCTGGTTGATCCACAGTTGGTTGGGATTGCCGTCGTTGGCCACGTAGATGTCCGGCCAGCCGTCGCCATCGAGGTCCACTGCCATCACGCCCAGGCCCGCTCCGTATGCGCGCGTGATACCCGACTTCACCGATACGTCCTCGAACGTGCCGTCGCCGCGGTTGTGGTAGAGAACCCCCGGCACCGGCTTGTACGCCGACGGCGCGCAGTAGTCGCGCGCGCTCGTGCTGGCATAGCACTTCCGATTGTCCTCGATCCGGTAGTCGACGTAATTGGCGACGTACAGGTCGAGAAGGCCGTCCCGATCGTAGTCGACGAACGTCGCGCTGGACCCCCAGTGCCCGTTGCCGGCCACGCCGGCCTGCCGGGTCACATCGGTGAACGTGCCATCGCAGTTGTTCCGGAACAGCTGATTGGGCGCGCCGAAATGCGTGATGAAGACATCGGCGCAGCCGTCGTTGTTGTAATCGCCGATCGCGACCCCCATCCCATAGCCATGCGAGCACAGTCCGGAGGCTTCGGTGACATCGGTGTACTTCAGGGTTCGCGTGCCATCCGGATTCACCACCAGGTCGTTTCGATACAGCCGGGCCGTACACGACTGCTGGGGTGCCCTGGCGTTGCTGCCGGGTCCGAGCGCAGCGCCTTGCATCACCAGGATGTCGAGCTTTCCGTCATTGTTGTAGTCGAAAACGGCTACCCCCGAGCCGATGATCTCCGGATAGTAGAACTCGCCGTTCCTGCCGTTGAAGTGCTGGAACCGGATTCCGCTCGATTCCGTCGCATCGACGAAGAGCTCCTGAGCAGGCGTCACCTTTGCAGCTTGGGGAGCGTTCTTGTCCGGTGCGCAGGCGCAAAGGGCTCCTGCGGCGAAGATCCCGGCGAGCAAACGTCGGAGCCACATCTCGGCAATTAAAACGATGAATGTGTTTGATTATAGGGACGGGGCTCGGGCAGCCCGCGCGGGAGCGGATACAAGGCGGTGCAGCACCGGCGCCGCGCTACCACAGAATCGCGAATGTCTCCATTCGACCAAGGTCTAATCGATCGCGCTGCCCAAATCGATTCGCGCGAAGAGGCTTTTCTGCATCGCAATATCTCTCGCCACCCACATCGCGGCGCGTGGTGAGAATAAGATCCGATTGCGCAGTGACAGCCGCTTCCGCCGCCCGATGGCCGTGGTGCCACGCGGGCGGCCCATAAGAGCGGCTCGACATCGAGCCTTGCGCTCGGTGTCGACGGGAGGAGGTGCGCAGGTGCTCACGAGTTGGACGCTGTTCGCTTTTTCCACGGGTTACGTCGCGATACTTTTCGCGGTTGCCTACGCCGGCGACCGTCGCGCGCGCATCCTTGGCCCACCGGCACGCAAGCCGTGGGTCTACAGCCTGGCCCTGTGTGTCTACTGCACTTCCTGGACGTTCTACGGAGCGGTCGGACGCGCCGCCAGCAGTGGTTGGGACTTCCTGCCGATCTACCTCGGACCGGTGCTCGTGTTCGTGTTCGGCGCACCGCTGCTGCAGAGGATCATCCGGATCTCCAAGCGCCATAACATCACCTCGATTGCCGACTTCATCGGCGCCCGCTATGGCCGCCACCAGGCGATCGCGATGCTGGTGACCGCGATCGCGGTGGTTGGAGTTCTGCCCTATATCGCGCTCCAGCTGAAAGCTGTCTCGTTCGGATTCGACCTTCCGATGGGAGCGTCGGCGGACGGTTCGCACCTGGTGGACAGCGCGTTGACGATCGCCATGATGCTGGCGGCGTTCGCGATCCTGTTTGGAACGCGCGACCTGGTGAGCACGGAGAACCACCACGGGATGGTGCTGGCGATCGCATTCGAGTCGCTGGTCAAGCTCGCGGCATTTCTGGCAGTGGGGCTGTATGCCATGTATGGCCTTCGAAACGGCATAGCAGACGCCTACGGCCATGCCCTGGCGCTGCCGCAGGTCGCGAGCCGCACCAGCGAGCCGTTATGGAGAATGGGTTTCGTATCCCAGACGCTGCTCGCGGCCATCGCGATCATCTGCCTGCCCAGGCAGTTCCACGTCGCCGTGGTCGAGAACACCGTCCTTTCGGATCTGCGCACGTCTCGCTGGGTCTTCCCCGCGTACCTGGCGATCATCAGCGTCTTCGTGTTGCCGATCGCCGCCAGCGGCCTGGAGCGATTTGCCGGCCTTTCGGTGCCGGCCGACACGTTCGTGCTCGCGCTGCCGCTGGCCGGAAACCATGCGGTCCTGGCGCTCGGCGCTTACCTGGGCGGATTCTCGGCGGCGACCGGCATGGTCATCGTGGAAACGATCGCCCTCTCGACGATGATCTGCAATGAAATCGTGATGCCGCTGCTGCTGCGATCCAATCGCTTCGGGCGGCTTCCGGGCCAGGACCTGTCCGGCCTGATCAAGATGGTCCGGCGCGTCGCGATCGTGGTGATCATCGCGCTCGCGTACGGGTACTTCCGCCTGTTCACCGGGCCAGGCACGCTGGCGCAGATCGGTCTGCTGTCGTTCGCGGCGGTCGCCCAGTTCGCGCCCAGCCTCGTCGGCGGCGTCGTGTGGAGAGGCGGGCGCTATCACGGCGTGGTGACGAGCCTCGTCGTGGGATTCGTCGTCTGGGCCTACACGCTGCTGATGCCCGCACTGTTGCTCGCCAACGGGAGCCACCTGGAGATCCTGCGCGACGGACCGTTCGGTATCGACTGGCTGCGACCCGAGGCGCTGTTCGGCGTGTCCGGGATGGATCCGCTCACGCACGGCGTCCTCTGGAGCCTGTCGCTGAACCTGGCGTTCTATGTCGGCGTCTCGCTGTTGAGATCGCCCGGACTTCGGGAGCGGCTACAGGCCGCCAAGTTCCTGGACGACGCGGTGGGACCTGAAGCGCCCAAACGCAGCCTGCCTCGTATCTCGGCCACGATCGGCGACCTCCACGAACTGGTCGAGCGCTTTCTCGGGGCCGAGCGCACAACGGTGTCGTTTGCCGAGTACGCTTCCCGGGTCGGACGAGGAGCACTCGATCGCGGAGATCACGCCGATCCGGAGTTTGCGCGCTTCGTCGAGCACCTGTTGGCGGGCGTGCTGGGTACGTCGAGCGCGCGCCTGGTGCTCGCAACCACGCTGCGCGGCCGCGACATGCAGCCGGAAGACGTGGTCCGGCTTCTGGACGAAACCTCGCACGCGATCCAGTTCAACCGGGAGCTGCTGCGCGCCGCGCTCGAGAATCTGTCCCAGGGGGTCAGCGTCGTCGACGCCGACCTGTGCCTGGTCGCGTGGAATCAGCGCTATCAACAGCTGTTCGAATATCCGGACGGCATGGTGGCCGTGGGCCGGCCGATCGAAGACCTGATCCGGTACAACGCCAAGCGCGGCTGGGTGGTATCGGCCGATGTCGATGCGGCCGTCGCGCGGCGCCTGGCCCACATGCGCGCGGGCAAGGCGCACTCTCACGAGCGTGAGCTGCCGGACGGGAAGGTCCTGGAGATTCTCGGCAATCCGATGCCGGGCGGCGGATTCGTGACCAGCTATTCCGACGTCACCGCGTACAAGCGCGCACAGCGCGCGCTCCAGGAGGCGAATGAGACGCTCGAGGATCGGGTTGTGCAACGCACCGGCGAGCTGACGGCACTCAACTGCGAGCTGGCCGAGGCCAAGATTTCGGCCGATAAGGCCAACGAGGCGAAGACGCGCTTTCTCGCTACGGCATCGCACGACCTGGTTCAGCCGATGACCGCAGCGCGCCTGTTCATCTCGTCGGTCGACCGCTCTCAACTGCTGCCGTCCAGCGCCGCGCTGGTGGGCCAGGCCGAAGCGGCGCTGGTCGCGGCCGAGAACCTGCTGGGCGGCCTGCTCGATATCTCCCGCCTGGACGCGGGCGCTCAAGAGGCGCGCCTGGAACACTTTCCCCTGGCTCAAGTGGTCAAGCCCCTGGCGGCCGAATTCACCGTGATCGCCCGCGACCGAGGATTGCAGCTGCGGACCGCCAATTACGAGCACGTGGTCTACTCGGATCCGCAGTTGCTCAGGCGCGTGCTGCAGAACTTCCTGTCCAACTCGATGCGCTACACGCGGCGCGGCAGCGTGCTGCTCGGCTGCCGGCGTCGGGGCGATGCGCTGTACATCGAGGTGTGGGATTCCGGCCGCGGCATCCCGGAGGAGAAGCAAAGGGAAATCTTCGAGGAATTCCGTCGCCTGGACGACTACGACGACGGGCAGGAACGCGGGCTGGGCCTGGGCCTGGCGATCGCCGACCGGATCGCGAAAATGCTCGGGCACCCGCTGTTGGTGCGTTCGTGGCCGGGACGCGGCAGCGTGTTCGCGATCTGCGTACCGATCGGGGACCAGGCCGCGGTTTCGTTGCCGCGCCCCGCCGTCCACGATCTTGCGGAGAGCCGGCTGGCAGGCCGCCGTGTTCTTTGCATCGAGAACGAGCCCGCGGTCCTGGCCGGCATCGAAGCCCTGCTGTTGAGCTGGGGTTGCCACACGGTGGCCGTGCGCGATCGCGAGGCGGCGATGAACTGGGTGCGCAAGGGCGAAGCGGTTCCGGACGTCATGCTGGTCGACTACCATCTGGACCGCGGCGACAGCGGCCTCGACCTGGCCGAGGAGATGCAGGGGCTGTGGGGCAGCCGCCTGCCGAGCATCGTGATCACGGCCGATCACACGCAAAGCGCCCAGACCGCGGCAAGCGCGCGCGGTTGCCAGATACTGCGCAAGCCGGTCAAGCCTGCCGCGCTGCGCGCCGTGATGAACAGCGTGCTGGCCTAGCCATCGTCGTCGAGAGCGCGGATCTCAGCTCGGTCGCCCGTCTGCATCAGGCGTTGCGCAAGTACGGCCGCCTGAGTCCGGCGTTCGATTCCCAGCTTGCGCAGGATCCCGGTGATATGAGCCTTCACCGTCGCCTCGGTGATGGCCAGATGGGCGGCGATGTACTTGTTGCTCTGACCCTCGGCCAGCATCACCAGCACCTTGAGTTGCTGGGGCGTCAAGGTCGACAGCCGGCGCGCCTGCTCGCGGTCCTGTTCCTCTGCCTTCGAGCGGCGTTCGGGAAGGGGCGGCGCGCAGATTCCACCGTCCAGGACCGCGCGGAGGGACTCGCCGATCGTTTCGATGCTGGCCGACTTCGGGATGAACCCGGACGCGCCGAAGTCCAGGGTCCTTTGCACCACGCACGGATCCTCCGAAGCCGAAACGACGACGATCGGTACCGTCGGGTACTCCGCCCTCAGGTAGAGC
The DNA here is from genome assembly GCA_005882215.1 of Betaproteobacteria bacterium. Taxonomy (GTDB): domain Bacteria; phylum Pseudomonadota; class Gammaproteobacteria; order Burkholderiales; family Burkholderiaceae_F; genus VBCK01. Next base: position 10,331 of record VBCK01000144.1, on the reverse strand, counting down.
AGCGAGGAAAGTCCCCTCGCCCCGGGCATCCGCAGGTCCAGGAGGACCATGTCGGAGTCTGGATGATTGGCAATCGCAGCCTGCAGCGCGTCGAGCGACGACACCTCGATGATCTGCGCGCCGGCTATCTGGCGTCCGACGACTTCCCTGAGGGCGGCACGAAACAATGGGTGGTCATCTGCGATGATCAGTGTCGGCTGCGCCATGCCCTTCCCTCCCCGCGGCGATTCTAGCGACGCGTGCGGGGAAGGGATATTCCACTTTCGTCGAATACGGCCCGTCGGCCTTTCGCGTGAAGGTCGCTTCAGCCCGATCAAGATCAGGGGCGACTACGCCTGCACACCGATGCGGTGCAGCGGCTCGAACTGGGCGAAGAACTGGCCGGTTCCGTTCGATGATGCGGAATCGAGATACAGAGTGGCCAGTTTCAGGCGACCGGCTGCCTGCAACTGCGGCCCGTCGATCATTGAATGAAAGCTCTCGCCGCCCAGAAGTCGATGTGTCACTGTGACGTACAGGCGCGACAGCACTCCGTCGCGCAGCATCGTCTCGAGCATGCGCGGTCCAGCCAGCAAGAACGCGCTCCGAAAGCCCTTTTGTGCGAGCGCGTCAACCAGCGGCCTGCCCTCGACGTACGCTCCTGCGCCGGCAATGACGACCTCGCGGCCTTCGCGCTCGAGCTGGCGCCGCCGCGCTGCGTCGGTCTGGCTTCCGGTTGCGATGAAGACTTGCTGTTGATACCGCCCGATCGAATCGGGCAAAGTGAAATCCAAACTGGCGCTCGCGATGCAAATTGCGGGCTGCGGAGGCAAGCCATGCGCCTGTCGCCACGAGGCGAGATCCTGATGACCGGGTACGGTGCCGACCTGCAGGATATCGTCCAAGCGCTTCTGAGCGATCGCGCGCACATATCCGCCGTGCGTGACAAGACAGTCGGCTTGCGCGTGCAACTCGAGCAACAAACGCAAGTCGCTGTCGCTCGTCAGCTCCTCCGGCAGACGGCTCTCCCCGCTCGCCGCATCGCGCAGTGCAATCCGCCCGTCGAGACTGGTGACGAAGTCGCCATAAACAAAAGGCAGTCCGGGAAGACCTAGCTCGTGCAGGCGATGGGCGAGGTACAGCCCTCGCAGCGGGGTCTCCTGCACTTGTGGATAGAGCTGCAGAAGGGTCGTTGCCACGGGCCAATTTTATCGCGGGAATGCCGTCCGCCTTCAGGCTAAGATAGGACTAATCCCGGACCCGAGCGTGGTGCCAAACTGCCATCGGCGCACGTGAATTGCGCTTACGTGTACGTAGCCGCGACCGCAATCGCGTACGGCTCCGGCCCGGCATTCGCGATGCCGCCATCCCTGGTCCGAGATCTTGGCGTTACCGGGATGGTGCGTGTTTGCCAGTACAGCGACCGCAATCTCTACACCGTAGAGTCCGACCGACGGTGCCCGGCGCAGATTGCTGACCCGGGCTCTGAGGCGAGATTGGCGCCGGCAACCATCGGGCATTGCTTGGGTTACGGCGGACCGGGAGGCCCTTGCAGCACGGGACCTGGCGGGGGATTGAGTGCCGAACCAACAGGGGGACTTTCCACCGGCCCTGGCGGTGGCCTTTCCGCTGGGCCTGGCGGCGGATTATCAACTGGCTCCGGTGGCGGAATGAATTCCGGACCAGGTGGAGGATTAAGCACTGGACCTGGGGGTGGACTGTCGACCGCACCCGGTGGCGGGCTCTATCCCGGTCCTCGCACGGGACAAGAGGGAGAATACAAAGGCCCCTGGGGACCGTGTATCACAGGCGCAGCCACAATCGAGTGGCTTCGGTGGAACTGCCCCAATCGCCGCTGAGTGACAGGTCGGGCTCGATTGCTCTGCGCGAGCCATCCGGAGATCTTACGGCCGCGTGGCTCACGCTCGCTTAAGCTGAGCCGGATCGACCGGCAGCTTGCGAAGGCGCTTGCCCGTGGCGGCGAAGATCGCGTTCGTGACCGCGGGGACGATGGAGGACGTTCCCGGCTCGCCCATCCCACCGGGGGGTTCGGTGTTGCGGATGATGTGCACCTCAATGGCGGGCGCCTGGTTCATGCGCAGAACCTGGTAGGTGTTGAAGTTGGTCTGTTCGACGCGCCCGCCTTTCAGGGTGATTTCTCCGAAAAGCGCGGCAGAGATTCCGAAGATCACGGCACTCTGGACTTGTGCCTGGACGGTGTCGGGATTGACGGCGGTGCCGCAATCGACCGCAGTGACGACGCGCCGGACACGAACATCTCCATCCCTCGACACCTCGACTTCGACAACGTGCGCCATATAGTTCGCGAAGGCGAACTGGACGGACACACCACGGCCGACCCTTTCAGGCAACGGCTGTCCCCAACCAGCCTTTTCCGCGGCAAGCTTGAGGACGGCTTTGGCGCGAGGCGTCTTGTCGAGCAGGGCCAGCCGATAGGCAACCGCATCCTGTTTCGCCGCCGCCGCCAGTTCGTCCATGAAGCTTTCGGTCACGAAGGTGTTGTGCGACGGCCCGACGCTGCGCCAGAAGGCAGTCGGAATGCCCGCAGGTTCCACCTGCAGATACTCGACGTGCAGGTTCGGCAGCGCATAGGGCAGATCAATCGCAGCCTCGGTGGTGTCGGGGTCGAGGCCATTTTTAAAAAACGGAGGGGCCCAGCGGGCGATGACCGAGGAGCCCGCGAAGCGATGGTTCCAGGCGACCGGCATCCCTTTGCCATCGAGACCGGCGGACATTCGGTCGAAGAAAAGGGGCCGGTACATATCGTGCTGGATATCTTCTTCGCGCGTCCAGACGACCTTGACCGGACTGTCCACGTGCATCGCGATCTGGACCGCACGGGTAACGCCGTCAACCTCGAGGCGGCGACCAAACCCGCCACCCAGCAGATGGTTATGGACCACCACCTTCTCCAAAGGCAGTCCGGTGGTTTTCGCGGCAGCGGCCTGGACTCTTGCCATGACCTGGGTGCCGACCCAGACTTCGCAGCTGTCCTTGCGAACATGAACGGTGCAGTTCATCGGCTCCATGGTCGCGTGCGCGAGGAACGGAACCTGGTAGGTCGCCTCGACCTTGGTGACGGCGCTCGCCATGGCCGCGTTGACATCGCCGATATTCTGCGCAACCGGCCCCGAATTGAGCGTCGCCTTTTCCAGCTCGGCCACGATGTCGGCGGTGGTGAGTTTGGCGTGCGGACCGTCGTCCCATTCGATCACCAGCGCCGCCAGCCCTTTCTTCGCAGCCCCCATATGGTCGGCCACGACGGCAACCGCGTCGTCGAGCCGCACGATCTGCCGCACGCCCTTGACGGCCTTGGCCGCCGCATCACCCACGCTCTTCACACGACCGCCGAAGACGGGCGATTGCGCAAGGGTCGCGATCTTCACCCCCGGCGGCCGAACGTCGATGCCATAGACGGCCGTTCCGTTGACCTTGCCCGGTGTGTCCAGGCGCTTGGCCGGGGTGCCGATGAGCTTGAAATCCTCCGGTCGCTTGAGCGCCACCTTCTCAGGAACGGGCAGCCGTGCCGCATCGCCGGCAAGAGCGCCATATTTGATCCTGCGCGCGCTCGCCTGGTGAACGACCTCGCCGTGCTCCGCGTGACACGAGGTAGGATCCACCTTCCAGCGCTTTGCCGCCGCAGCTATCAGCATGACTCTGGCAGTTGCGCCGGCCTGGCGCAGTGGCTGCCACGCCGCGCGCACCGCGTTCGAGTTGCCAGTGGCCTGCAGCCCGCCCAGCAAGGGGTTACCGTAGAGCTTCTCGTTGGGCGGAGCATGTTCCAGGCGCACCTGACTCAAGGCCACCTCCAGCTCTTCCGCGATGAGCATGGATATGGACGTGTAGGTGCCCTGGCCCATCTCCACATAAGGCATGACCAGCGTCACCAACCCGTCGGTGCCGATTCGAATGAAGGCGTTGGGCGCAAAGCTGCCTGACCCGGCCGCCGTGGCGTCCCTGAGGAACGTGGGCAGACCAAAGCCGAGCATCAGCCCGCCGCCGGCAGCGATACCAGCCTTGAGGAAGATTCGACGGGATCTGTTCGTGCGCGCAGAGTCCTGGTGGTCAGCGGCGATAGACTGATCGAAGACCATGTCAGCCCTCCTTCCCGGTCGCCGCGGACGGCTTTGCAGCGTGTTTGATGGCTTCACGAATTCGGACGTAGGTGCCGCAGCGGCAGATGTTTCCGGACATCGCATCGTCAATGGCGGAGTCATTCGGATGGGGATTGCTCGCTAGAAGCGCAGATGCGGACATGATCTGACCGGACTGACAATAGCCGCACTGCACCACCTCGAGATCGAGCCAAGCTTTTTGGATCTTTCGGCCAGCGGCTGTGGTGCCGATCGCTTCGATCGTGGTGATCGCCGCATTGCCGACGCTCTCGACCGTAGTCACGCAAGAGCGGGTGGCGACCCCGTTCAGATGGACCGTGCAGGCGCCGCACAGGGCCATGCCGCAGCCAAACTTCGTGCCGGTCATGCCGAGCACATCGCGCAAGACCCACAACAGCGGCGTATCGCCGTCGACGTCGACTGTATGGGCAATGCCATTGACATGGATCGCGTAAGACATCTTTCACTCCCGATGGAAGGAACCACCAGCGCTCGTCCGCTGGACATGCCGAGCACGAATGTTATTCGCCTAGGGTAAGGAGACGCGCGCGCCAACTGCGGCGATCATGCTACCGCCCTGATGCTTTCGAGCCGGCGCTCGATCCGGTGCGCCGAATCGGACCTCGGATCCGCGCGATCGTGCAACGTTCCTGACCGTTCTCGCGACGGGCCACCGCGACGGCCGGCCAGAACCGCCTTCATTTCGGCCACAATCGCGAGCGCGACCTCGGCGGGCGTCTCGGCGCCGAGGTCCAGGCCGACTGGACTATACAGCCGCGCCAGCTGCTTCTCCGTGGCAACGCAATCGCTGGCCGCAAGATCCGCCAGCAGTCGGCCGGTTCTCCGCCTCGGCCCGAGAACGCCGAGATATGGAACTGGCGTTGGCAGCAATGCTCTCAACGCCGCAAGATCCTGGCGGTAGTTGTGGTTCATCACAACGGCCAGCGAGGAACCGTCGAGCGCGAGCGCATCGACAGCGGCTTGCGGCTCTGCCGCCATCAGCCCGTCGACGGTCGGGAATCTGCTCCGCGTGGCATGGCCAGGACGGGGGTCGACGACGATGACCCTGATCCCGACCGCCTTGGCCAATGCCGCGACTGGCACCGCATCGTGCCCACCCCCGAAGATCGCGAGCCGTGGTGGCGGTTCGATGATTTCAAAGCAGACTGCCAGGCGCCCAGCGCCACTTTCAAGTGTCCGGGTCGAGGATATTCCCGACGCGAGGACACTCCTGGCATTCTCCGCCAGCGCTTGCACTTGCGCGGCGTCTTCGAGGCCCAGCGCCAGCGGCGTTTTGCCCGCGCACCATAAGAGGCGGCTTCCCGTCGTGGTAGCAGCCCCGGGTCCGCTCGCAAAGACGGTCGCCACGACCCCGGATTCCGGGCCGGGCATGCAGCGCCCCAAAAATGCCATATAGGCATCCTCGGGCAGCAGGCGCTCGACCAGAACTTCAACGACACCGTTGCAGCCGAGGGCGAAGGCATCTTCTGTACCATCATCATCGCCGGTCGAGTCATACACGAGATGCGTCGGCTTTCCGGACTGCATAACCCACATGGCGTGACGGCGGACGTCACGCTCCAGGCAGCCGCCGCTGATGGCACCAGTGACCTCGCCATCGTCCGTAATGAGCATGTGCGCACCGATGCGACGGTAGGTGGAGCCACTGACGCTGACCACGCTTGCCAGGGCAGCAACACGGTGCGCCCGCGAAACCTTCTCGTACGCGAGAAGGATACTTTCGAGCTCACTCATCGGATGATCTCCAGATCGAAGACGGCGCTCGGAATGAGTTGATTGCCACTCGAAATCCATATCTAGGACGCACACTACACCCGGCTCTATTTAGACCAGATTCGCCTGGTACCCATAACCTTCTACACGCGCCGCTCCTCCACGAGTTCGCAGTTGAACGTTGCATCGTCACACCAATGTGCCATTTCAGTTCTTTTGTGTGACGCCCGACACAATTGGGCGTTCGAGGCTGGCTACAGGTCGAGGCGGTGACCCGCTCTTTGTGCCTTGGCGAGCAGATAAGGGCGGTTGAAGGGCGTCAGAAACGTGCCGGCCGGAACGCGTTCGACAATTTCGATGCCGGCCTGCCTCAGCTGGTCGACTTTATCCGGGTTGTTGGTCATCAATCGGACGCTGGTCACGCCGAGGGCGCGCAGCATTTCAGCGCCGCAGACATACGTCCGTGCATCGTCGGGATGCAATAGCGCGCGGTTGGCGTCGAACGTATCGAGCCCCTGATCCTGAAGCCGGTAGGCATCCAGCTTCGCCAGCAGGCCAAGGCCGCGCCCCTCCTGACGAAGATACAGCAGGATGCCACCCCGGGCATGAAGCGTCTCGATCGATCGATCCAGTTGCGCGCCACAATCGCAGCGCAGTGAACCGAAGACATCCCCGGTAATGCATTCGGAATGCACTCGGACCAGGGGCGCAGCTCCAAGATCCGCGGTGTCGCCAAAGCACAGCGCGAAGTGCTCGCCTTGGTTGGCGAGACCATCGAAAGTTACGAAGCGCGCACGGATGCCGTCCCGGATCGGAATCGCCACGGTCGTCCTGACGCGCACACCAGAAGGCCGTGCCTCGCGCGCGCAGTTGCCGATACGTCGATCGCTCACAGCTTCGTTCATGCATGAATTATGCAGTCATGATGGCTCGACGTCAAGCGCCCTGCACTCCCCGGATCCATTCCAACGAGCGGTCTGCAGATCGAATGGAGCCATTCGTCGTGCGCGATCGACGAGGCGCGGGGCATCTAGCACCACGTCTACACTGGCTCGACCTCGGGAGAAGACAAAATGGCAGGTCCGCTGACTGGACTCAAGGTGGTGGAAATGGCGGGCATCGGTCCGGCACCGTTCGCAGCGATGCTGCTCGCCGATCTCGGCGCCGACGTGCTGCGCATCGCGCGGCCCGGGACGGCAACCGAGCGTCACGACGTCACCGCGCGCAGCCGCAGCACGATCGGCCTGGATTTGCGCGCCGAGGGCGCCACAGAGGCCGTGTTGCAGGCCGTCGCCAGGGCCGACCTGTTGATCGAGGGTTTTCGACCCGGGGTGATGGAGCGGCTCGGCCTGGGGCCCGAGGTCTGCCTGCAACGCAACCCCAAGTTGGTCTACGGCCGCATGACGGGCTGGGGTCAGACCGGCCCGCTCTCCCATGCCGCCGGCCATGATATCAACTACATCGCGATCAGCGGCGCGCTGCACGCCATCGGCCGTGCCGGTGAGCCGCCGGCGCCGCCTCTCAACTATATCGGCGACTTTGGCGGCGGTTCCATGTTGCTGATCCTCGGGCTGATGTGCGCACTGCACGAGACACGCTCGTCGGGCTGCGGACAGGTCGTCGATGCAGCGATGACCGACGGCGTGGCGTTGCTGTCAGCCATGGTTTACGGCATGAAGGCCGCGGGGCAGTGGAACAACCGGCGCGGCGACAACCTGCTTGACGGCGCCGCACCGTATTACGACACCTACGCGTGCGCCGATGGCAAGTACGTCGCCGTCGGCGCGCTCGAGCCGTGGTTCTATGCCGAGCTGCGCCGACGCGCCGGCCTCGACGATTCGCTGTTCGACGGTCAGGCCGACCGGGCCCGCTGGCCCGGGCAGAAGCAGCGGCTTGCCGAGATTCTGCGCACGCGCAGCCGCGAAGAATGGTGCAAGCTGCTCGAGGGCACCGATGCGTGCTTCGCTCCCGTGCTCGATTGGGATGAGGCTGCGCGGCACCTGCATAACCGTAGCCGCACGACGCACCTGACGCTCGAAGGGGTACTGCAGCCCGCGCCCGCTCCGCGCTTCAGCCGAACGCCAGCCGCACTGCCGACACCACCGCGCACCGAAGCCGCCGATGTCGCTCTCGCTCGCTGGGGCGTGGACCCCGCCCTGGCCGCACGTTTCGCCGGCGGCTCGTCCTGACGTCCGCCACGCGCGCCGACACCCCCGGCGCCCCTCACTGCTCAGGCACACGGGCACAAGGCCGCGTAACGGCGCGGCATCGCATTGAACCCATCCCGATCGGCAGAGCACTAACCGTGCGCTGCCACATCCTGCCCCGAGGCGGATGCGTCAGCGGTTGCAATGAAATTTTGTGTAAATCCCCGCTAACGGACCTGCCACCTGCAAGCACGTTGATCCGAACAGCCCTCCGAGCCTCACTCCCGCGGCGCCGACCGGCATAGTGTGGAACCCCTCCGGCAAGTTCCTCGTCCCCGGAACCAAAATTCAGGCGGCCTTCATTTTCGCCACCGAGGACGGGACCATTTCCGCGTGGGGCGGCGGGCTGACTCCCTTCGATACGGCGGTCATTGCTGCCGACAACTCGGCCAACCCGACGGCTGCCAACGGTGCCGTGTACAAGGCGCTAGTGTTTGCCGTCAACGTCAAGGGCGCCTTTCTCTTCGCAACGAATTTCCGTGCCGGAACGATCGACGTGTTTTCGCCGACCGGCCCCGGCGGTACCTATGTGTTGACGACCACCGACGGCGGGTTCACCGACCCGGCCATTCCGGCGGGGTATGCGCCCTTCGGTATCCAGAACATCGATGGCGATCTGTTTGTAACCTACGCAAAGCAGAACGCGCAGAAACACGACGATGCCGCCGGCCCCGGCAACGGTTTTGTCGATGTGTTTGATACGGATGGCCATCTGCTGCGGCGGTTTGCGAGCCGCGGAGCTCTGAATTCTCCGTGGGCCGTCGCACGGGCTTCCTCCAACTTCGGCGCTTTTAGCGGCGCCATCCTCGTTGGCAATTTTGGTGACGGCCGAATCAACGCGTACGACCGACACGGGCGCTTTCTTGACGCGGTGGAAGACGAGAACGGGCAGCCGATCGTGATCGATGGACTGTGGACATTGGCGCTGGGCGGCGGCCTCCACTCCAGTCCGGACACGCTCTTCTTCACCGCAGGCCCCAACCACGAGACCGATGGCCTCTTCGGGACGATCACGCCGCTTGCACCTTGATTGAAAGACCGGCTCGTCAGGGCTTCCATCCGAACACTAAGATCCGAAAGGAGCCGTCGGCAGGTTCGAAACCCGACAGCCTCAGGTGATAATCGGCGGTGGGCAGATAGAGTCGACCCGTCTCGGAATCCAGCGCGCCGGTATGGGCGCCCACCGCCGTTTCAAGCTTCGTTACGACCGTAAGCTGCCCTTCTCCGCTCTCCGCGACGATTGGCAGCGTCCCATCCCGACCACACGGAATCAGGAAGACTTTCCGGGATGCGTCGAAGATTACAGCGTCCGGGTGTCGATCAATTGGCACGTTGGACAACTGCTTCCCGTCGTTCGCGCGAATGCTGACGGCCAATCGGTTGCTGCAAGCGGCCACCAACAGGCCTTTGTCCTGATCGAGTGCCAAGCCCGTGGGACCGTCGCAGCCCACAAGAGGATACCGGGTCAATACTTTTCGTTGCGCCGTGTCGATCACCGCAATCTCGTTGCCGGTTTCGACGTTGACGAAGACCCGTCCCAGGCCGTCCGCGACAGCCGCTTCCAACTTGCCTCCGACCGTGATCCTGCCTGGCGAGTCGGCATGCACCGGGTCGATCAGCGTGACGGTACCGTCCTTGCCATCCATAACGAAGACAAGCCCGCTGGCGGGATCAAATACCGCACCATCCGGCTTTTGCCCGGTACCGATTTGCGCGCGCACTTTGCCGGAAGTGCCGTCAAATAAGGTCGCGGTGTCGCTGTCACCGTTGGTGCTCAGGACTTGACCATCCGGCAATGGCAGCACTGTGTGGACGTGCTTTCCGGACACCACCTGATGGGTTACCTGGCCGCTGCGCAAATCGACCGCCATGACGCCGTAGCCGCGCGCGACGTAAAGGCGATGCGCCTTTGGATCGACGGCAGCGTAGTCAAAGCGGGCGTCCCCACCACCATCCGAGATCGTCTGCAAGAGAGTCAGATTCAATTGCCGTGCCGCCGTTTCGGCGGCCAGCACACCGAAACACACAAAGGCAGGCAGGCACAGCAGTGCTAGTTTCAAAAGATGTTTCATACTCGACCTCCTGGCAGCGAGAGTTGATGCCATTTGAAAATGCTTACACCCGTGCGTCGTGCCGGCATTGAACGCAAATGCGTGGCGACGCATGAGATTCGAAAGGCACGCAGATCGCCGATGATCAGAGGTCGCGCCTAAGCGTCAGGCCGATCAGACGCGACTGCGCCCTTGTAACCACGTAGATCTTGTTGGCCGGATTC
>VBCK01000143.1 GCA_005882215.1 Betaproteobacteria bacterium | reverse complement strand
TGACCGGCTGCAACGTGACGGACTCCAAGGCGGCCGAATCGCTGTTGATGAGGATTTCGCGCTTCAACGATCGGGTGCAGGGCTGGCTGTTCGACCCGAACCGTCTTGCGCCGACCTATCCGGAATCGATGATCACGCGCCCCTTTCCGTTCAACGCGTTCTACGAGATCGAACGGGTGCCGAGCGTGGACGCCTCCGGCTTCCGACTGCTCGTGGGCGGGCGCGTGCGCCAACCAGGGTCCTGGACGCTCGAGCAGCTGGCGTCGCTTCCGCAGCAGGAGCAGATTACGCGCCACATCTGCGTCGAAGGCTGGAGTGCGATCGGAAGATGGGGCGGTGTTCCGTTTACGCACTTCCTGAATCGGGTCGGCGCGGACCTCAGCTCGAAGTACGTCGGCTTCAAGTGCGCCGACGACTACTACGAGAGCATCGACATGCCCACCGCGCTGCACCCGCAGACGATCCTGGCGCTCACTTATGACGGCCAGACGCTGCCGCCGAAGTACGGTTTCCCGATGAAGCTTCGGATGCCGACCAAGCTCGGCTACAAGAACCCGAAGCACATCGTCGAGATCTTCGTCACCAACGAATATCCGGGCGGCTACTGGGAGGACCAGGGCTACAACTGGTTCGGGGGTTCCTAGGGCCGTTGTTTCGCCCAGCGCCCGGCGGCCCGTTATGATGGTGTTCCGCCGTGGGGCCGTAGCTCAGTTGGTAGAGCAGCGGACTCTTAATCCGTCGGTCGAAGGTTCGAGCCCTTCCGGCCCCACCAGCCTTCGCTCGCTTTGCGAGCAAAGGCTGCCCGCCGTAGCCCGTAGGCGAAGGCGGGCTTGTCGCGAGCTACGGCCGGCAAGCCGGTAGAGGCTTTATCCAGCGTGCCCGAATACGTTGCCGACCACCAACGCAACCGCGAAGGCGAGAACCAGCACCAGGAGTCTTAGCAGCGAGGTCGTCATATCGTGCGGGGTGCGACCTTGGCCGCACCAACCAAAGGGAGTTGTTCCAGTCCCTTTTGTCGGCACGCCGGGCGCGAACTTGAAGTCTGTGCGCCGGCTCCGGGCTTATCCGGCTTTGCCAACCGTGGCTCGCGGACAAGCCTTGCTCGCTTCGCGAGCGAAGGCTGGCGCCCTCAGCGGGACTCTTCTTTCAGCCAGCGCGCGGCCTGCAGCGCGAAATAGCTGAGCACCCCGTCGGCGCCGGCGCGCTTGAAGCCGATCAGCGACTCCATCACGACCGCACGCTCGTCGAGCCAGCCCTGGGCGCAGGCCGCCTTCAGCATCGAATACTCGCCGCTCACCTGGTAGACGAACGTGGGCGCGGCGAACTGCTCCTTGACCCGGCGCACGATGTCCAGGTAAGGCATGCCGGGCTTGACCATCACCATGTCCGCGCCTTCCTGCAGATCGAGACCCACTTCCCACAGGGCCTCGTCCGTGTTGGCAGGGTCCATCTGGTAGTTGGCCTTGTTCGACTTGCCCAGATTCGACTTGGAGCCGACCGCGTCGCGGAACGGACCGTAAAAGGCGCTCGCGTACTTGGCCGCATAGGCCATGATCCGGGTGTAAATGTGCCCGTTGGACTCCAGCGCGTTGCGGATCGCGGCGATCCTTCCGTCCATCATGTCGCTGGGAGCGACGATATCCACGCCGGCCTGCGCCTGCGTCAGCGCCTGCCGGCGCAGGATTTCGACCGTCTCGTCGTTCAGCACATAGCCGGAGGCGTCGGTCACGCCGTCCTGGCCGTGCGTCGTGTACGGATCCAGTGCCACGTCCGTCAGCAGCCCGAGCTCGGGCAGGCGCTGCTTCAGAGCCCGCACCGCGCGCGGCACCAGGCCTTCGGAGTTGACCGCCTCGCGCCCGTCGTTCGACTTCAACGACGAATCGATGACCGGGAACAGCGCCAGCACCGGTACGCCCAGCCTGACGCACTCCTCGGCCACCGGAAACAGCTGATCGACCGAGAGCCGCTCCACCCCCGGCATCGAGGCAACCGGCTCGCGCCGCTTGCTCCCGTCCAGCACGAACACCGGATAAATCAGGTCGTCGGTGGACAGCCGGTGCTCCCTCATCATCCGGCGGGAGAAATCGTCGCGTCGCATCCGGCGCATCCGCACCGAGGGGAAACTGCCGAGAATCTGCGAGGGCCCTGGCATGCCGTCGAGCTTACCGGAAAAGCATTTGTGCGACCCGCGCACGCAACTCCTCGATGCCTTCGCGGCCGCGTGCCGAAAAAAGCTGCGGCGTCGCATCCAGCGGCAGCGTCCGCGCGCGCCCTTCGGCCGCGGCCAGCGCGGCCCGGCGCTGGACCGTGTTGATCTGATCGACTTTGCTCAGCAGCAGGTGCAACGCGGCGGTGCGCTCAGGATCGCGCCGGCACAGCAATCCGATCAGCTCTTCGTCGGCCGGCAGCAGCCCGCGCCGGCTGTCGATCACCAGCACGACCCCGCGCAGCTGCGCACGGCCGATCAGGTAGCCGCCGATCAGATCGTTCCAGCGCCGGCGCGTGGCGGCGTCGACTTTCGCGAAGCCGTAGCCGGGCAGATCGACCAGGTGTGCGAGCGTGACTCGATCCGGGCCGCTGCCGAGCGCAAACAGATTCAAGGTCTGGGTGCGTCCCGGCAGCTTGGAGGCGTACGCCAGGCGGGTGCGGTTCGTCAACGCGTTGATGGCGCTCGACTTGCCGGCGTTGGAGCGGCCCACGAACGCGACCTCGGGCACTTGGGGCAGTGGGGCGCCCTCCAGGCTCGCCAGGTCGGGCATCGACGCGACAAAGTGGGCAGTATCGAACCGCATGAGCACGAGGGGAACGCAGGGGCGAAGTGCCGCCAGCCGGCTAAAATGCCGAGCATAAGTGCAACCAAGCCAAGTGACCGGACCGACGATGGAGAGGAAGTCCCCCATGGAGATTTCGCGCGCCGCCGGCGCTGTTGCTGCGGCCTGGCTGATCGGCCAGGGCGCGGCCGCCGAACAGCCATCCGCAGCCGGTGATCCTGCCAAGGGTCAACAGATTGCAAGCCAGGTTTGCGCGGCCTGCCACGCCGCCGACGGCAATTCGACGGTCGCCACCAATCCGAGGCTGGCGGGGCAAAGCGCCGAGTACCTGGTCAAGCAGCTGACCGACCTGGCCAAGCCGGCGGGGGACAAGAGCGGCCGGGAGAATCCCGTGATGAGCGCATTCGCGATGACGCTGTCGGATGCGGATCGGCGCAGTGTCGCGGCCTGGTTTTCCGCTCAGGCGCTGAAGCCATCGTTGGCGCGCGACAAGGATGCCGCCGAGCTGGGGCAGCGGATCTATCGCGCCGGCATCCCGGAAAAGGCGGTTCCGGCGTGCGCGGGCTGCCACGGTCCGACCGGAGCGGGGTTGCCGGTCCTGTATCCGAGGATCGGCGGCCAGTTTTCAGAATACCTCGTGGCGCAGCTGAAGGCGTTTCGCGAGGGCAGCCGGCGCAACAGCGTGCCGATGCAGCAGATCGCGTTCCGGATGACCGATCCTGAAATGAGCGCAGTGGCCGACTTTGCGGCCGGCCTGCGCAGCAAGTGAAGTTAGGTACAAAAATAGGACGAGACCACCCGCTGGCTACTTGTTAAATACCTCGTTACCCTGCTGCGTCACGCGCACGAAGGTCGTGCGCTTGGACAGCTCCTTCAGGCGGCGCGCACCGACGTAGGCGCACGCCGACCGCAGCCCGCCCAGGACCTCCTGCACCGTGGGCGTCACATCGCCCCGATACGGAACCAGCACTTCCTTGCCTTCGGCAGCCCGATACCCGGCAACGCCCCCGGCGTGGCGGCCCATCGCCGTTTTCGAGCTCATTCCGTAGAAAAGCTGGTAGCGCTGGCCGTCGCGCTCGACGATCTCACCGCCACACTCCGCATGCCCGGCCAGCATTCCGCCCAGCATCACGAAGTCGGCGCCTGCGCCGAACGCCTTGGCGATGTCGCCGGGCGTGACGCAGCCGCCATCGGAGCAGATGTGTCCGCCCAGCCCGTGGGCGGCGTCGGCGCACTCGATCACGGCCGACAGCTGCGGATAGCCAACCCCGGTCATCATCCGGGTCGTGCAGACCGAGCCGGGGCCGATGCCGACCTTCACGATATCGGCGCCCGACAAGATCAGCTCCTCGGTCATTTCTCCGGTCACGACGTTACCCGCCATGATGACGAGCTTGGGGTAGCGGGCGCGGATCCGCCGCACGAATGTGACGAAATTCTGGTGGTAGCCGTTGGCCACGTCGATGCACACGTACTCGATCGCACCATCGGCGGAGTCGACGACCTGGTGGAATTTCTCCTCGTCCGATGGGGTGATCCCGACCGAAAACAACGCGGCTGATTTGCGCTTCAGCGCGCGAAAAAACTCCACGTAGCGCGCCGGCTCGTAGTGCTTGTGCAGCGCGACCGACAGACCGAACCGCTCCAGCGCTCCGGCCATCTCGATCGTCCCGGTCGTGTCCATGTTGGCCGCGATGATCGGAATCCCCCGATACTGCGAGGCGGCGTGACGGAAGCGGAACTCGCGCTCGATGTCGACGTCGGCCCGCGAGGTCAGCGTGGACCGCTTGGGTCGGATCAGCACGTCCTTGAAATCCAGCTTGACTTCGTGCTCGATGTGCATGCTCAGGTTCCCAAGGTTCGGCGGGGCGCCGCTGCAATCAAGAATCGGGGACGGATCAGCTACGGCAGCACCGACTCGCCCGCTATCAGATCGTCGATCGTCTCCCGCTGCCGCACGCAGTGGACGTCGCTTCCGTCCACGATCACTTCGGCCGGGCGGCAGCGGCTGTTATAGGTGCTCGCCATGCTCATTCCATAGGCGCCAGCCGACAGCATCGCCAGTACGTCGCCGGCCTCGATGGCGAGCGGGCGCTCGCGCGCCAGCCAGTCGCTGCTTTCGCAGACCGGTCCGACGATGTCGTAGGTGCGGCGCGGCAGCGCCCGCTCCGTGACCGGCTGCACGTCCATCCACGCTTCATACAGCGCCGGCCGCAGCTGGTCGTTCATCGCTGCGTCCACGACCGCGAAGTTGCCGCCAGCCCCGCCCTTCAATCCGATCACTCGCATCAACAGCGCCCCGGCGGGCCCCACCAGCGACCTGCCCGGCTCGACCAGCAACACCTTGTCCTGGTGGCCCCGCGCATCGACGCGGCGCCTGATCGCGCCCACCCACTGCCCGATCGAAGGCGGCGTCTCGTCCCGGTACGCGATTCCCAGTCCGCCGCCGAAATCGAGGTGATGCAGCCGCACGCCGTCGCGCTCCAGTTGCTCGACAAGGTCGAGCAGCCGGTCGGCGGCCTGTTCGAAGGGCGCAGCCTGGGAGATCTGCGAGCCGATGTGGCAGTCGATGCCCACCACCTGCAGGTGCGGATCGGCATGGGCGCGGCGATACAGCTGGGCCGCCTGAGCGTACGCGACGCCGAACTTGCTCGATTTGAGGCCGGTCGCGATATACGGGTGCGTGCCGGCGTCGATGTCGGGGTTCACTCGCAGCGATACCGGCGCGCGTTGGCCGAGCCGGCCCGCGATTTGCGAGACCTGCTGCAGCTCGAATTCGGATTCGATGTTGAAGCACCGGATCCCGGCGCGCAGCGCCCGCTCGATCTCCGGCGCGGTCTTGCCAACGCCGGAGAACACGACCCGCGACGACGCGCCGCCTGCCGCGATAACGCGCGAGAGCTCGCCGCCGGAGACGATATCGAATCCGCTGCCGGCGCGCGCCAGCAGGCCGAGCACGCCCAGGTTGGAGTTGGCTTTGACGGCGTAACAGACCAACGCCGCCCGACCCGCCAGCGCCTGCTCGTATTGCTGTAACGCATCCAGAATGGAGCGCCGCGAATACACGTACAGCGGCGTGCCGAAGCGCTGCGCGAGCCCTTGCAGCGCGACCTGCTCGCAATACAGGTCGCCGCCGCGCCGGACGAACGGCGCTGCCGCCTGGCCGGTGTCGCTCACGGCCTCGGATCCGGCGCAGCGGCCGGCGGTGACGGCGTGCCGGAGTTTGCAGGCTCCGGACTGCCCGACGGCGCCGCCGGCGGGCTGCCGGACTGCGGCGCCCGCGCAGGCGAGGAAGACTTCTCCGGCTTCACGTAAGGCCAGGGCGCGTCCCTCGGAACGTTGGGCAGGTAAAGCGGGCCCTTGACGCCGCAGGCGCCGGTCAGTATTCCGGCGCAAATTAGAATGCCCACATCCACGGATCTCATCGCTGCCAATCTAACATGACCGAATCCGAGTTCAACGAGCGGGCCGAGGCGGCGCTGCGCATGCTGGAGCTGGCCGTCGACGCGGCCGATATCGGGATCGACTGCACGCGCAGCGGCAGCGTGCTGACGCTGGAGCTGGACAACGCGACGAAGATCATCGTGAATACGCAGGTGCCGACGCGACAGATCTGGGTCGCCGCGCGCAGCGGCGGCTACCACTTCGGCTACGACGGCAAAGTATGGCGGGATACCCGCGACGGAACGGAGCTGTTCGCGGCGCTGTCCAGGCTGGTGTCGGCCCAAGCTGGCGTCGCCGTCGTGCTCGGCCCGAAATAGCTGCCCTCACCCGCGCACCTGTGCCGCGGGAAGTCAAAACACGTTTTCGCTGTGCTTGGCCTGCTCCGGCGGCTGGGCGTCGTCCACGCCCAGCGAGGCCACTCCCTGGCCCGGCTGGAACTGTTGCAGGTAGTACTCCCCGTCGATCGTCACCACCCCCGGTGGCGGCTCGCGGTCGACGATCGCCTGGCCCTTGAGCGCGCTGCCCATGTATTCGAGCCAGATCGGCAGCGCCAGGCCGCCACCGGTTTCGCGCTCGCCCAGATTGTGCGGCTGATCGAAGCCGATCCA
This sequence comes from Betaproteobacteria bacterium, assembly GCA_005882215.1. Classification (GTDB taxonomy): domain Bacteria; phylum Pseudomonadota; class Gammaproteobacteria; order Burkholderiales; family Burkholderiaceae_F; genus VBCK01. The sequence goes on along the minus strand of VBCK01000143.1, from coordinate 23,392 downwards.
GGCCACGCCGACGATGCCGCCGCCGTAGCCGGAGAACCAGGCGTCGTGCGAATCGTTGGTCGTGCCGGTCTTGCCCGCAACGTCGGAGCGGCCCAGGCTCGAAGCGCGCGCACCGGTGCCGTAACGGGCCACATCGCGCAGCAGGCTGTCCATGATGAACGCGGTGCTGGCATCGATCACCCGCAGCGCCGAATCGCCGGCGATCCTGGGCGAAGCCTCCATCAGAACCTTGCCGCCGGCGTCCGCGATCCGCGTGATCAGGTAGGGGGTGATCTCGAATCCGCCGTTCGCGAACACCCCGTAGGCCCCCAATTCCTGCCAGGGCGTCACCGACCCGGCGCCCAGCGCCATGGTCAGGTAGGCCGGGTGCCGCTCCGGATCGAATCCAAACCGACTCAGGTACTGCTGCGCGTACTGCGGCCCGATCTGCTGCAGCACCCGGATCGACACCATGTTCTTGGACTTGGCCAGTCCCTGCCGCAGCCGGATCGGACCTTCGTACTTGCCGTCGAAGTTCTTCGGGTCCCACACCTGTCCGCCGGTTTGCTCCGGATCGATCATCAGCGGCTCGTCGTTCACCAGCGTGCTGGTCATCAATCCCTTTTCGAGCGCCGCCGCGTAGATGAACGGCTTGATACTGGAGCCGGGTTGGCGCCACGCCTGGGTCACGTGGTCGAACTTGTTCAGGTTGAAGTCGAATCCGCCGACGAAGGCGCGCACCGCTCCGTCGCGCGCATCGCACGCGACGAAAGCCGATTCGACCTGCGGAATCTGGGTGATGGCCCAGGAGCCCTTGCCGCCGTGCGCCAGCCGGATCAGCGCGCCGGGCGCGATCCGGTGCGCCGCCGGCGTCCGGGGCGAAAGCGAGGCGGCCGCAAAGCGCAGGCCATCGCCCTCGACCTTCACGATCTGCCCGTCGGCAAACGTCGCGCGCACCAGCTTGGCCGATGCTTCCAGCACGATCGCCGCAGGAAGGCCGTCGATCTCCGGCGCCTCGGCCAGGGCTTCGTCGATGTGCTGCTCGCGCGCGGGGCCCTCGGGCGGCAGATCGATTGACCGCTCCGGTCCCCGGTACCCGTAACGCCGGTCGTAGGCGAGCACCTGCGCGCGCAGCGCGTCGTAGGCGACCTGCTGGTCGCCGCTGGAGATCGTCGTGTAGACGTTCAGTCCCCGCGTGTAGGTCTCGTCGCGGAACACGTCGAACACCAGCTGGCGGGCGAGCTCCGCCACGTACTCGGCGCGCACCCGCGAGTGGGTCAGGTTGGTGATAGCGGTAGCCTCGGCGCCGCGCACCTTCAGCTCGGAGGAGACGGCCTGGTCGAAGTCGGCCTTGCTGATGTGGCCCAGCACGAGCATCCGCGACAGCACGTAACGCTCACGCACGCGCGCCCGGTGCAGATTGGCGTTCGGGTTGTAAGCGCTCGGCGCGGCCGGCAGCCCGGCCAGCATCGCGCATTCGCCCAGCGTCAGGTCGCCCAGCGGCTTTCCGAAATAGGTCTGGGCGGCGGCGGCAAATCCGTAGGCGCGCTGTCCCAGGAAGATCTGATTGATGTACACCTCCAGGATCCGGTCCTTCGGCAGCGAGGACTCGATCTTGTAGGCGAGCGCGATTTCGTACAGCTTCCGCAGGTAGCTGCGTTCGGAGCTCAGGTAGAAGTTGCGCGCAACCTGCATCGTGATCGTGCTGCCACCCTGACCGCGGCGGCCCGAGATCGCGTTGGCCAGGGCTGCGCGCGCCAGCCCCAGGAAGTCGACACCGCTGTGTCGGTAGAAGCTGTCGTCCTCGGCCGACAGGATCGCGTCCTTAAGGCGCTGCGGAACTTCGCGGATCGGAACGTAGCTGCGACGTTCCTCGCCGAACTCGCCCAGCAGCACGCCGTCCGAGCTCCAGATCCGCAGCGGGATCTTGGGCCGGTAGTCGGCCAGCGAGTCGATCGGGGGCAGGTTCGCATAGGCGATCGCAAAAACGAACATCACGAACAGCACCGCGCACACGGTCGCAGTCGCCCCCAGCAGCGCGGTCCACACGGCGAGCCGGACCCAGTGCGCGCGCATCCACGCACGAAATTGCTGCAGGCGCGCAGAGATCGATTGGGGTTCGGCGCTCACCGGAGAATCGGTGAAATCAGTCGGTTTGGAGCAGTCCGGGCTGCGGATAAGGCCCTAGAGATCCGCGGAAAAGAGGCCGTTTGACTAGGGCGGGGCGGCAGCTTCTCGCAGTGATTATAGGCGGCCGGCTTGTTCAGCCATTGCGCGGTGCGCGAAGGGGCGATCAAGAAAAAGTCGCTCGTGTCGATTGTGCCGTAAAACCGCTCCAGTTCACCCGTTCTAAGGGCTTGTGCGGACTTCTGAAAGGTTGTTAGCATCTTAAGGCGGAAATGTGAAGAAATCGCGGTAAAGCGTCGAAACATAAGGAATTTGCACGCGGTGGAAACCTGTACGCCCGGCAGCCTTCGTTTCAGACACCATCGAGTCAAACTGGTTCGACCATCCGACCTGTGCCCCTGTGTGGGCTAGTGCGAATTAAGCGGGAGCGCTGCATTGGCATTTGAACTACCGTTCTTCTCGTCCAAGACACCGCCGCTGATCGGGCTCGACATCGGCTCTTCCAGCGTCAAGCTGGTCGAACTGTCCGATCCGGGCGGCGGCGTGCTGCGCCTGGAACGATACGGCATCGAGCCGATTCCGCGTGGCGCCGTGGTCGACGGCAATATCGACAAGATTGAAATGGTGGCCGATGCGGTCAAGCGCGTGTACCGTCGCTGCGGCAGCCGAATCCGCAACGTTGCGCTCGCGCTGCCGGCGTCGGCCGTGATCACCAAGCGGATTGCGCTGCCCGGTAACCTGCGTGAAGAAGAAATGGAAATGCAGGTCGAGAGCGAAGCGAATCAATACATTCCGTTCGCGCTGGAGGAGGTCAGCCTCGACTTCCAGGTGATCGGCGCGATTCCGAACTCTCCCGAGGACGTCGAAGTGCTGATCGCGGCCTCGCGCAAGGAGAAGGTCGAGGACCGGATGGCGGTGGCGCAGGCGGCCGGGCTGAAACCGGTCGTGATGGATGTCGAGTCGCTTTCGGCCCGCGCGGCGCTGCTGCGGCTGATCGAGCAGCTGCCGGGGCGCGGCGAGGGCCTGGTGATCGCCGTGTTCTACATGGGCGCCAACACCACCAGCGTCAGCGTGATGCTGGACTCGGAGGCCATTTACGAGCGCGAACAACCGTTCGGGGGACAACAACTGACCGGCGACATTGCACGCGCCTACGGGATTCCCGCGGAGGAGGCCGAGCACAAGAAGCGCAACGGCGACCTGCCCGCCAATTACGAGGGCGACGTGCTGAAGCCGTTCATCGACACCGCCACCACCGAGATCACGCGCGCGCTTCAGTTCTTCTTCACGTCCACGCCATATACGCGGGTCGATCAGATCATGCTGGCGGGCGGCTCTTCGGTGCTGGCCGGTCTTCCGGAGGCACTGATGGAGCGGGCCCAGGTGCCGACCTCGGTAATCTCGCCGTTCAAGGGCATGGAGATTTCGGGTGGCGTGCGCGAGAAGCAGTTGCGGCTGGATGCCCCGGCGCTGCTGACACCGTGCGGATTGGCGATGCGGAGGTTCGAACCGTGATAGTCCGCATCAACCTGCTGCCGCACCGGGAACTGAAGCGGCAGCGCCAGAAACAGGCCTTCTTCCTGATGACCGGCTTGAGCGTCGTTGCGGGCGCCACGCTGGTGCTGCTGGTGTGGTCGGTGCTGGAGGGTTACATCGACAACCAGCAGGGCCGCAACAAGCTGGTTGCCGATGAGAACCGCCGGCTGGATGCGCAGATCAAGGAGATCGCCACGCTGCGCCAGGAGATCGAAGCGCTGCGGGCCCGCCAGAAGGCGGTCGAGGACCTGCAGGCCGATCGCAACGAGCCCGTGTACCTGCTCGATGAACTGACGCGCCAGACGCCCGAGGGCATCTATCTGCGTTCGATCAAGCAGGAAGACCGCAAGGTGACGATCGCCGGCTGGGCCGCGTCCAACGAGCGGGTCTCGGAGTTCCTGCGCAATCTCACGAACAATGGCCGTTACGTCGTGCGGCCCGAGCTGATCGAGATCAAGCTGGCCGGGCAAAGCCCGGACGGCATCCAGCGGCGGCTGTTCGATTTTTCGATGAATTTCTATATGAAACCGAGCAGCGAGCTGGGTGCTTCCAGCGCGGCGGCCGGCGCACCCGGCGCTCCGCCCAAGAAGGGCTGAGCGGCCAAGCCCGAGGACCCGATGGCAACTGCACCGAACAATTGGATTGCCCAGTTTCGCGGCCTGTCGATGGACAACGTCGGCAGCTGGCCGATGTTGCCCAAACTGGGGCTGTGGGTCGCGGTGGTGATCGTGTGCGCGATCGTCGGCTGGTTCGTGGTGTGGAACGACCAGCTGAACCAGCTCGACCAGTTGAAGCAGCAGGAATCCACGCTGAAGGATCAGTACCGGGTGAAGATCCAGCAGGCAATCAACCTGGAAGAGTTGCGCCGCCAGAAGGAGCAGGTCAACCAGTCGGTGCTGACCTTGGAGAAGCAACTACCGAGCAAGGCCGAAATGGACGCGTTGCTGTCGGACATCAACCAGGCCGGCATCGGGCGCGGACTGCAGTTCGAGCTGTTCCGGCCGGGACAGGTCGTGTTGAAGGACTACTACGCCGAGTTGCCGATCACGGTGCGCGTATCGGGGCGCTACCACGACCTGGGCGCCTTCACCAGCGACATCGCCAACCTGCCCCGGATCGTCACGCTGAACAACCTGAACGTGCAGACGATCAAGAGCTCGCAGTTGTCGCTGGATGCGGTGGCCAAGACGTTCCGCTACCTGGACGAGGATGAAGTGTCGGCGCAGCGCAAAGCGCGCGCGCCCAAGGCGGGCGGCAAATGAGGCGCGCGCTGACCGCCGCGCGGCTGCGCTGGGCCGCGATCGGGGCCGCCGTGCTGCTGGCCGGGTGCGGCACTTCGGACGAGAGCGAGCTGCGCGCCTGGATGAACAGCGTGAAGCAGTCCACGCATGTCACGACGCAGCCGGTTCCGCCGCCCAAGGAGTTCACCCCGTTTGTGTACGACAGCGGCGGCGCGGTCGAGCCGTTCGATCCGACGAAGATCCTGATGGCGGTGGCGCGCCAGCAGCAGGCGCGGGCCAGCGCCAGCGCGGTGAAGCCGGATCTGGAGCGGCGGCGCGAGGTGCTCGAAGGCTTTCCGCTGGATCAGATCCGGATGGTCGGGATGATGCGACAGGGCGGCACCAATGTGGCGCTGCTCGAAACCAACGGCTCCACGCACATGGTGAAGGTGGGAAATTACCTGGGGCAGAACTTCGGCGTGGTGACGCGGATCACCGAAACCGAGCTGATGCTGAAGGAGATCGTTCAGGACGCGGCCGGCGAATGGGTCGAGCGTCCCGCGAAACTAGAACTGCAGACCGTGGCCACAGGGCCACAGCAGGGGAGCAAGCGATGAGGGGCTCGTGCAATCGATACTTCGGGACCGCCAAGGCGGTTTTGCTGCTGGCGGCCCTGGTCGCAGCCGGCGGGCACGCCCTCGCGCAGGAAGCGGGCGCATCCAACAGCATCGAGCGCATCGACGCGACCCAGACCAGTGTCGGGGTGTTCCTGACGATCCAGTTGAAGCAGCCACTGGGCGTGGCTCCGGCCAATTTCTCGGTAACCAACCCGGCCCGCATCGCGATCGATCTGCCGCTGACGGTGAACAACCTGGGCCGCAGCTCGGTGGAAATCAACCAGGGGGATCTGCGCTCGGTCAACGTGGTTCAAGCCCAGGGCCGTGCGCGCGTTGTGCTGAACCTGCGCGTCCCGGTCACCTACACGGTGACGGCGCAGGGCAACGCGATCCAGGTGGTGCTCGGGTCGAAGGCGGAAGCGGCGACCTTCCCGGCGCCGCAGCCGGTCGCGCCCCAGGCGGCAGCAGCTCAGCCCAGTCACGCGCCGATGGCGCCCGAGCCCCGCACGATCCGCGCGATCGACTTTCGGCGCGGAGCGGTTGGCGAGGGCCGGGTCGTGGTCGACTTGAGCGATCCGACCACCAGCGTCGACATCCGGCAGCAGGGCCAGCAGATCGTGGTCGATTTCCTGAACGCCAGCTTGCCCGAATCGATGCGCCGCCGCCTCGACGTGTCCGATTTCGGCACGCCGATCGCCATGGTCAGCACGACCCAGCAGGGTGGCAACGTGCACATGGTGATCGAGCCGCGCGGGCTGTGGGAGCAGAACGCCTACCAGAGCGACACGCACTTCGTGGTCGAGGTCAAGCCCGTGAAGGAAGATCCGACGCGCCTTTTCCAGGGCACGCGCCAGGGCTACCAGGGCGAGCGGCTGTCGCTGAACTTCCAGAACGTCGACGTGCGCTCGCTGCTTCAGGTGATCGCGGACTTCACGAACCTGAACATCATCACCAGCGACTCCGTGCAGGGCGCGATCACGCTGCGGCTGAAGGACGTGCCGTGGGATCAGGCGCTGGACATCATCCTGCAGTCCAAGGGCCTGGACATGCGCAAGAACGGCAACGTGATCCTGGTGGCCCCGCGTGACGAGCTCGCCACCAAGGAAAAGCTGGAGCTCGAGGCGCGCAGCCAGATCCAGGAGCTGGAGCCCCTGCACACCGAGAATTTCGTCGTCAATTATCAGAAGGCCGAGGACGTGCGCAAGCTGCTGGTCGACGAGAAGCAGCGGATGCTCTCCAAGCGCGGCAGCGTCGTGGTCGATCCGAGGACCAATCAGCTGTTCGTGCAGGACACCTCGGCGCAGCTCGAAGAGGTGCGGCGCCTGATCTCGCGGATCGACATCCCGGTGCCGCAGGTGCTGATCGAGGCCCGGATCGTGGAGGCCGACGACGAGTTCAGCCGCGACATCGGCGCGCGGCTGGGCTTTGCGCACCCTGGTCCGCACGCCTGGATCAACAGCGGTCAGGGCTCGAGCTTCACGCCGCTGCCAACCGGCCAAACGACCTGCCCGACCGGCGCCACGTGTATCGGCGGCACGCAGATCACCAACCTGAACTTCGTGAACCTGCCGGCCGCTGCGTTGAACGGCTTCAACCCCGGCACGCTCGGGCTGACGCTGTTCAACAGCGGCGTGACCAGCGTGCTGAACCTGGAGTTGAGTGCTCTCGAGCTGGACGGCCGCGGCAAGGTGATTTCGAGTCCGCGCGTGGTCACGGCCGACAAGGTGAAAGCCGCGATCGAGCAGGGCAACGACATTCCCTACCAGACCAATACGCAGCTCGGCGGTCCCGGGCAGATCCAGTTCCGCAAGGCGGTGCTGCGGTTGGAGGTCACGCCTCAGATCACGCCGGAAGGCTCGGTTTTCCTGGACGTGAAGGTGAACAAGGACACTCCCAGCGCGACCGTCAGCGGCAGCGGCGGGGTGGCGATCGACACCAAGAACGTGACCACGCAGGTGCTGGTCGAAAACGGCGGTACGGTCGTGCTGGGCGGCATTTACCAGCAGACCGAGCGCACGACCGTCACGAAGATTCCGTGGCTGGGCGACATCCCGGTGCTGGGGAATCTGTTCAAGGATCAGTTCAAGCAGAACAACCGCACCGAGCTGCTGATCTTCATCACGCCACGCGTGATCTCGGAGAAGGTGACGCAGGCGGCGCGCAGCTGAGCAAGCCGCAATACCCGGCCCGGCACTCCATCTTCCTGATCGGGATGATGGGGGCCGGCAAGAGCACCGTCGGTCGCCTGCTGGCTTCGGGCTGCGGCTTGGAGTTCATCGACTGCGACCGCGAGCTCGAACAGCGCACCGGCACATCGATTGCGAACCTGTTCGAGCTCGAGGGCGAGGCCGCGTTCAGGCAACGCGAGGGCCAGCTGCTCGAGGAGCTGAGCAGCCGGGAGCGCGTCGTGCTCGCAACCGGAGGCGGGGCGGTGTTGGCCGAGCACAATCGCCAGCTGCTGCGCTCCCGGGGCCTGGTGATCTACCTGCAGGCATCGCTCGAGCAGATCGCGCGACGCACGCGCAGCGACGGCGCTCGCCCGCTGCTGCAGGTGGGCGATCGGCGCGCGCGCATCCAGGAGCTGCTGGCCCAACGCGGGCCGCTGTACCGGCAGACCGCTCACCTGGTGTTCCGTTCGGCGGCAGCCAACCCGCGCAGGCTGGTGGAGCGCCTGCTGGCTCATCCGCAGGTTGTGGAGGTGACCGCGCCTCGCACACCATTGTGTGAACCGTAGCCCCGTCCCTGCGGTTGCAGCCAGCGAAGCGAGGGCCAGGGCATAAAATTCCCCGATGCAGCGCGTTACCGTCGAGCTGGCCGAACATCCTTACGACATCTGGATTGGCCCTGGATTGATCGGACGTTTGGATGAGTTCATCGCGCCGCTGGCACCCACCTCGATCCACATTGTCACGAACGCAACGGTTGGGGCGTTATTTGGCGACTCCGCTCGGATTACCTGTAAACCGGTAGCTGCAACGAGCTGCTGCACGATTGCCGACGGGGAGGCCGTCAAAGACCTGCACACGGTCTCGCAGGTAATCGATGCCCTGGTCAAAGCCCGCGCCGACCGCGGCAGCGTCGTGGTCGCGCTGGGCGGTGGGGTCGTCGGCGACATCGCCGGCTTCGCGGCCGCGGTGTTCATGCGCGGGGTGCGGGTGGTGCAGGTGCCGACTACCTTGCTTGCGCAGGTCGACTCCTCGGTCGGAGGCAAGACCGGTGTCAATCACCCGTCCGGGAAGAACCTGATCGGAGCCTTCCACCAGCCGGCGATGGTCGTGTCCGACACGTCGCTGCTGCGCAGCCTGCCGGACCGTGAGCTGTCCGCCGGGTTGGCCGAGGTGCTGAAGCACGGGCTCGTGGCCGATCAGGAGTACTTCAACCGCACGGTGCGCGACATGCCGGCCCTGCTGGCCCTGGACGGGGAGGCGCTTTCGAATGCGATCGCGCGCTCCTGTCAGATCAAGGCAGGCATCGTCGGACGCGACGAGCGCGAGAGACACGAACGCGCCGTGCTGAACCTCGGGCACACGTTCGCGCACGCAATTGAAGCCGTGACCGGGTTCGGCCGGTGGCTGCATGGCGAAGCAGTCGGCTGCGGACTGTGCCTGGCCGCGGACCTGTCATCCAGGCTTGGACTGATCGCGGCGGCGGACGTCGAGCGGGTCGCCGATGCGGTCGTGCAGGCGCGCTTGCCGGCGCGCATCGAGGGGCTATCGAAGCTCGCTGCGATCGAAGCGATGCGCGGCGACAAGAAGGCACACGCCGGGCGCATCCGCTTCATCGTATTGGAACGGATCGGCCGCGCGCGGCAGACGGAAGCGCCCGACGCGCTGATCGAGGCGACGCTGTCGGCGGCGGGCTACCAGTGAGTGCGAGCGAGCCCTGGCTGGCTCCGTACGCGGTGAGCTCGTCGCAGTCGCGCGGCCGCCGTTACGCCGAGCCGGAGGCCGCCACGCGTACGCCGTTTCAGCGCGATCGCGATCGCATCATCCATTGCAGCGCGTTCCGTCGACTCGAATACAAGACGCAGGTGTTCGTCAATCACGAAGGCGACCTGTACCGGACGCGCCTGACGCATTCCCTGGAAGTGGCCCAGATCGCGCGCTCGGTCGCGCGCAGCCTGCACGCCAACGAGGATCTGGTCGAAGCGATCGCGCTCGCACACGATCTGGGGCATACGCCCTTCGGTCATGCTGGCCAGGATTCGCTGAACGATTGTATGAGGCAATTCGGTGGCTTCGAGCACAACCTTCAATCGCTCCGGGTTGTCGATGAACTGGAAGAGCGCTATGGCGCGTTCGATGGGCTGAACCTTTGCTTCGAGACGCGCGAGGGCATTTTGAAGCACTGCTCGCCCGACAACGCGCGCAAGCTGGGACCCGTGGCGGAGCGATTTCTGCTGCGCCGGCAGGCGAGCCTGGAGGCGCAGATCGCGAATCTCGCCGACGAGATCGCCTACAACAACCATGATGTCGATGATGGTCTGCGCTCAGGACTGATCGTGATCGCACAACTCGAGGCGATCCCGATCGTGGCGCGCCATTCAGATGAAGTGCGCTACCTGTTTCCAAGTATCGGCGAGCGGCGCACGGTACAAGAAACCGTGCGCCGGATTATCAATACGCTAGTGATGGACCTGATTGAAGAAACGCGCCGACGCGTTACTGTGGTGGCACCCGCGTCGGTGGAGGATGTTCGCGGCGCCGCTCCGCTGGTAGGCTTCTCGCAGCAGATTCTGGTTGAGCAAGAGGCCCTGAAGAGTTTCCTGCGGGACGGGTTGTATCGACACCCGGAGGTGATGCGAATGACGACGAAATCGAAGCGAATCGTGCACGAGTTGTTCGACGCGTTTCACCAGGAGCCGCGGCTGTTGCCGGTCGACCACCAGGTGCGGGTGGCCCAGCACGGCCCGCGCGCGATCGCCGACTACATCGCCGGCATGACCGACCGATTCGCGATCAAGGAGCACCGCCGGCTCTTTGCGATCGACTGATCGCAAAAAGTCGGCGGGAGCCCATCGAAGGGCGCAGTTCAGAGGCTTCACGCAGGGCAGCAGCAGACCGTGGCACGCCTTCCCCGCTTGTCCGTTCCCGGGTACCCGCACCTGCTCGTTCAACGCAGCGTGGCGGGGCAGGCGGCGTTTCTCGCGGAGACGGACTACCAGTTCATGCTCAGCGAGCTGCGCAGCCTGAGCCGCCGGCACGAGGTTGCCATTCACGCGTACGCGCTGATGCCCGATCAGTTTCATCTTCTGGTGACGCCGTCCGATGCGCGCTCTTTAAGTCTGGCGATGCAGGCCTTGGGCCGCCGTTACGTGCGCGACTTCAACCGCCGTCATGGCCGCAGCGGGACGCTGTGGCAGGCGCGCTTCCGCTGTACGGTGATCGATCCCGAGAATTTCCTGCTGCCGTGCTCGCTGTTTGTCGAGCTCGGGCCCGAGCGCGCTCAGCGCGTCACCGATGCCAGACTGTATCCCTGGTCCAGCCTGTCGCATCACCTGGGGCTGCAAGTCGATCCCGCCATCACCGAACATGCCGAGGTGTGGAAGCTCGGCAACACGCCGTTCGAGCGGCAGGCCGAATACCGGCGGCTGTCCGAAGGCGGGTTACCGGAGCCCGAGGTCGGGAAGATCCACAACGCGGTCGAACACGGCTGGGCACTCGGCGATGGATCGTTCCTGCGGGAGCTCTCATCCAAGACCGAGCGGCGCCTGGCGCCGCTGCCGGTCGGCCGGCCGCGCCGCGCCGCCGGCACATCAGGCAACTCGTCCTCACAAGTGCGGTAGCAGGATCCCTGCCCTGTCGCGCTCGGGCAAGCGGGACGTGAGGGCCGGATCGAACGCATCACCCTGACGCGGGGCCATAATTGCGCCTGCGCCACGGTGGGTTTCAATGCGGATCGTCTTCGTCAACACCCCCATTTATGACTATTTGACGGCGACCCTGATCGAGGGTCTGTCCGAGCTCGGACAGGAGGTCGTCTGCAGCGAGGCGAGCAATTACGGACGCGCGCTGCCCGATGCCGAGCTCGTGCAGCACGCGGAACAGGCTGACCTGATTGTCGTCGGTTCCAATGCTGCCGTACGCCACCACCTGTTGCAGGGCGTCGTGAACCCGCGCAAGGTATTCGTCGATGGCAGCGATTTTGCCGGCTTCGAAGTTCCCGCAGCGATCCGTTTCAAGGCGGTATTCAAACGTGAACTGTGCCGGCAGACGCGGGGCGCGCCGGCCAGCGAGGTGCATGCACTGCCGTTCGCCGCCGAGAAGCGCTATTTCACGGCACCTCAAAGCAAGGACATCCTGGTGTCGTTCATCGCGAACATGAACACCAACCCGCTGCGCAACTCGGTTCATGTGCGCCTGCAGAACCTGCAGAACCCGGCGATCATCTCGGGTTCCACCAACGAGCGGGCCTACAACCCGGGCAGTGCACGCCAGGCTCCGGTGGATACGCCCGTGTACCGCCAGCTGCTGAGCCGCAGCCTGATCTCGGTCAACGTTCCCGGGGCAGGCTACGACTGCGCCCGTTATTGGGAGATCCCGGCGGCGCGAGCCATGCTGCTGAGCTATGAGCCGGATATCGTGATTCCTGACGGCTTCACGGACGGCCTCGATTGCGCCACCTTTTCGTCGCTCGACGAATTCGACTCCAAGCTGAAGTTCTACACGGCCGATCCACAGCGCGCCGTCAAGATCGCCGAGAACGGATATCAGCGCCTGATGAAGCATCATACGACCGCTCAACGGGCCGCCTATTTCCTCGAACGGGCGACAGCCGCTGCACAGCGCCCGGACTACTGCGCGGCCCATCTGCACCCGGAGATTCGCGCGATGGAATCTCTCTGTCTGGGGCGAGGCATCGATGTCGGCTGCGGCAGCAACAAGACGACGCCCGGCTGCATCGGCGTCGATTTGACGGCAAGGGGCTCGGCCGGCAGCTACGGCAGCGAGACCGGCAGGATCTCGGTCGCCGACGTGGCCTCGTCCGGCGACAATCTGAAGGATTTCGGCGACGCTTCGCTCGACTTCGTCGTGGCGCGGCACAATCTGGAGCACTATCACGATCCCTCGAAGACGCTGTCCGAGTGGAAGCGGGTGACTCGCGTGGGCGGACGGATCGGTGTGGTCGTGCCCGACCATTCGGCGGTCAATACCTATGCGCTGGATCCGACCCACTACTGCCACTTCACGATGGAATCGTTTTCCGAGATGGTCGGAGCCTTGGGGGGACTGAAGATCGACGAGATCGGCGTGTGCGTTCCAAACTGGAGCTTCAAGGCGGTGCTGACCAGGACCGCCTGAGTCGGAGATCGATTTGATTGATGAAAGACGAGTTCTGGTGACGGGCGGTGCGGGGTTTCTCGGCTCGCATCTGTGTGAGCGGCTCGTCTCACAGGACTACGACGTGCTATGCGTCGACAACTTCTTCACCGGCACCAAGCGCAATGTCGAGGGCTTGCTGCGCAATTCGCGCTTCGAGCTGATGCGGCACGACGTCACATTTCCGCTGTACGTCGAAGTCGATCAGATCTATAACCTGGCCTGCCCGGCGTCGCCGATTCATTACCAGTTCGATCCGGTGCAGACCACGAAGACCAGCGTGCACGGCGCGATCAACATGCTGGGGCTGGCCAAGCGGGTCAAGGCCCGGATTCTGCAGGCCAGCACGTCCGAGGTTTACGGTGACCCGGAGGTGCATCCACAGGTCGAAGCCTACTGGGGAAGAGTCAATCCGATCGGCCCGCGCAGCTGCTACGACGAAGGCAAGCGTTGCGCCGAGACGCTGTTCTTCGACTACTGGCGACAGCACCAGCTCGATATCAAGGTCGTGCGGATCTTCAACACCTACGGCCCGCGGATGCATCCCAACGACGGCCGGGTGGTGAGCAACTTCATCGTGCAGGCCCTGAAGGGCGAGCCGATCACGATTTACGGCGACGGCCGGCAGACCCGCAGCTTCTGCTACGTCGACGATCTGATCGACGCGCTGGTCCGGATGATGCACTCGAGGGAAGGCTTCACGGGTCCTGTCAACGTCGGCAACCCGGGCGAGTTCACGATGCTCGAGCTCGCCGAGTTCGTGCTGAAGTTGAGCGCATCGAAAAGCCGCCTGGAGTTCAAGCCTTTGCCTTCCGACGATCCGCGCCAGAGGCAGCCCGATATCTCGCTGGCTGCGCAGGAGCTCGACTGGGGGCCGAAAGTTGCGCTGGCGGACGGCCTGAAGGAAACGATCGCCTACTTTCGCAAGATCGTCGCATGACGTTGCCGGATTCAGGCTGCTTGCCTGATCGCGGCGCGCGGAGCCGACCCGCGCGATTATGTGATGATTCTGGGAGATTGCTCCACCTTCGCGTTTGCGACGCCTCAGCGGCGCCGATTGCGTCGGACGGAGCTTGAACTCCACTGGAGCATCCACATCTAACTGGGTGCTTCTTTTCAGCAGGATACGACGATGAATCGATTCGTTTGGGCCGGTCGGGCGGGTTTGCTGTGGATGGCGCTGGCGATCGGTACGCCCGCGCTGGCGGCGGAACCTACGCTGAACCAGGTCTACGAGGCCGTCCATGCCGGGCGCCTGAATCAAGCCCACGGCATGATGACTGAAGTGCTGCGCGATCATCCGAACAGTGCCAAGGCCCATTATGTCGAGGCCGAGATTCTGGCCAAGGAGGGCCGCTACGGCGAAGCGCAGGGCGAACTGAATCGCGCCGAGCAACTTGCGCCAGGTTTGCCGTTTGCGGCCCCGGCGTCGGTGCAGGAGCTGCGCGGCCTGATCGCTTCGGCAGGTGCGCGCCAGGCGCCGATCGTGGGCGGCGTGCAACGGGCGATCGCGCCGGCGGCGCACGAATCCAGCTTCCCCTGGGGCTTGCTGCTGATCGTGTTGGCCGGCGGGGTCATCGTGTACGCGATCGTGCGCGCGCGCCGCAATGCGGCGGTGCCATATAGCGGGGCCGCGAGCGGCGGCGCGGCGGCGAGCGGCACGGGAGTGCCTGCCGCGCAACCGGTGGCGCCGGCAGGCGGCGGCATCGGTTCGGGTATCGTCGGTGGCCTGGTGACCGGGGCCGCGCTCGGTGCCGGCGTGGTCGCGGGCGAAGCGCTGGCGCGCGACCTGATGGGCGGCCACGGTTCCGGCCGCGATCTGCCCAGAGGCGATACGGCGGCAACACCGGCCGACAACGACCTGGGTGGGCAGGACTTCGGCATCAGCGATGCCGGCTCCTGGGACGACGGTGGCGGCGGTCTCGGTGGAGACGGTGGGGGCGATTGGGGTTGAGTACTCTTTTAATACGACCCTATTTATTGTGCTCACGGATCATTCTGTTCATATTTTAGGGTCCGTCCCCTAATACTGAATTGCTGCCAATGATGCGTTGCATTACATTGCTTTCGGAGAGACTTTCGGGCCGTAAGCGGCCACTCTGGAGGGGTCGATGCAACCTGGATCCGACGATTCGGCGGTCCAAGCCGCGCAGGAGCATGGGCTTTACTCCTGCTCGAACGAACACGACTCGTGCGGCGTCGGCTTCGTCGTCCATATCAAGGGCAATCGCAGCCACGAACTGATCGAAAACGCGCTGCTGATCCTGCGCAACCTGAACCACCGGGGCGCGGTCGGCGCCGACACCTTGTTCGGCGACGGCGCCGGGATCCTGATCCAGGTCCCGGATGCCCACTACCGCCAGGAACTGCTTGAACAGGGCGTGAAGCTTCCGCCCCCGGGCGAATACGGCGTCGGGATGGTGTTCCTGCCGCGCGAGCACGCCTCGCGCCTGGCCTGCGAACAGGAGCTGGAACGCAGCGTGCGCGCCGAGGGCCAGGTCGTTCTGGGCTGGCGCGACGTGCCGGTGGACCGCGAGATGCCGATGTCGCCGCGCGTGCGCGAGCGTGAGCCGGTGATCCGCCAGATCTTTATCGGCCGCGGCGAAGACATCATGGTGCCCGATGCGCTGGAGCGGAAGCTGTACGTGATCCGCAAGACCGCCAGCCACAAGATCCAGGCCTTGAAGCTGAAGCACGGGCGCGAGTACTTCGTGCCGTCGATGTCCACCCGCACCGTGGTCTACAAGGGTCTGCTGATGGCCGACCAGGTCGGCCGTTACTACCGGGACCTGGCGGATGCGCGCGTCGAATCGGCCATCGGGCTGGTGCACCAGCGCTTCTCGACCAATACTTTCCCCAGCTGGGAGCTGGCACACCCGTACCGGATGATCGCGCACAACGGCGAGATCAACACCGTCAAGGGCAATTTCAACTGGATGCGAGCGCGCGAGGGGGTGATGAGCTCGCCGGTGCTGCGCGAGGACCTGCGCAAGCTGTACCCGCTTATTTACGAGGGCCAGTCCGACACCGCCTGCTTCGACAACGCGCTGGAGCTGCTGGTGATGTCGGGCTACCCGCTGGCGCACGCGATGATGATGATGATTCCGGAGGCGTGGGAGCAGCACACGCTGATGGACGAGAGCCGGCGCGCGTTCTACGAATACCACGCCTCGATGATGGAGCCGTGGGACGGACCGGCCGCGATCGCGTTCACCGACGGGGTGCGAATCGGGGCGACGCTGGATCGCAACGGCCTGCGGCCGGCCCGCTACGTGATCACCGACGACGACCTCGTCGTGATGGCCTCCGAAGTCGGCGTGCTCCCGATCGCGGAGTCGAAGATCGTGAAGAAGTGGCGGCTGCAGCCCGGCAAGATGTTCCTGATCGACACCGAGCAGGGCCGCATCATCGACGATGCCGAGCTGAAGACGCAGCTGGCAGCCGGCAAGCCGTACAAGGAGTGGATCCGCCGGATCCGCGTGCGGCTCGACGAGCTGCCGACCCTCACCCCCGACGCTTCTTCTGCGGCAGCCGCCCTCACCCCCGGCCCCTCTCCCACGCCGGTGGGAGAGGGGCCGGGGGTGGGGCTCGCGGCGCTGCTGGATAGACAGCAGGCGTTCGGCTACACGCAGGAAGATGTCCGGCTGCTGATGCAGCCGATGGCGATCGACGGCGAAGAGCCGGTCGGATCGATGGGCAACGACGCGGCGCTGCCGGTGCTGTCGGATCGCGACAAAGTCCTGTACGTGTATTTCAAGCAGATGTTCGCGCAGGTCACCAATCCGGCGATCGATCCGATCCGCGAGCAGCTGGTGATGTCGCTGGTGAGCTTCATCGGGCCCAAGCCCAACCTGCTCGACATCAACAACATCAATCCGCCGATGCGGCTGGAGGTCGCGCAACCGGTCCTGGACCACAAGGACATGGCCAAGATCCGCTCGATCGATGCCTATACCTCGGGCAAGTTCCGCTGCCACGAACTGGACATCTGCTATCCGGTCGCCTGGGGTTGCGAGGGCGTGGAGGCGCGCCTGGCCTCGCTGTGCGCGCAGGCGGTTGACGCTGTGCGCGCGGGGTACAACATCCTGATCGTCACCGATCGGCGGCTCGATGGCGAGAACGTCGCGATCCCGGCGCTGCTGGCGGTCAGTGCGCTGCACCAGCATCTGATCCAGGCGGGACTGCGCACGTCCACCGGGCTGGTGGTCGAAACGGGAACCGCGCGCGAAGTGCACCACTTCGCGCTGCTGGCGGGCTACGGGGCGGAGGCGGTTCACCCCTACCTGGCGATCGACGTGCTGCGGGCGTATTTCCGCGACAGCGCCGGCGGGGTCGATGCCGACAAGGCGGTGAAGAACTACATCAAGGCGATCGGCAAGGGGCTGCAGAAAGTGATGTCCAAGATGGGCATCTCGACCTACATGTCGTACTGCGGCGCCCAGATCTTCGAGGCGGTCGGGCTTGCGGCCGATTTCGTCGACAGGTACTTCCACGGCACCGCCAGCAACGTGGGCGGAGTGGGTCTGTTCGAGGTGATGCAGGAGGCGGTCCGGATGCACCGCGCCGCTTTCGGCGAGGATCCGGTGCTCGCCCACATGCTGGATGCGGGCGGCGAGTACCAGTACCGGGTGCGCGGCGAGGAGCACATGTGGACTCCGGACGCGATCGCCAAGCTGCAGCATTCCACCCGCGCGAACAACTATCAGACCTACAAGGAATACGCGCAGATCATCAACGACCAGTCGCGGCGACACATGACGCTGCGGGGCCTGTTCGAGTTCAAGCTCGATCCGGCGCGCGCCGTTCCGATCGCCGAGGTCGAGCCGGCCAGCGAGATCGTGAAGCGCTTCGCCACCGGCGCGATGTCGCTCGGCAGCATCTCGACCGAGGCACACACGACGCTGGCGATCGCGATGAACCGGATCGGCGGCAAGAGCAATACCGGCGAAGGCGGCGAGGACGAGCGCCGGTACCAGCAGGAGCTGCGCGGCATCCCGATCCGCGCCGGCGACACGGTGGCCTCGGTGCTGGGCGCCGACCGCGTGGTGGCCGACATCCCGTTGAAGGACGGCGACTCGCTGCGCTCGAAGATCAAGCAGGTCGCCTCGGCGCGCTTCGGCGTCACGGCCGAGTATCTGCTGTCGGCCGATCAGATCCAGATCAAGATCGCGCAGGGCGCCAAGCCCGGCGAGGGCGGCCAGTTGCCCGGCCACAAGGTGTCCGAGTACATCGCCAAGCTGCGCTATTCGGTGCCCGGGGTCGGACTGATCTCGCCACCCCCCCACCACGACATCTACTCGATCGAGGATCTGGCGCAGCTGATCCACGACCTGAAGAACGCCAACTCGAAGGCCGCGATCTCGGTGAAGCTGGTGTCGGAGGTTGGCGTGGGCACGGTGGCGGCCGGCGTCGCCAAGGCCAAGGCAGACGGCGTCACGATCGCCGGGCACGACGGCGGCACCGGGGCGTCGCCCCTGTCGTCGATCAAGCATGCCGGCACGCCGTGGGAGCTGGGCCTGGCCGAGACGCAGCAGACGCTGGTGCTGAACCGGCTGCGCGGCCGCATCGCGGTGCAGGTCGACGGCCAGCTGAAGACGGGCCGTGACGTCGTGATCGGAGCCTTGCTGGGCGCCGACGAGTTCGGATTCTCCAGTGCGCCGCTGGTGGCCGAAGGCTGCGTGATGATGCGCAAGTGCCACCTGAATACCTGCCCGGTCGGGGTGGCCACGCAAGACCCGGTGCTGCGCATGCGCTTCAAGGGGCAGCCGGAGTACGTGGTCAACTACTTCTTTTTCGTGGCCGAGGAAGTGCGCGAGATCATGGCGCAGCTTGGCGTGCGTCGCTTGCAGGACCTGATCGGGCGCAGCGATCTGCTCGATACACGTCGAGGCGTCGAGCACTGGAAGGCGCGCGGGCTGGATTTCTCGAGGATCTTCTACCGGCCGCCGATGCCGCCGGAGGTGGCTCGCTTCAAGTGCGAGCAGCAGGACCACGGCTTGGCGCGCGCGATCGACCACAAACTGATCGAGCAGAGCCAACCCGCATTGGAGCGCACCGAGCGGGTCAGCTTCATTCATCCGATCCGCAATATCCACCGCTCGGTCGGCGCGATGCTGTCCTCGGAAGTGGCGCGCCGCTACGGCCATCGCGGGCTCGCCGACGACACGATTCATATCCAGCTGCAGGGAACGGCCGGCCAGAGCTTCGGCGCGTTCCTCGCGCACGGGATCACGCTGGACCTGGTCGGGGACGCCAACGACTACACCGGCAAGGGCCTGTCGGGCGGCCGCATCATCGTGCGCTCACCCAACGACTTTCGCGGATTCGGCCCCGAGCACATCATCGTCGGCAACACGGTGCTGTACGGCGCGATCGCGGGCGAGGCCTTCTTCAACGGCGTGGCCGGGGAGCGCTTCGCGGTGCGCAACTCGGGCGCCTGTGCGGTGGTCGAGGGAAGCGGCGACCACTGCTGCGAGTACATGACCCGCGGCACGGTGGTCGTGCTCGGATCGACCGGCCGCAATTTCGCCGGCGGCATGTCGGGTGGCATCGCGTACGTGTACGACGAACGGGGCGAGTTCGCCGCCCGCTGCAACACTTCGATGGTCGCGCTCGAACCGGTACTTTCCTCGCAGGAGCAGAAAGCGCGTCTGGACCCAACCATCTGGCACTCGGTGGGAGCTGGCCCTACGACCGACGAGCTGATCCTGCGCGAGCTGATCGAGAAACAGTTCCGCTACACCGGCAGCTTTCGTGCCAAGGAGATCCTGCAGGACTGGGACCGGATGCGCGCCCGCTTCGTCAAGGTGTTCCCGCACGAGTACCGCCGGGCCTTGAAGCAGATGGCCGATGCGCGCACGGCGGGTGCCGAGAAACTCGCAGCGTAGGCCCTGAGCGCGACGTATGGGCAAAACCACCGGATTTCTGGAATACGCGCGGCTGGAGGAAGCCGCCGAGCCTGCCGAAAACCGGCGCGGGCACTGGCGTGAATTCATTGCGCACCTGGGCGACGAGATGGCCGTCGTGCAGGCCGCGCGCTGCATGGACTGCGGTATCCCGTTTTGCAGCAGCGGATGCCCGGTCAACAACGTGATACCGGACTTCAACGACCTGGTGTACCAGAAGGACTGGCAGCGAGCCCTCGAGGTGCTCCAGTCGACCAACAATTTTCCGGAGTTCACCGGACGTGTCTGCCCGGCCCCGTGCGAGGCGGCCTGCACACTGAATATCAACAGCGATCCGGTCGGAATCAAGTCGATCGAACGAGCGATCGTCGATCGGGGCTGGACCGAAGGGTGGATCGCGCCCGAGCCGGCTGCGCACAGGACCGGGCGCGCCGTCGCCGTGGTCGGCAGCGGTCCGGCGGGCCTTGCGTGCGCGCAGCAGCTCGCCCGCGTGGGCCACGCGGTCACCGTGTTCGAAAAGAACGATCGGATCGGCGGACTGCTGCGCTACGGGATACCGGACTTCAAGATGGAAAAATCGCACATCGATCGGCGCGCGCAGCAGATGGCGGCCGAGGGTGTCGAGTTCCGCACCGGGGTGCTGGTGGGGGGCCCTGTCGACGAGGCGGGCGCGCTCGGCCCCGGAGTCATTTGCCTCGGAAAGGAAAGCATAACGGCCGGCGAGCTGATCGGAGGATTCGATGCGATCGTGCTGGCCGGCGGGGCCGAGGCGCCGCGTGACCTGCCGGTGCCCGGCCGGCAGCTCGCCGGCATCCACTTCGCGATGGAGTTTCTACCGCAGCAGAACCAGGTCGTGGCGGGCGACCGGGTGCCGGACCAGCTGACGGCGGCCGGCAAGCGCGTGGTGGTGATCGGAGGCGGCGACACCGGTTCCGATTGCGTCGGTACCTCCAACCGGCAAGGTGCGCGCTCGGTGACGCAATTCGAACTACTGCCGCAGCCGCCCGAGATCGAGGACCGGCCGATGACCTGGCCCTACTGGCCCGTGAAGCTGCGCACGTCCAGCTCGCACGAGGAGGGCTGTCAGCGTGACTGGTCGGTGGCGACCAAGTCGTTCAAGAACGATGGCCAGGGACGGGTCGCTTCGCTGGTCGCGGTCCGGGTCGAAATGCGTAAGGACGCGACCGGAAACATGAAGTTCGCCGAGATTGCAGGGTCGGAGTTCGAAATTCCCGCTGAGATGGTGCTGCTGGCGATGGGGTTCGTCTCGCCGGTGGCCTCGGTGCTGCAGTCGTTCGGCGTCGAGACCGATGCGCGCGGCAACGCGCGTGCCACCGTCGATGACGGGCCGCGCGGGCAGCGCGCGTACGCGACCAGCGTCCCGAAACTGTTCGCGGCCGGCGACATGCGCCGCGGCCAGTCGCTCGTGGTATGGGCGATCCGCGAGGGGCGTCAGTGCGCGCGCGCGGTCGATGAATTTCTGATGGGCCGCAGCGAATTGCCCAGATAGCACGAATACGCAATGAGGAAGACCCGGTGAAAAACCCGGGCCAGGGGTGTGCGACAATCGCGCCCGCAGTCGTTTGAGCGACCCCATTTCCCCATCTACCCGGTCGTTGCAAGCTGCAACGCCCGAACCCCGCACCTTGACAAACGACAACCTGGTCCAGATCGACCACGTGACCTTCGGCTACGACCGCAGGCGGACCATTCTGACCGACGTGTCACTCGCGTTTCCGCGCGGCCAGGTGGTCGCGATCATGGGTAGCTCCGGGTGCGGCAAGACCACGCTGCTGCGCCTGATCGGCGGCGTGATCCGGCCGCAATCCGGAACGATCCTTTTCGACGGCGAGCGGGTCGATCCATCCGACCTCGACAAGCTGTTCGCGCTGCGCCGGCGTCTGGGCATGCTATTTCAGTTCGGGGCGCTGTTCACGGACTTGTCGGTATTCGACAACGTGGCTTTTCCGCTGCGCGAGCACACAAATCTCCCGGAACCGATGATCCGGGACATCGTGCTGATGAAGCTGAACGCGGTGGGCCTGCGTGGCGCGGCTTCGCTGCGAATCGCCGAGGTCAGCGGCGGCATGGCCCGCCGGATTGCGCTGGCTCGCGCGATCGCGCTGGACCCGGAGCTGATCATGTACGACGAACCGTTTGCGGGGCTGGATCCGATCTCGGTGGGCGTCGCAGCCAACCTGATCCGGCGCCTGAACGACGCGACGGACGCGACCTCGATCATCGTCTCGCACGATGTCGACGAATGCTTTCAGATCTGCGATTACGCCTACCTGATCTCGTCGGGGCGAATCGCCGGCCATGGCACGGCGGCGCAGCTGCGGGCGTCCGAGGATCCTGAGGTCCGGCAGTTCATCCGCGGCGAGCCCGACGGCCCGGTCCGATTCCACTACCCGGCCCCGCCGATCGATAAGGAACTGGGGCTTTCGGCATGAGTCGGCGCTTAACCGATCGATCTGGCCAAGGCGTGAATCCGCTCGATCTTCTGGCCAGGCTCGGCGCTGGCGCGATCCGGCTGGTGGGGTCGCTCGGCCATGCCTCGATGTTCTTTTCGGAGCTGGTGCGCCACACACCGGCGGCGATACGCCGTTTCGACCTGTCGGTCGTGCAGATCTACGCGATCGGAAACCTTTCACTGGTGATCATCATCACGTCCGGGGCGGCGGTCGGCGGCGTGCTGGCGCTGCAGGCCTACTATGCGCTGGACCGCTACGGCGCCGCCGAGTCGGTCGGCTTGCTGGTGGCGCTGTCGCTGCTGCGCGAGCTCGGCCCGGTGCTGACCGCGCTGTTGTACGCGGGGCGGGCGGGCACCTCGCTGACCGCCGAGATCGGCCTGATGAAAGCCGGCGAGCAGCTGGCGGCGATGGAGATGATGGCCGTTGACCCGCGCAGCCGGGTGCTGGCGCCGCGTTTCATCGCCGGCATCGTCTCGATGCCTCTGCTGAGCGCGATCTTCTCCGCGGTTGGGGTGGGCGGCGCCTACGTGATTGCGGTGAAGTTGATCGGGATCGATTCGGCCGCGTTCTGGTCTCAGATGCAGGACGGGGTGGACGTTTTCAAGGACGTCGGCAACGGCATGGTCAAGACGGTCATGTTCGGGATCGCGGCGACGTACGTCGCGCTGTACATGGGCTACGAATCGGAGGCAACCCCCGAGGGCGTGGCGCAGGCGACCACGCGCACCGTCGTGGTCTCGTCGGTGGCCGTGCTGATCCTGGACTTTCTTTTGACCTCGCTGATGTTCAGCACGAAGCCCTAGATCCGGAGAGGGAGCGACGGATGGAGAAAAGAACACTTGAGATTCTGGTCGGCGTGTTCGTCGTGCTGGGCGCGCTGGCCCTGATGTTCCTGTCGTTGAAAGCGGCCAACCTGGCCAGTTTCTCGTTCGATTCCACCTATCCGCTGACAGCCCGCTTCGACAACGTCGGCGGGCTGAAGATCCGCGCGCCGGTCAAAGGCGCCGGTGTCACCGTGGGTCGGATCTCCTCGATCTCCTTCGACGACAAGAATTTCCAGGGCGTGGTGTCGCTGGAGATCGACCGCCGTTTCCGGTTCCCCGCCGACACCTCGGCCAAGATCCTGACCTCGGGCTTGCTGGGCGACCAGTACGTCGGACTGGAACCCGGGGCCGACGACAAGAACCTGAACCCCGGCGATACGATCAAGATGAC
>VBCK01000142.1 GCA_005882215.1 Betaproteobacteria bacterium | reverse complement strand
AGCGGTATCGATGCCGCGAAATCCGAGTCGAATCGCTGTTGCGACCAGGCGCTCCGTGTCGCCTTTCTTCCACGCGGTTCCATAGACAATTCTGGGACCGCGCATTCCGGTGGGACCGATGTCGCTCTGCGTACGGAATCCTTCGATATCGCTCACGAGGTCCCGGCTCGAGAGGGGATGCCAACTCCTTGGACGACAGCCGGACGGGAAAGAAAGCTGTTCAGCGCCCTGGTGACGTGGGGAAAATCCGCGATGCGCACCGGATCGCCGGCCTCCGGCGACTTCTGATCATCGGTCTCGAAGCTCACGAGGTGGGGCTCGTAAGGCAGGCCGGTCTCTTCGAGCATCACGGAAACCTTCACTCCGTTCGGCGTCGGCAGGGAATAGAGCTGGATGCGGCCTGGGTCCTGCGCCGGCCACTTCCTCGTGATGCGGAATGCCGAAAGATCAGCCAACGGGGCCTCCATACGAGGGATCACGAAGCCGGCGATGCGCGGCCCCACGTTCAGTTCGCGATCTTCCAGGCGAAGTTCTCGCCCGCTCCGAGCGGCGCGACGCGTTCCGCGCCGAACGGCAGCTCGGACGGCGGCTGCCAGGGGCTGCGCTGCAGCGTGATCCGCTCCCGGTTGCGCGGCAGGCGATAGAAATCCGCGCCGTGGAAGCTGGCGAAGGCCTCGAGCCGCTCCAATGCCCCGGCCTGCTCGAAGCACTCCGCGTACATCGAAAGCGCCACCGGGGCCGTGAAGCATCCGGCGCAGCCGCACGCCGACTCCTTCTCGCGCACCGGGTGCGGTGCACTGTCGGTGCCGAGAAAGAACTTCGGACTGCCTCCCGTGGCCGCGCGCAGCAGCGCCTGCCGGTGCTCTTCGCGCTTGATGACCGGCAGGCAGTACGCGTGCGGACGGATCCCGTTGCGGCCGTCCGGGCCGACGAACAGCGCGTTGCGGTTGTACCGCAGGTGGTGCGCGGTGATCGTCGCGGCAAGCCGGTCGTCGGCCTCGCCCACGTACTGAACCGCGTCCCGGGTCGTGATGTGCTCGAAGACGATGCGCAGGGCCGGAAAGCGGCGGCGCAGCGGAATCAGCACGGTGTCGATGAACGCGCGTTCGCGATCGAACACGTCGACCGCCGGGTCGGTGGTTTCGCCGTGCACCAGCAACGCAAGGTCCAGCTCCTGCATGGCCTGCAGCGCCGGATCGCACCGATCCAGACCGGTCACGCCGCTTTCCGAATTCGTGGTCGCTCCCGCCGGATACAGCTTGACCCCGTGCACCAGGCCCGAATCGCGCGCGAGACGGATCTCGGCCGCGGACGTCGCGTCGGTCAGGTAAAGCGTCATCAGCGGCTCGAAGCGATGTCCCGGCGCAAGCGCGGATACGATCCGCTCCCGATAGGCCCGCGCCTGGTCGGTGCGCGTCACGGGCGGCTTCAGGTTGGGCATCACGATTGCGCGCGCGAACACGGCCGAGGTGTGCGCCAGCGCGTCCTTCATCGCCGGTCCGTCGCGCAGGTGCAGGTGCCAGTCGTCCGGACGCGTGATCGTCAGCGTCTGCATCAGGTCTTGGGCATGCGCCGGATCCGGGTCGGACGGGTCAGGACCTCCGGCTGAAGGATCTCACGCAACTGGGCCGCCGAGATCAGGCCGCGCTCCAGGACCAGCTCGGCCACGGGGCGGCCGAGCTTGATCGCATCCTTGGCCACCTCCGATGCCGCCTCGTAGCCGATGTACGGGTTCAACGCCGTGGCCAGTCCGGCCGACAGGTTGACCCGCTTTTCAAGCAACTCGACGTTGGCGCGGATGCCGTCGACGCAGTTGTGCGCGAGCGTCCTGCAGGCCGCCTGCAGGTGCGTGATCGACTTGAACAGGGAGTAGGCCATGATCGGCTCGAACGCGTTCAACTGCAGCTGCCCCGCCTCGGAGGCCATCGTCACCGTCATGTCGTTGCCGATCACCTCGAACGCCACCTGGTTGACGACCTCGGGAATGATCGGATTGACCTTGCCCGGCATGATCGAGGAGCCGGCGGCGCGCGACGGCAGCATGATCTCGTTCAGTCCGGCCTGCGGACCCGAGGACAGAAGCCGCAGGTCGTTGCAGGTCTTGGACAGCTTGCAGGCGATGCGCTTCAGAACACCGGACAGCTGCACGAATGCGCCGGTGTCCTGCGTGGCCTCGACGAAATTGGCCGCCGGCTTGACCGGCACCTTGGCGTACTGCGCCAGGTAGCGACAGGCGAGCGGCGCATAGTCCGGATCCGTGTTGATCCCGGTGCCGATCGCGGTGGCGCCCAGGTTCACCTCGGTGATCAACGCCATCGCTTCGCGCAGCCGTTCCTCGTCCTCCCCAAGCATGATCGCGTACGTCGTGAACTCCTGTCCCAGCGTCATCGGCACCGCATCCTGCAGCTGCGTACGGCCGATCTTCAGGATCTCGCGAAACTCGAACGCTTTTTTCTCGAACGAGGCGCGCAGATCCGCCATCGCAGCGAGCAGGCGCTCGATCGCGAAGCACAGGCCCACCTTGACGGCGGTCGGATAGGTGTCGTTGGTGCTCTGCGAGGCGTTGACATCATCGATCGGGTGCAGCGCCTGGTACTCGCCGCGCGGCCGCCCGAGCAGCTCCAGGCCGCGATTGGCGATCACTTCGTTGAAGTTCATGTTGGTCGACGTGCCGGCGCCGCCCTGGATCACGTCGACCACGAACTGGTCGTGCCATTGCCCGGCTTCGATTTCCTCGCACGCCCGGATGATGGCGGTGGCCTTGGCGGGATCGATCAACTCCAGGTCCCGGTTGGCGCTGGCGGCAGCCCGCTTGACGATCGCAAAGGCACGGATCAGGTCGGTGATCACGCCGATCGGTACCGACGAGATCGGGAAGTTTTCCAGCGCCCGCATCGTATGGATTCCGTAGCAGGCCCTCGCCGGAACGGCCATCTCCCCCAGCGAATCGCGCTCCAGGCGCGTCGGGCCTCCCGCGTCCTGGCCGACTTTAGCGTGCGGCATCGTTCGATCTCCTGGGACTTCACTCAGACGGTGGTCGCCGGGTCGCGCTCATCCTCGTGCTGCTGCAGCGCCCACAGCCGCGCGTACTGGCCCTGGTGCGCCATCAACTCCTCATGCGTGCCGCGCTCGACGATCCGGCCCCGATCCATCACGATGATCTGGCCGGCGTCGACGATCGTCGACAATCGGTGCGCGATCACCAGCGTGGTGCGATCGGCCGCGACCTCGGCCAGCTCCGACTGGATCACGCGCTCGGTGCGCGAATCGAGGGCCGAGGTGGCCTCGTCCAGCACCAGGATCGGCGGATTCTTCAGCAGCGTGCGGGCGATCGCGACCCGCTGCTTCTCTCCCCCCGAGAGCTTCAGACCCCGCTCGCCGACCAGGGTCCGGTAGCCGTCCGGCAGCGATTCGATGAAATCGTGTATGTGGGCCATGCGCGCGGCGGCGACGATCTCGGCATGGCTCGCGCCAGGCCGACCGTAGCCGATGTTGTACTCGATCGTGTCGTTGAACAGCACGGTGTCCTGTGGAACGATCCCGATGGCGGCGCGCAGCGATTGCTGCGTGACCGATCGCACGTCCTGCCCGTCGATCAGCACGCGTCCGGATTGCGCCTCGTAGAAACGGAACAGCAGCCGCCCCAGCGTCGATTTTCCGGAGCCGGTGGCGCCGACCACCGCGCACGTGGTTCCGGGGGCAATCGTCAGATCGACGTCGAACAGGACCTGGCGGCGCGGATCGTAGCCGAAGTTGACGTGTTCGAAGCGCACCCCCGGGCTGGCCCCGCCCGCCGGCAGGATCAGCGGGCCGGCGCCGGGCCGGTCCGCCACTTCGCGCTGCTCCTGCAGCAGGCGGAACATCCGCTCGACGTCGGCCAGCGCCTGGCGCAGCTCCCGGTAGATCACCCCCAGGAAGTTCAGGGGGACATACATCTGCAGCATGAAGGCGTTGACCAGCACCAGGTCGCCGATCGACATGCGTCCGCTGGAAACCCCCGCCGCCGCCCGCCACAGCATCAGGGTCAGGCCGCCTGCGATGATCAGCTGCTGGCCGCTGTTCAGGATGTTCAGCGACTGTTGCGCCAGGACGCCAACGCGCTCCTGCTGCGCCAGCGTGGCGTCGTAGCGCTGGGCCTCGTAGTCCTCGTTGTTGAAGTACTTGACCGTCTCGAAATTCAGCAGCGAGTCGACCGCACGCGAGGACGCCTTGGCGTCGAGCTCGTTGACCTGGCGCCGGAACTTGGTGCGCCAGTTGGTGATCGTCAGCGTGTACGTGATGTACAAGGTCAGGCTGGCCGCGACAATCAAGGCGAACGACTTCTCGTAGTGCAACAGCAGGTAGCCGAACACGAGCCCGATCTCGACCAGCGTCGGCAGGATCGAATACAAGGTGAAACTGACCAGCGAGGAGATGCCGCGTATCCCATGGTCGATTTCGCGCGTCATCGCGCCGGTGTGCCGCTCCAGGTGGAACCGCAGCGACAGCGAGTGCAGATGCCGGAACGTCTGCAAGGCCAGCGTACGCACGGCGGACTGGGTCACGCGCGCGAAGAAGAATTCACGCAGCTCGGTGAACACCGAAGTGGCCAGCCGCAGCGCGCCATAGGCGCCGATCAGCGCGATCGGGACGACCGCCGGCGCCGCCCCGGGCGGCACCGACACGCGGTCGACGATGTGCTTCAGCAGCACCGGCACGCCGACCACGGCCATTTTGGCCGCAATCAGGCACAGCACCGCGAACACCGCGCGCGCCCGGTACGCCCACAGGTAGGGCAGCAGCAGGCGCACGGTGTGCCACTGGCTGCGCCCGGCCTCGGGCGGCACATGCGGCACACGGCCGGGCGGCGGGCGGATGCCTCTCATCGCGATTTGCTCATGGGCGGATGTTCCAGGTCCGGCTGCTCCGCGTTGCGGCGGTCCAGCTTGACACGTTGCCAAGCAGGCCGACAATGCGGGGCCACACCGTGCGCCATTATCGCCCGGGGCGCCGTGCCGGAGCGACCAGCCGATCGTCGAAATGACCCCCAGCGCCGCCCTGCCGAACGAAGAGCCGATCCTGCGCGTGGTGCCGATGCCCGCCGACGCCAATCCGCACGGCGACGTGTTCGGTGGCTGGATCATGGCCCAGGTCGACGTCGCGGGCGGAATCCTGGCCGCGCGGCGCGCCAACGGGCGCGTTGCCACGGTCGCCGTCACCAGTTTCGTGTTCAAGCAACCGGTGTTCGTCGGGGACCTGCTGTCGTTCTACGGAACGATCGTGCGGACCGGACGCACCTCGATCACGGTCGACGTGAGCGTCTACACCGAACGCAGCCAGCTGAAGGCGGAAATCGCCAAGGTCACCGAAGCCACGCTGGTGTACGTGGCCACGGATGAGCAGCGCAAGCCCCGAGCACTGCCGCCGCTGGAAGGTTGACGAAGCAGTCTTAATGAAAAGCGTACGGCCCCTCGTAGTCGCCGGTGTACGCGGTATGGGTCACCAGCGTCTGCCCCGTCCATAAGTGCAACTGGAAGGCTGGCGGCTCCATCACGAACCGGGCCGGGCTGCCCGGTTTCAGATCGAGCAGCACCTGGTGCGCCGCGCTCGGGCAGACGGAGGCCAGCGTTCCGGCGAACATCGCCTGGATCGGACGGTGCAGGTGACCGCACACGATGCGCTGGACCTGCGGAAAGCGGCGCACGATCGTCGCCAGCCCGGTCGAGTTGTCCAGCCCCATCCGGTCCATGTGGTCGATGCCCGTGACAAACGGCGGGTGGTGCAGCGCGATCACCGTCGGAGCGTCGGACTCGTCCAGGCGCTGCTGCAGCCAGTGCAGCCGCCGGGCGCACAGCGTGCCTTCCGGCTGACCGGGTATCACGGTGTCGAGCGCCAGCACTCTGACCGGGTACTCGTCGACCGCGTACTGCAGGAAGTCGCCTTCGCGCGGAAGGTAGCGATGGTCCGGAAACGCGGCGCGCAGCGCCTGGCGCTCGTCGTGATTGCCGGGCAGCAGATAGACCGGCAGAGGCAGCCTCGCCAGAATCTCCCGCAGCACTCCGTACGACATTGCGTCGGGCATGTCGACCAGGTCGCCCGTGGCAACGACCAGGTCCGGCATCGGGTCCAGACCGACGATGCGCTGCACACAGCGCTCCAGGCACGCGGCCGTATCGACGACGCCGTAGGCCAGCGTGCGCCCCGACATCACGTGCAGATCGCTGATCTGGCATAGCAGCATAGGCTTGCTCCGGATGCCGGCGTCACGCGCTTGCCCGCAAGCGCGCGCGAGTCCATAGTAGCGCTGCGGACGGCGCGCGCCGGCGCGGCATTCATAAGAAGATCCAGAAGAAAAATGGGAGGGCGCTTCAAATGTTCACTCAAATCCTTGACCCCACCGGGAATCTGTTCGTCACCTGGCTGGTCGCGCTGATTCCCGTCGCTGCGCTGCTGTTCATGCTGGCCGGACTGCGCTGGTCGGCGTGGGTGGCGACATTGGTCGGCTCCCTGGTCACGCTCGTGCTCGGTCTTTTGGTATGGAAGATGCCGCTCGACCAGGGCATCCTCGCTTACCTCTACGGTTCGGCCACCGGCGTATGGAACGTCGACTGGATCACGTTCTGGGGCGTGATGCTGTTCAACACGCTGGTCGTCACCGGCACCTTCGACAAGCTCAGGCGCTGGCTGATCGCGCAAGGCACGCAGGATATCCGCGTTCAAACGATTCTTTTCGCCTGGGCGTTCGGTGCGCTGCTCGAAGGCCTCGTGGGGTTCGGCTATCCATGGGCGTTCGTCGCACCCATCCTGATCGCACTGGGCATTCCGGATCTGGACGCCATCCGCGTCGCAGCCATTGCGAACAACGCGCCCGTGTCGTACGGCGCGCTCGGTGCGCCGATCATCGCGCTCGCCGCGGTCACGGGATACAACCTGCTCGATTTGTCGGGCTCCATCAGCAAGATCGTCGCCATCCTCGCGCTGCTGCCGCCGTGGATCCTGCTGTATCTGGTTTCCGGCAAGGAAGGGATGTGGGGGGCCTGGCCATTGGCGGTGGTCGGGTCGCTGGGTTACATCGCGGGCCAGTTGCCGGTGGGCGTGTATCTCGGTCCCTACCTGCCGGACGTCGCCGGTTCGATCGTCTGTTTCATCTGCGTCCTGATGCTCCTGAAGGTGTGGCGGCCGGCGCAGGTCCTCGCTTACGGCGGCAAGCCGGTCGTCGCGGCCTCTTCGAGTGCGACGGGTCATGGACTGTCGCTCGCCGATATGGGGCAGGCCTGGCTGCCGATCGCGGTCCTGATTGCCGTCGTCGTCGCCTGGACAGGGCCATGGTCGAAGCTGCCGGGCATCGTGCTGGTGCAGTTGCAGGTGACCGCAGCGTCCTCGATCTCCGAAGGAGCGAAGATCGCGGCGGTCTTCAAATGGACGCCGTTCGTCGGCGGCTCGGCCATCCTGGCTTCGTTCATCATCGTCGCGTTGCTGCTGCGCATCAGTCGCCAGCAGCTCGTCGAGATCTTCGCCAAGACCTGGTCGCAGATGTGGGGCGCACTGCTGGTCGGCGTCTTCATCTTCGGCCTGGCCTACGTCTACAACTTCTCCGGGATGGCCGCATCCCTGGCGAAGGCCTTCTCCTCGCTGGGCACGGCCTTCATCGTCGTTGCGCCGATCCTCGGCTTCATCGGTGTGGCGCTATCGGGCAGCAATACCTCGACCAACGCGATGTTCGGCAAGTTCCAGGCGCTGGTTGGCCAGATCCTCGGATTTCCGCCCCTGCTGTTGCCCACGGTGAACTCTGTCGGGGCCGAGATCGGCAAGCCGGTGGCGCCGCAGACCGCGAGCGTGGGCGTCTCGACCACCCGTTTCGTGCGCAACGAAGGCGAAGTGATCCGCCACAATTTCGGCTGGTGCCTGGCGGTTCTGGTCTACCTGATCGTCATCAGCGTCGCCTGCTACCTGTTTTTCCCTGGGATCATGGTGCCGTCGGTCGCGAAGTAGCGGGCTAATCCGCCGGACGCTGCCAGCACTGCTCCAGCCACGCGGCGGCAGCCATCAGCTGCGCGTCGCGGCCCGGCCGGGCGATCACGCTGACACCGATCGGCAGGCCCTGCTTGCCGAGCCCGAAGGGCAAGCCGATCACCGGGCACCCGAGCAGTTGCCACGGCCGGTTGAACAGCGGGTCCCCGGTGCTGGCCAGCGTGGCGGGCGCCTCTCCGACGGCACTGGGGGCGATGATGACGTCGGAGCCACCGAACAGCGACTCGATCTCGGCCGCGCAGCGGCGCCCGGCCTGCAGCGCCTCGGCGTAGCGCTGCGCTGGGAACTCCTGCGCCTCCCGGATGGCTTCGACCAGCTGCGCCGACAGTTGCGACCTGCGGTAAGCGTATTCGGGGCCCAGCGCGCGCGCGGTCTCGGCCAGCTGCACGGTGCGCTGCGCGTCGAACAGCGGGTCGAACGAAGAGGGCCAGTCGACCGCATCGGCGCGGGCGCCGGCATCGTATGCGCGCTGCGCCGCCCGCTCCACCGCCTGCCGCATCGCCGGCTCGGCTTCGTCCCCGCGCGAGGTCAGGGTCCAGCCGAGGGTCGGCGCAGGCCCCGCCCGGCCCTGTGCCGGCCGCATCGCCCAGGCCGGCTGTTGTGCCACGACCGAAACCAGCAGCGCGATGTCGTCGACCGAGGTCGCAAAGAGTCCCACTTCATCGAGCGTGTCCGATATCAGCTTCACGCCGGCGCGCGGCACCCGTCGTACCGATGGTTTGTAGCCGACCACGCCGCAGAAAGACGCCGGCCGGATCACCGAGCCCGCGGTCTGGGTCCCGAGCGCGACCGGTGCAAGTCCGGCCGCAACAGCGACGGCCGAGCCGCTCGACGATCCGCCGGGGGTGTGTCCGGGCGCATGCGGATTGCGCGTCGGCCCCGGCGCAAACGTCGCGAATTCGGCGGTCACCGTCTTGCCCAGCACGACGGCGCCGCAGCTCCGCAGAAGGGCCACGCACGCCGCATCCAGGGCCGGGCGGTGTCCGCGGTAGATCGACGAGCCGTAGCAGGTCTCGTACTGCGCGGTGTCGATGATGTCCTTGACGGCAACCGGCAGCCCCGCCAGCGGTCCCTTCGGCCGCAAGCGGTCGATCGCGCGCGCCGATTCGAGCGCTTCGTCCCGGTCGAACGCCGCAAACGCCCGCAGCGCACCGTCGCGCGCTTCGATCGCCTCTACGTAGTGGCGCACGGCCGACTCGGCCGACGCCAGCCCCGCGTTGACCCGATGGGTCAGTTCCACCGCGGTGCTATGCGGCACCGAACGCCTGCTCCAGCTCGATCACGGTGCCCGTGAGCTGGTCGTCGTAGCCGGGCAGTGCGTTGATCACCGCGCGCAACTCGGCGCCGCGCAGCAGCGCGACCACGTTGCGCAGCAGCGGCTTGGTGACCGCCGCCGCCTCGCACCCGAAGAAGTACCGCTCGCGCAGCAGCGCGATGAAATCCAGCCCGAAGCGGCGCGCCGCGGTCTCCAGGCCGAAGCCGACGTCCGCCATTCCGCTGGCGATGTAAGCCGCCACCGCCGCATGCGTGAATTCGGTGTTCTCGTACCCGACGATCCGGTCCGGGTCGATCCGGTGGCGAGCCAGCAGCAGATCGATCAGCACCCGCGTGCCCGAGCCGACCTGCCGGTTCACGAAGCGCAGATCCGGACGCGCCAGGTCCTCGAGCCCGCCGATCCGCTTCGGATTGCCGCTTGCCACGAACAGCCCCTGTGTGCGGTGCGCCAGGTGGATCAGGACATGCCTGCGCGGGTCGAGCCACGCAAGATAAGGCTCGACCGATGTTTTCTGGAACGACCCCTCGGCCACGTGAAAGCCGGCCAGGTCGCACTCGCCACGAGCCAGCGCGGCCACCGCCTCGGTGCTGGTACGGTACTTCAGCTCGACCGGAACGTGCTGCCGGCCCAGCGCCTCGACCAGCGCCGCCACCGCAAAGCCGTGCGACGCATGGATCCGCAAACTGGCCCGGGCCGGAACCAGCAGCGATTCGAGCTCTCCCTCCAGCTCGGAGGACAGGCTTTCCAGCGTCGGCGATAGCCGCGCCGCAACCCGTCGGTCGGCCCAGAGCAGCTTCTCCGCCAGCGCCGACAGGCGCGTGCCCTGGCCGCGCGTCTTGATCACCAGCGGAGCGCCGAATTCGCTTTCGAACTGGCGCAGCATGCCCCAGGCCCGGCGGTACGACATCGCGGTCGCACGCGCCGCGTCAGCGATGCTTCCCGAACTCTGGATCGCGGTCAGCAGCGGCAGCAGTTCCGGCAGCGGATGTGGGTTTCCCCCGGCCGGCGCGACCACCCATTCCGGATGAATCGAGATGCGCCACATATGAAAGTACTTGCTTATTGATGCCGCAGCCGCGGCGCGCGTAGCCTCCGCCGCAGTTCCGCGGTTTCGCAGTCTTGCTGCCCCGACCCACGCTACAGAGATAGGTACACGATTGCATATTCTGCACCAAAATCCGATGGCGCTGTGGGCCTGTACGAGCGGCGCGCAACAGGCGAAACTGCCGGCTAACGTGATCCCCGCCGCCCGCCGCACGGATACCTGTCAGCAACCGGCCACGCCCGAGACGGCGGGGCTGCCCGCGCCCTCCGAGCCGACGATCGAGACCCACTATCGCGACGGCAAGGTCGAATTGCGCCCAGCGGTGCTGGCCGACGAGGTGCCGATCGCGTTCGAGTACAACGGCGTTTCGCACGCGGTGATGCTCGCCACGCCCGCCGACCTGGAGGATTTCGCGCTCGGCTTCTCCGTGAGCGAAGGCATCGTGGATGGCCCGGGCGATGTCTACGGCGTCGAAGTGCAGCCGTCGGCGCGCGGCATCGGCGTCGCGATCGAGATTGCATCGGAGTGCTTCGCCCGGCTCAAGAGCCGCCGCCGCACGCTGGCCGGCCGCACCGGCTGCGGGATCTGCGGCGCCGAAAGCCTCGAACACGTGCTGCGACCGCTGCCGGAACTGGGCGGCCAAGGTCCGCACATCCGGCCCGAAGCGGTGTCGGCCGCGCTGTCGTCGCTGGTGCGGGCGCAACGCTTGCAAAAAGCGACCGGGGCCGTCCATGGCGCGGCGTGGAGCGGCGTTGCGGGAACGGCCGAAATCCTGCGGGAGGACGTCGGACGGCACAATGCGCTGGACAAGCTGATCGGGGCGGTGCTGCGCGCGCGTGCCAACGCCCTGCCGGGCTTCGTGGTCGTCACCAGCCGAGCCAGCGTCGAGATGGTCCAGAAAGCGGCCTGCATCGCCAGTACGCTGGCAGCCGTCTCGGCGCCCACGCGGTTGGCAGCTCAGATCGCGCACGACTGTGGCCTGACGCTGGTCGGATTTGCCCGGGGCAACGAATTTTCCGTTTATTCGCACCCCTGGCGTATCGCGGCGGCGACCGACTGAACAGCGCCCGATCGGACAGCATCGCACCGAATTGAACCTGAGCGACCGCTGCGCACCGGACATCGGGCGCCGCACCGGCTGGCGGATGTGCGCCGCCTTGCGTCCTTCCTTCTGCCCACGCTCATATGAATATGAGCAAATGTTCGTTCCGGCGCCCGCCGGCCGTTGCTAGCGTGCTGGATCGATCCGAGGGCACCATGGCCGAAGCAACGCACCCGGCTGCGGACGCTGCTGCTCCAGCCGGCCCGACCGGGGGCCGGGAGGACGTCCTCGCCCTTTGGCTGGGGCTGCTGGTGTTCGTGCTGGCGTTGGCCAGCGCAGCCGGCATCGACCTGGTCGGATGGGTGGTCACGACCACGATCTGGGTCGATCCGGCCAAGGCGCTGGCGCCGGTATCCAAGGGCTACGCGTTCCTCGGCGGGCTCGGGGCGGTTCTGGCGACCTACGTGGCGCTGCTGGTGGTGCTTACGGCCGGTGCGGTGTCGTTGAGGATCGAGCCGGTCCGTTTTGCCGTCCGCTTCACGGTGGTGTTCGCGATCGCATACCTGAGCTGGATCGCCGGCAGCTACGCGAACCTGGCCGTTACGACGCCGGCCGACCTGCAGAAGTTCGGGATCAGCTGGTCGCTGAAACTCACCAACGAGGGCGGCTACATCGTCGCCTTGCTGGTGGGACTGGTGATCGCGAACGCCTTTCCCAGCCTGGCCGAATGGCTGCAGGAAGCGATCCGGCCCGAGCTGTACATCAAGATCGCAATCGTCATTCTGGGCGGCTTCATCGCGATCACCGCAGCCGAGAAGTTCAGCCTGGCCTCCTCGCTCCTTCTGCGCGGGATCGCCGCCATCGTCGAGGCGTACCTGATCTACTGGGCGGTCGTGTATTACGTCGCGCGCAAATGGTTCGGCTTCAGCCGCGAGTGGGCCGCGCCGCTGGCCTCGGGCATCTCGATCTGCGGCGTCTCGGCAGCGATCGCAACCGGCAGCGCGATTCGCGCGCGCCCTTCCGTGCCGATCCTGGTTTCGTCGCTGGTCGTGATCTTCGCGGTGGTCGAAGTGCTGATCCTGCCGTTCGCGGCGCAGGCTTACCTGTCGCACCAGCCGCTGGTGGCCGGGGCCTGGCTGGGGCTGTCGGTCAAGACCGACGGCGCCGCGGTCGCGAGCGGGGCGATCGCCGAGTCGCTGATACTGGCCAGCGCCGCGGCCGAGGGGGTCAACTACCAGAAGGGGTGGATCCTGGGGACGACGGCCACCGTCAAGGTGTTCATCGACGTGTTCATCGGCCTGTGGGCGTTCCTGCTCGCCTATATCTGGACCAACTACATCAATGCGAAGACCACCGACAGGGCCAGGGCACGCGAAATCTGGGATCGGTTTCCGAAGTTCATCATCGGCTACCTGCTCACCTTTCTGGTGGTGCTGCTGCTCACCTGGGGCGCCTCGCCGGAGCTGATCGGCAAGATCAAGTCGGCGGCGGGCCAGGCCAACGTGTTTCGCGTGATCTTTTTCGTGCTGACGTTCTTCTCGATCGGCGTGCTGTCGAATTTCCGCAGACTGTGGCAGGAGGGCATCGGCAAGCTGGTCGCCGTGTACGCGCTGAGCCTGTTCGGATTCATCATCTGGGTCGGGCTGCTGATTTCCTGGATCTTCTTCGCTGGCGTCAAGCCGCCGCTCGCAGCCACCTGACGCGAACCCGGGAGCCATTGTGATGAGTCAACCCAAGCTCGGCGAAGAGCTGAAGAAGATCCCGGTGGAGCCGCTGCTGCCGGTCGAGAAGAAACTGATCGGCTGGAGCCTGGGCACCGGTGTCGTGCTGCTGATATTGCTGGCGCTGCTGAACCGGTACCTGTCCTGAGTCCCCGCCTTCGCGCTGCGCGCTTCGGCGGGCGAGCCCGCCTTCGCGCGTGAGTCGGCGAGCGCCGGAGGCGGGCCTGCCCGCCGAAGCGCACAGCGCGAAGGCGGGCGACAATGCGCATCCGTCGGCCGACATCCAACCATGCACACACTCGCAGCTGCATTCCTGGTGACCTTCGCGGCGCTGTTTCCGATCGTCAATCCCCTGGAGGGGGCGCCCCTCTTCTACGTGCTGACGCGTGAATTGCCGCAGGAGCGTCAACACGTGCTGGCGCGGCAGGTCGCGTTCAATGGCCTGGCGCTGCTGCTCGGTTCGATGGTGCTGGGGCCGTGGCTGCTGGTCTTCTTCGGCATCGAACTGCCGGTGGTCCGCATTGCAGGCGGGCTGGTCGTCACGTCGCTGGGCTGGAAGCTCCTGAGCCAGGAACAGTGGTCCGACCATCCGTCGCACCAGGTACCGCAGGACGCGATGGCCCGCGCGGGAGCCTTTTATCCGCTGACGATGCCGTTGACGGTCGGGCCGGGTTCGATGTCGGTTGCCGTGTCGATCGGCAGCCGCAAGCCGGTCAGCGGGTTCAGCCTGACCGATTTCGCGCTGTACGGAGTCGGGGCGGCGTGCGGGCTTGTCGCGGTCGCCATCAGCATCTACGTCGCCTATCGTTTTGCGGGTAACCTGAGCCGGTTCCTCGGCGCCTCGGGGATCGAAGTGCTGGTGCGCCTGTCGGCCTTCATCCTGATGTGCATCGGCATCGAGTTTCTGTGGAGCGGGTACCTCGCGTTGAAGGCGGCTCACGAAATCAATTGACATCATGCCCACATCCCTCGAAGCCGTCCGCCCGATTGAACTCGCCGAGATCCAGGAAGCACGCCGCAGAATCGCGCACACCATCGTGCGCACGCCGCTGGTCCGCCTCGAACTGGGAGCCGCCTACCCCGACATCCGACTCAAGCTGGAAAACCTGCAGCCCATCAACGCGTACAAATTGCGGGGCGCCGCCAATGCGGTCGCCATGCTGACGGAGTCCGAACGCAAGCGCGGGGTGTGGACGATCAGCGCGGGAAATGCAGGCCAGGGCGTCGCGTATGCGGCGCTACGTGCCGGCGTGCCATGCACGGTCGTTTCAATCGAGACGGCGCCGGCCTCGAAGATCGAGCGTATGAAGGCGCTCGGCGCCAGGCTCGTCCCGGTGCCGTACGAGGTCGCCTGGAAGGCCCTGGGCGAGCGCTCTTTTCCCGGAGTCGAAGGAACGTTCGTACACCCGTTCGACGATCACAATTTCATCGCCGGCCATGGCACGATGGGACTCGAGATCCTGGAAGATGCGCCCGATGCGGTCGCCGTCGTCGCGGCCATCGGCGGCGGCGGGCTCATCACCGGCGTCGGCAGCGCGATCAAGTCGCTGAATCCGCAGATCGGGATCTGGGGTGCCGAGCCGGAGACGGCCGCCCCCGCCGCTCGCTCGTTCGCCTTCGGTTCTGCGCAAGCGTTTCCGGACTGGAAGGCGTCGTTCGTCGACGGAGCCGGGGGCCACAGCGTATTCCCGCGCATGTGGGAGCGGATGAAGCCCCTGGTGGACGGCTGCATCGTCGTCACCCTGGAGCAGACCAGACAGGCGATGCGGTTGATCGCTGAAAAGGCGCGCGTCATTTCCGAAGGTGCGGGCGCATTGGGGCTGGCGGCCGCGTTGACCGGCAAGATCGGCCGCGGGCCGATCGTCGCGATCGTCTCAGGCGGAAATGTCGATCTGAAGAAGTTCTGCGAGATTCTGGAATCAACCGCCAGTTAACCCAAGCCGATACCCAGCATGTCCAAGATCGAATCGAAATTGCACGAACTCGGCCTGGTCCTGCCCGCGCCGCTGATCCTGCCGCCCGGCGCGACGCTGCCCTTTCCGTGGGTGCGCGTTCACGGCAGCCGCGCCTTCATTTCAGGTCATGGACCGCAGAACGCCGATGGGTCGCTGGCCCGTCCGCTCGGCAAGGTCGGGGCCGAGGTCACGCTCGAGCAGGCTCGCGTCGCCGCACGTCTGGTCGGCCTGTCCATCCTTGCCAGTCTGAAGCGCGAACTGGGCGATCTGGATCGGATCGCCGCCTGGCTGAGGGTTCTTGGCATGGTCAACTCGGCGCCGGGATTCAATCAGCAGCCAAGCGTGATCAATGGATTCACCGATCTGATCGTCCAGCTGTACGGGCCGCAGCGCGGTCAGCACGCGCGCTCCGCGGTGGGCATGGCTCAATTGCCTTTCGATATTCCGGTCGAGATCGAAGGGGAAGTCGAGATTCAGACGTGAGGAGGAATTCACCCGTGAAGAAAATTCTCGTTATCCAGTCGTTCGCCGGCATCCTGCTGTTCGGCCTCGGAGTCGCGACCGGGCTCGTGGCCCAGACCGGCAGCGATTCGCCGCAGCGCGTCGAGCAGAAGCGCGCCGACCTTAGCGGCGCACCCGGGATGGAGGTGATCGCCTCCACCGCGGAATACCGGCCCGGCGAAGCCGTCGAACTGCACTTTCATCACGGAGTCGAGGCGGCGTACGTCGTGCAAGGCGCGCGGGTGCAGGCCCCCGGCCAGGAGGCGCGCACGATCGCCACCGGCGCGACGACCATGAACCTTCGCGACGTCAAGCACGGCGGCTTCAAGGTCGTCGGCGACACGTCGTTGAAGCTGTTCACCGTTCACGTCGTCGACAAGGGCAAACCGCTTTACGATTACTCGAAGTAGCGGCCCGTAACCGTCGATTCGGGAGGGAAAGCGGACGCCCGGGCGAGGGGCGCCCGCGCCGATCGCACGCTCAGGCGATGTGCTCCGGGTACGCACCCTGGCCCGCGCCGCGGCCTGCGATCTGCCCGCCGGCCGTGACCTTGACCGCGCAGAACTTGAACTCCGGAATCTTGCCGACCGGGTCGAGCGCGGGATTGGTCAGCATGTTCGCCGCGGCCTCGTAGAAGCAGAAGGGGATGAACAGCGATCCCTTCGGAGTACCGTCGTCGGCACGCGCGTACAGCGATATGCTGCCCCGCCGTGAGGTCACCGTGATGACGTCTCCCGGCTCCGCTCCGACCGCCAGCAGGTCAGCCGAATTCATCGAGGCGACCGGTTCGGGCTCGATCGCATCGAGCACGGTCGCCCGCCGCGTCATCGCTCCCGTGTGCCAGTGCTCGAGCTGCCGCCCCGTGATCAGGATCATCGGGTACTCGTCGTCGGGCATTTCGTCCGCCGTGATCAGTTGGGCCGGAACGAACTTGCCGCGCCCGCTGGGAGTCGGAAAGTCCCTGGTGAAGACGACCGTTTCGCCCGGGTCTCCCTCGTTCTCGCACGGATACGTGACGGAGCTCTCCTCCTGCAAGCGCTCCCACGTGATGCCTGCGATCGAGTCCATCCCGGCGCGCATCTCGTAGAACACGTCGGCCACGCTGCGGTAATTCCAGTCCAGGCCCAGGCGGCGCGCCATCTGTTCGATGATCCACAGGTCCTCCCGGGCGTCGCCAGGCGGGTTCAGGGCCTGGCGTCCGAGCTGCACCATCCGGTCGGTGTTCGTGAACGTGCCGGTCTTCTCCGGAAACGCGGTGGCCGGAAGCACGACGTCGGCCAGGTAACAGGTTTCGGTCAGGAAAATATCCTGGACCACCAGGTGCTCCAGGTCCGCAAGCGCCTGGCGCGCATGCTGCACGTCGGGATCGGACATCGCCGGGTTTTCGCCCATGATGTACATGCCACGGATGATCCCCGCGTGGGCTGCGTGCATGATCTCGACCACGGTCAGGCCCGGATTGGGATCGAGCTTCGTCTTCCACAGTTTCTCGAATCTGAGCCTGGCCGCATCGCTGGCCACCCGTTGGTAGTCCGGGTACATCATCGGGATCAGGCCCGCATCGGACGCCCCCTGCACGTTGTTCTGGCCGCGCAGCGGATGCAGCCCGGTGCCGGGACGGCCCACCTGGCCGGTCATCATCGCCAGCGCGATCAGGCAGCGGGCGTTGTCCGTGCCGTGCACGTGCTGGGATATTCCCATCCCCCACAGGATCATCGAGCCCTTCGACGTCGCGAACAACCGCGCGACCTCCTTCAGCGTTTCGGCCGGAATGCCGCAAACCGGCGCCATGGCCTCGGGGCTGAATCCCTCGACATTCCTCTTCAGTTCCTCGTATCCGACGGTCCGATCCTTGATGAAGGATTCGTCGACCAGACCTTCGTGGACGATGGTATGCATCATCGCGTTCAGCATCGCCACGTCGCTGTCCGGATTGTTCTGCAGGAAATACGTCGCGTGGCGCGCCAGGTCGGAGCCGCGCGGGTCGGCCACGATCAATTTGGCGCCGCTCTTGGCCGCGTTCTTGATCCAGGTCGCGGCGACCGGGTGATTGCCGGTGGGGTTGGCGCCGATCACGAACACTACCTCGGCCTTGGTCACGTCCATCACCGGGTTGGAGACCGCGCCGGAGCCGATTCCCTCCAGCAGCGCCGCAACGCTGGAGGCGTGGCACAGGCGCGTGCAGTGGTCCACGTTGTTGGTGCCGAAACCCGTGCGCACCAGTTTCTGGAACAGGTAGGCCTCTTCGTTCGAACCCTTGGCCGAGCCGAAGCCAGCGAGCGCCTGCGGCCCGCGGGAATCTCGAATCTCGCGCAATCTGCCGGCGGCAAAGTCAAGCGCTTCCTCCCAGCTCGCCTCCCGAAAAACGGACATCGGATCGTCGGGGTCGACGACGAAATCGGCCGATTTCGGAACGCCGGGCTTGCGGATCAGCGGCCTGGTCAGGCGCTGCTTGTGGTGCACGTAATCGAAGCCGTAACGACCTTTCACGCAAAGACGGCTGTGGTTGGCCGGCCCGTCACGCCCTTCGACGCGCAGGATCCGGTTGTCCTTCACGTGGTAGGTCAGCTGGCAACCGACCCCGCAATACGGGCACAGCGAATCGACGGTCTTGTCCGCCACCACCATGCCCACACCCTGGGCGGGCATCAGGGCGCCGGTCGGGCAGGCCTGGACGCATTCGCCGCACGCCACGCAGGTCGATGCGCCCATCGGATCGTCCAGGTCGAACACGATCTTCGAGTGGTGGCCACGAAATGCGTAGCCGATCACATCGTTGACCTGCTCCTCCCGGCAAGCACGCACGCAGCGCGTGCACTGGATGCAGGCATCGAGATTCACGGCCATCGCCGGATGAGACAGATCGGGGCCCGGTGACATCCGGGGCTCGAAGCGCGGCTTCGACACGCCGAGCTTATCGGCCCAGTGGTCCAGTTCGGAGTCGAGGCGGTAGCTGCGCTCCGGCATATCCGATTTCAGCAACTCGAGGATCATCCTCTGCGAGTGCACGGCGCGCGCGCTGTCGCTCGTGACCTCCATGCCGGCCTTCGGAGCGCGGCAGCAGGAAGGCGCCAGTACCCGCTCGCCCTTGATTTCGACCATGCACGCACGGCAGTTGCCATCGGGCCGCATGCCGTCCATGTAGCAAAGGTGCGGAATCTCGATGCCGAGCCGTTTGGCGGTCTGAAGGATCGTCTCCTCGGGGGGTGCCGTCACGGCGCGCCCGTTCAGCGTGAATTCCACCAGGTCCGGGGCTGTTTCCTTTTCGCGCATCACGTTCATCAACAATTCCCTCGGCTCTTCAGGCAATCTCGTGCGGAAAATACTTGATCACGCAACGAATCGGGTTGGGCGCGGCCTGGCCAAGGCCGCAGATCGACGCATCGGCCATCGCCTGCGACAGCTCCTCCAGCAGGGCCTGATCCCAGCGCGGCGCCGCAAGAAGGCCGACCGCCTTCTCGGTGCCGACCCGGCAGGGAGTGCATTGGCCGCACGACTCGTCGGAGAAAAAGCGCATGATGTTCAAGGCGGCGTCCCGCGCGGTATCGTGCTGCGAAAGCACGATGACGGCCGCCGATCCGATGAAACAGCCGTAATCGTTGAGCGTGTCGAAGTCCAGCGGAATATCGCCCATCGCGGCCGGCAGGATCCCGCCTGAGGCCCCTCCGGGCAGGTAGGCGTAGAAGCGATGGCCCGGCAGCATGCCGCCGCAGTATTCGTCGATCAATTCGCGCACGGTGATGCCGGCTGGCGCCAGATGAACGCCCGGCTTTTGTACCCGACCCGAAACCGAGAACGAACGCAGTCCCTTGCGCCCGTGGCGGCCATGGGACGTGAACCAGTCGGCACCCTTTTCCAGGATGTCGCGCACCCAGTACACGGTTTCCAGGTTGTGCTCGAGCGTCGGATAGCCGAACAGGCCGACCTGGGCCACGTAAGGCGGGCGCAGCCGGGGCATGCCCCGCTTGCCCTCGATCGACTCGATCATCGCCGACTCTTCACCGCAGATGTATGCACCGGCGCCACGACGCAGATGGATCGGAGGCAGCGGACACGGCGGATCGGCCTGCAGGGCCGCCAACTCGCGCGTCAGGATCTCGCGGCACCCCGCGTACTCGTCGCGCAGATAGATGTAGATCTGGCCCACCCCGGCTGCCCAGGCCGCGATCAGCATGCCCTCCAGGAACCGGTGCGGGTCGCGCTCCAGATAGAAGCGATCCTTGAACGTGCCCGGCTCGCCTTCGTCGATATTGAGCGCCATCAGCCGGGGACCTTTTTCCGCGCGGACGATGCGCCATTTGCGTCCCGCGGGAAATCCGGCTCCGCCCAGTCCGCGCAGCCCGGAGCTCTCCATCGCGCGGATCACGGATTCGGCGTCGCGCACGCCGTCCAGACACTCGCTCAGGGTCCGGTAACCGCCTGCGGCGCGGTACTGGGCCAACGAGATGTACTCGGCCACGGGCGCGGACGTGTTCTTGCGGCTCACCGCGGCCGCGACCGCGACCGCCGAAGCGCGCTCGATCGGGTTCTGGCCGACCACTGCGACCGGGGCCGCTTCGCAGCGACCCACGCACGGGACGGCGACGATACGGACATCGTCGCCGGCGCGCTCGGCGAGTTGCGCCAGCACGTCCCTGGCACCCGCGATCTCGCAGGCGAGCGACTCGCACACCCGCACCGTGAGCCGGGGCGGCGGGGGATCGCTGTCCTTGATCACGTCGAAATGGTGATAAAAGGTCGCGACTTCGTACACCTCGGTCATCGCCAGTTTCATTTCCGCGGCCAGTGCCACGACATGAGCCGAGCTGATGTGCCCGTAGCGATCCTGGATCCGATGCAGATACTCGATCAGCAGATCCGCGCGACGAGGATCGTCGCCCAGCAGCGCCCGCACCTCGATCAAGGCCTGCGGGTCCACGCTGCGGCCTTTCGGGGTCGAGCGCACTTTGCGGCCGGTGCGACCCGCATCCGCAATCGGTATCACGTTGGCCTGCACGGCTTCCCTATTCATCCGATATTCCATTCATCTCGATCCGGACCGTCGGCCCGCTCAAGTCAGGCCCGCCGGTCTTCGCTCAGCTCTCGAAGTGGGCCAGTTCCTCGGGCGTGTTGATGTTGCTGAAGGCTTCGATCTGGTCGTCGAAGTTCACTTCGACCGTGGCCAGCGTCCCGTGCCACTGATCGATCTTGCGTCCACCGTCTGCCAGGAACGCAGTCAGCTGCGGCAACACGGTCCGCCGGCACACGCAAAATACCGGGTGCGCCTGTGTCAGCGTGCGCGCCGCCGCCAGGTCCGCCTGGCGCTCCAGCAGGGCCTGCTTCAGGCGCGCGACCAGGTCGGTGGGCAGGAAAGGCGAATCGCACGGCACGGTCGCGATCAGCGGCAGCAAGGTCGCCGACAGCGCCGCGTGCAGCCCGGCCAGCGGCCCGGCGAAGCCGGCAATCCGATCCGGGATCACCGGGTGGCCGAATGCGGAATATTCCTCCACGTGCTGGTTCGCATTGATCAGCACTTGATCGACCTGCGGGGAAAAGCGCTCCAGCACCCATTGCACCATCGGCTTGCCGCGCAA
The DNA here is from genome assembly GCA_005882215.1 of Betaproteobacteria bacterium. GTDB lineage: Bacteria > Pseudomonadota > Gammaproteobacteria > Burkholderiales > Burkholderiaceae_F > VBCK01. Next base: position 9,448 of record VBCK01000142.1, on the reverse strand, counting down.
CGGCCGCAGGCCCTTGTCCACGCCGCCCATGCGCCGGCCCAATCCGCCGGCGAGTATCACGCCCGCGACCCGCAAATCCGCGCTCATCGGGAGAACCGCTCCGTGCCCGTGTAGACGAGGTAGTGACGTCCCTGGACCCGTCCGATCATGGTGATGCCGGTCTGGCGGGCTATTTCCCAGCCCATCTGCGTCGTGCCGGAGCGCGAGATCAGGAAGGGAATGCCCATTTGGGCCGTCTTGATCACCATTTCCGACGTCAGGCGGCCCGTGGTGAAGAAGATCTTGTCGCCGCCGTCCAGGCCATCGAGCCACATCTGGCCGGCAATGGCGTCGACCGCGTTGTGGCGGCCCACATCCTCGACAAACATCAGGACCTCCACTCCCGCGGCGCCATTGCGGGCCAGCGCGCAACCGTGCACCGCACCGGCCTGCTTGTAGACCGACTGCAGCTGGCGCACGTCCTGCGTCAGCGCGAACAGCCGCTCCTGGTCCAGGCGCGCGTCCGGGGGCAGGTGGATGTTCTCGACATCCTGCATCAGGTCGCCGAACATCGTCCCCTGGCCACAGCCCGTGGTCACCGTGCGTTGTTGCATTCGCTCGGCGGCGTTGCCCAGCCCGCGCCGGGTCGTCACCGCCACCGCATTGACATCCCAGTCGACCTGAACGGAGGCGATTTCTTCCACGCTTTCGACCAGCCGCTGGTTGCGCAGATAACCGATCGCCAGCGCTTCCGGCCAGGCGCCAAGCGTCATCAGCGTGACGATCTCGCGCTTGTCCACGTACAGCGTCAGCGGATGCTCTCCAGCAATCGAAATGGGCAGCGCTTCGCCCTTTTCGTTGATCGCGGTAATTTCGAACGTCAGCGGCCGAGTGGCCCGCGACAACAGCGGAAGAGATGGCGGGGCACCCATGAGATATACCTGATACCTGATATCAGATCATAAGAAGGTTTCGTCAATGCGCATATATGTTCGATCCGACATAACTCGGTGACTGCAGGCCGGCGGCTGCGTCCTGCGGGCGGATCCGGCCCCGTATCGGAGGCCGTGAATCAGCTGTCAAGGACCTCGAGCAGCGGTCCGCCGTCGGCGGCGCAGACCTCGCCAATTTCGGCGGCTGCGCCGAACCCGTGCCGCCTGAACACCGCCAGTACAGACTCCAGCGCGCGCGGCGCGCAGGTCACCAGCAGCCCTCCACTGGTCTGCGGATCGGTCAGCAGCGCGCGCTCGACCTCGGGAAAACCGCTCGACAGCCGCACCTGGCGGCCGTAGCCGGCCCAGTTGCGCCCCGACGCCCCGGTCACGCAGCCGGCCGCCGCCAGCTCGCGCGCGCCCGGCAGGATCGGCACCCGCGGCCAGTCGATTCGGATCCGGGCGCCGGATCCGCCTGCGATCTCCAGCAAGTGACCGGCCAGCCCGAACCCGGTGACATCGGACAGCGCACCAACGCCGTCGATCGCCGCCAGGTCAGGCCCGGGCGTATTCAGCCGGGTCGTCGTCGCAATCATGCTCGCGTAGCCGGCCTCATCGAGCCCTTCCTTCTTCAGCGCGGCCGAATAGATGCCGACGCCGAGGGCTTTGCCCAGTACCACGCGGTCGCCCGGGCTCGCGTCGCAGTTGCGCTTGACCCGTCGCGGATGGACCAGTCCGAGCACGACCAGGCCGTAAATCGGTTCGACCGAGTCGATGCTGTGCCCACCGGCAATCGGGATGCCCGCAGCCTCGCAGACCGCCTCGCCGCCTTCCAGGATCCGCCGTATCGTCTGGACCGGAAGCACGTTGACCGGCATGCCGACCAGCGCCAGCGCCAGGATCGGCCGGCCCCCCATCGCGTAGACGTCGGAGATCGCGTTGGTGGCGGCGATGCGGCCGAAATCGAACGGGTCGTCGACGATCGGCATGAAAAAGTCGGTGGTCGCCACCAGCGCCTGCTCGTCGTTGAGCCGGTACACGGCGGCATCGTCCGCAGTTTCGATGCCCACCAGCAGCTCGGGCGGAACCGGCATCCGCACGGTGGTGCGCAGAATCTCGGACAGCAATCCGGGCGCGATCTTGCAACCGCAGCCGCCTCCGTGCGACAGCGACGTCAACCGAGGCGGGGGCGGTGAGGCCTCGCTCGGCATGGATACCGCTTCGGGTGCTTCCATCATCGGTTCTCCGCTCCGCGGCGACGATCGGGCAGCAGCCGCAACACCAGGCGCTTCAACGCCTGCTGCTCGCGACGCGGCTCGAACATCGACGCCCGCGCGCGGCACTGCCTGCGAAGCTGCGCGAGCAGCCTGGGCTCGTCGCGACAGCGCTCCAGCAGTTGCGCCAGTGCGCCCGCGTCCCCGCACGGGAAATAACCCGCGTAGTCCACACCCAGCATACCGACGTTGCCGGGAATCCGCGAGGCGAGTACCGGCGTACCTGCGCGAACCGCCTCCAGCACCGTATGCGCGCCCCCCTCCATCGAGCTCGCGTTCAGCAGTACGTGGGCGTGCTGGATCCGTCGCAGCGTCTCCGAATGCGGCAAGCCACCCAGCCAGCGGTAATGCGGGCAGGCCCGCGCGGTGGCCCTGGCCAGCCGCGCGAGCGCCGGATCCAGCGCAGCTCCGACATGATCGATCCGGATGTCGGTACGGCGTCTCAGAATCCGCGCCGCCTCGAACAGCGTTTGCGGGCATTTCTCGTCGCGCAAGTGTCCCACCATCACGGCTCGCAGTTGCCGGCGCGCCTTCGGCACCGGCTTTCTGCGTCCGCCCGACTGGTAGATCACGGTCGCCTTGTCACGCACCGACGGCGGCAGCGATGCAAGCCCCTGATCCTGCAGCACGACCAGCGCATCGGCCAGTTGCAGCGACCGCTGCGCCCGGGCGTCCGAACGTATATCGCGGTACAGGTCGGTGCCGGTCAAAACGACGATGATCGGCGACCGGTCGGCAACCCCTGCCTGCTCGCGCGCCTCGTGCCAGGCAGCGATCGAATCGGCCGACCGGCGCGCATGCAGTGCCACCATCAGCGCGGCCGGCTCACCGGCCCATCGTGCGACCACTGTCGTACGCGCAATGGGAGCCAGCATCCGGCGCCAGCGTTCTGCAGTGCGCCAGTTACCGTTGTTGCTTTGCGAGGCCGCGGGGCAGACGATAATCGCGCTTGGCCGATCCATCCCTGTCTTATAGCGCATGCCGATCATCGACGATCCGGCGCTGATCCGATGCGGCGACCGCGAGCAACTGGGCGCGGCGCTGCTCGAAAGCCGCGCCAACACGCTGCGCACGTTTGCCTGCTACGAGCGCTCGTTGCGCGCGACCGCCCTGCAGGTCCCCTATTCCGCCGAAGTCAATCCGCCTCTGTGGGAACTCGGTCACGTCGGCTGGTTTCAGGAGTACTGGATCAGGCGCAATCCGCAGCGTGCGCGCGGAATCGCTGCCGATCCGGACGCGCCACGCGCGGCCTCGAGCCTGGTCAATGCCGACGCACTGTACGACTCGAGCAGGGTCGAGCACACGTCGCGTTGGCGCCTGCCGCTGCCGGATGCGGTCGCGACGCGCGACTACCTGGCTCGGGGGCTTGAACAGACCTTGCAGACGCTTGCGCAGGCCGACACCGACGACCAGGGACTGCTCTATTTCGCCTGGCTGGTGCTGATGCACGAGGACATGCATCACGAGGCGGCGGTTTACATGGCCAACGCGCTCGGCATCCCGCTCGAGGCGGACCGTTGGCCTGGAGCGCTCCCGCCCGACCCGGTCGGACCCGGGGAACTCACCCTCGAGGCGACGCGCTTTCAGATCGGAGCAGCCGGTGCGCAGTTCGCGTTCGACAACGAATTGATGCCGCACTGGGTCGATGTGGAGGGCTTTCGGATCGACCGGGCACCCGTTAACAACCGGTCTTTTGCCGCTTTCGTTGCCGACGGCGGCTACCGGCAGCCGCGCCACTGGACTGCCGACGGCTGGTCGTGGCGCCGGGCCAGCAATGCACGGTGGCCCAGGTTCTGGCGGCCCGCCGGAAGCGGCTGGCAGCAGCGCTGGTTCGGCGAGTGGATCGCGCTCGACGAAGCGCAGCCCGCCGTCAACCTGAGCTGGCACGAGGCGCAGGCGTGGTGCCACTGGGCCGGACGGCGCCTGCCGACCGAGCTCGAATGGGAAGTGGCCGCACTCACGGTCGCGGCGCCGCCGGCCGCTGCACCGATCCGATTCGGGCGCGTGTGGGAGTGGACCGCCTCGGCGTTCGAGCCGTACCCCGGGTTTGCGCCGCATCCCTATCGCGAGTATTCGTCGCCCTGGTTCGGTTCGCGCCGGGTGCTGCGGGGCGCCTCGCTGGCCACGCATCCGCGACTGCACCACCCGCGCTACCGGAACTTCTTCAGCCCCGAGCGAAATGATATCTTCGCTGGGTTTCGCAGCTGCGCGCCCACCGGGGCAACAGGGAGCGGCCCATGACGACGAACCATCCGGTCTTACCGCGCCGCTGCTTAGCCGCTGCGATCGCACTCCTGGCGGCGATCGGCCTCGCGCTGCTTGGATCCGCACCGGCCGGCGCACAGCAGCCGTTGCGCGTGACCGCGATTCCCGACGAATCGCCCACCGAGCTGACGCGCAAGTTCGCGCCGCTCGGGCGCTATCTGGAGGCGCGCCTGGGTGTGCCGGTCGAATGGACGCCGGTCACCGATTACGCAGCGGCCGTGGAAGCGCTGGTCAATGGCAAGGTGGACCTGGCCTGGTTCGGCGGCTTCACATTCGTTCAGGCGAACGTGCGCTCCGGCGGACAAGTGATCCCGCTGGTGCAGCGTGCCGAGGACGAGACCTTCCGGTCGGTCTTCATCACCGCGGCCACCAGCGGCATCGGCACCCTGGCCGACCTGAAGGGACATACGTTCAGTTTCGGGTCGCAGTCCAGCACGTCCGGCCACCTGATGCCGCGCAGCTTTCTGCTGCGGGCCGGGATCGACCCGGACCGGGATTTGCGCCGTATCAGCTTTTCCGGTGCACACGACGCCACCGTGGCGGCGGTAGCCGGCGGCAAAGTCGACGCCGGGGCCGTGAATATCTCGGTGTGGGACAAGTTGGTCGCGGAACACAAGGTCGATCCGGCGCAGGTCAAGGTGTTCTATACGACACCGCCGTTCTACGACTACAACTGGTCCGTCAGCGCGAAGATGCCGGCGGCGCTGCGCGAGCGGCTGCGCCAGGCCTTTCTCGATCTGACGGCCGATACGCCCGAAGGCAAGGAAATCCTGGGCCTGCAGAGAGCCTCCCGCTTCATTCCGACCCGGCCTGAGAACTACCAGGGCATCGAGGCGGCAGCACGCAGCGCTGGCCTTTTGTGAATCCCGCTTCGCGCGGCCTGAGCCTGCGCCTGGAGCGCGTGTCGGTCCGGTACCCGGGGGCGCGGTCGCGCGCGCATCCGGCTTTGGACGAAGTCGACCTGCTGATCGGCAGCGGCGAGCACGTGGTCGTGGTCGGCCCGTCCGGCGCCGGCAAGACGACGCTGCTGCACGTGGCTGCCGCGGCGCTGCAGGCCGACCGCGGGCGGGTCCTGGTCGACGGCGAGGAACCGTGGTCGCTCGACCCGCGGCGACGCCGCCGGTTGCGCGGGCGGCTTTTCCTGGCACCTCAGGTGCCGCCCTTGCCGCCGCGCCAGCGCGTGGTGACGGCGGCGCTGGCGGGGCGCCTTCCGGCGATGAGCCTGGCGGGCAGCGTGCGCTCGCTGCTGGTTCCGTTCGACGTCGGCGCTGCGCATGCGGCTCTGGCTCCGTTCGATCTGGCCGATCGACTGTTCGATCGTGTCGATCGGCTCTCTGGCGGGGAGCGCCAGCGCGTCAGCCTGGCGCGCGCGCTGCTGGCACCGGCACGACTGTGGCTGCTGGACGAGCCGCTGTCAGCACTGGACCCGGTCCGCGCGGCGCGGGCACTGCAGGTTCTGCGGCAGCAGGCCGCGCAGCGCGGAGTCACGCTGGTCGTTTCGATGCACCAGGTCGAGATGGCGCTGGCGAACTTCCCGCGCATGATCGGCTTGCGCGACGGTGCGGTCCAGTTCGACGGCCAGGCCTCCGACGTCTCGCCTGAACAGTTGCAACGGCTGTACGCGCACGCGGAGCCGGCGCCGCAGCCTCCCGAGTTGCCCTCCGAAGAGCCGTGTGAGCCAGCTCCGGTACCGATGGTCTGGCGTTAGCGTGCTGACTGGATCGCGATGGCGACGGACCCCGGCACGCTGATCTCGTCGACGCGCCCAGTACCCGAGCGCGATCCAGCCCGTCGGGGCCGCGCCGCCTTTCTGGTGGTCTCGCTGCTGCTGTTGTGGCCGCTGCTGGTCTACACCGAATTCCGGCCCTGGGAGATGCTCGATGCGCGCAGTCTGCGGGTGACGGCGCGCTTCCTGGCCGGGTTTGTGCCGCCGGCGCTGAATGCCGATTTCCTGGCGTCGGTTGCACGCGAGACCTGGCGCACCGTCGCGATCGCCACGGCCGGGGTCAGCCTGGCGCTGCTGCTGGCCGTGCCGCTGGCATTGATCGCGACGGCCGCGCTGTCCATCTCCAGTCTTTCCGGACGGATGGCCGTCGTGCCCTTCGTCGTGCGACAGGCCGCTCGCGGCGCGATGGTGGCACTGCGCACGGTGCCGGAGCTGGTCTGGGCGCTCGTATTCGTGCGGGTGGTCGGCCTGGGGCCGAGCTCGGGCGTGCTGGCGATCGGGCTCACCTATGGCGGCATGCTGGGCAAAGTGTTCGCCGAGATCCTGGAGAGCTGCGATGCGCATCCGACCCGCACGCTGCTGGCCAACGGCGGCGGGCGACTGCAGGCGTTTTTCTACGGCCTGCTGCCGCAGGCCGCGCCCGAGCTGACCTCGTACGCGATCTACCGCTGGGAATGCGCGATCCGTTCCTCGGTCGTGCTGGGTTTCGTCGGGGCCGGCGGGCTGGGCCAGCAGATGGACAGCTCGCTGAAGATGCTGGCCGGCAACGAGGTTGCCACGATGCTGCTCGTTTTCATCGGACTGGTCGCGCTCGCCGACGGCGTCAGCGCATGGTTGCGCGGGCTGCTGCGATGAGCCTGGATCCGAACGTCCGCCCCCCGATCGGGCTCCTGCCGCCGCGGCTGATCGCGCTGCGCTCCCGCACCGCCTGGGTGCTGCTGGCGCTGGCGGCGCTGGTGGTGGCGAGCTTCTGGAGCCTGGACTTGCAGTGGCGCGACCTGTGGTCGCGCGATTCGCTGGCCGCGATGGCACGGTTCGCCGGCGAGTTCTTTCCGCCCGATACCTCGCCGCCGTTCGTCCGCAAGGTCGCGCAGGCCACCGCGGAGACGCTGGCGATGTCGGCCCTGGGAACGCTGCTGGCTGCGCTGTTCGGGCTGCTGCTGGCGCTGCCGGCGGCACGCACGCATGCGCGCGCGCGCTGGCGCGTTCCGACGCGGATGCTGCTGAACGCGCTGCGCGCGGTGCCGGAACTCGTGTGGGCCTCGTTGATGCTGATCGCGGCGGGCCTGGGTCCCATGGCCGGCACGCTGGCCCTTGCGTTGCACACCACCGGAGTGCTGGGGCGTCTGTTCGCCGAAGCGATCGAAAACACGCCGCCCGGCCCGGCGTTCGCGCTGCGAGCGCAGGGCGCGCGCCCCGCGCAGGTGCTGCTGTACGCCACCCTGCCGCAGGTCGCACCCCAGTTGCTGTCGTACGTGCTGTATCGCTGGGAAAACAACATCCGCGCCGCTTCGATCCTGGGCGTGGTCGGCGCCGGCGGACTGGGGCAGTTACTGGCCTTTCACCTGGGTCTGTTCCAGATGACCCGCACCGCCACCGTGGTGCTGGCGATGCTGGCGCTGGTGCTGGCGGTCGACGCGGGCAGTTACCTGGCACGCCGGGCGATGACGCGCTAGTCCTTCGGCGGATTTGCGATCCGTTCTGCGCCCTTGGCAATCCGGCGCAGGGCTTGTTCGAATACTTCCGGCGGCTGTCCGCCTTCGATCAGCTGCCGGTCGTCGACGATGACCGAAGGAACCGATCGGATGCCAAGCTGCTGATAGTAGGCCTCGCGTTCGCGAACGTCGTCCGCGTAGCGGCCAGACTCCGCGACGTCGCGCGCCTGTTCCGGGTCCAGTCCCGCTTCGACCGCGCAACCCAGCAGCACGGCCGGCGCGCCCGGATTCTCCCCGCGCGAGTGATACGCGCGCAAAAGCGCGTGCTTCAACTCCCGCTGCCGTCCCTGCAGGCCCGCCCAATGCAGCAGCCGGTGTGCATCGAAGGTATTCCACACGCGCACCCGATCGCCGAACTCGAAACCAACGGAGGCGCCGCGTTCGCGCAGCATCTGCCGCGAGGCGGCCAGTTGCTCTGGCGAGGCGCCGTACTTTCGCGACAGATACTCGATCGCGTCCTCGCCCTCCGGCGGCATCGAGGGATTCAACTCGAACGGCTGGAACTGCAGCTGCGCCGACACGGCTCCTTCGAGCCGCGAGAGGGCGATCTCCAGGGAATTGAGCCCAACGGCACACCAAGGGCAGGCAACGTCGGACACGAAGTCGATCTTCATCACGTCCTCGAAAGTCACGGACTGCACAGGGTGCAAGCGTACTGCGTCCGTCGTCCCAGTGCCTCGACCGAGAGTCCGCCGATGGAAACGGCGATCTGCATTTTCAAGTGCGACAATCTCGAGCGATCCAGTCTTTGGAACCGCCTGGCGGACCGTTGAATGAGCTTTTCAGCGTGGATCGGCGCCGTCACTGAGTTCTTGCGAGCCCGCCGCCGCCACGTTATCGGGGTTGCCGGGGCGTTGCTGACTGTCCTCATTGCGGCCTGGTGGTCGGCGCCACCGCGAGGTGCACCCACGCTGCCAAAGCTCGACCCGGCGGGGGCCACCGCGCGATCGCACCCCGTCCAGACGCCGTTTACTCCACCGCTGGGGCTGCAATCGCTACCGCCCCCAGCAAAGGGCGACGAGCTGTGCGGCTACGGGCACGTCCCCGTGGTTGACGACATCCCCCAGATCCCTCCCGAGATCAAAGCGGCGGCACAGTCCGCTCTGGGCAGCCTCGCGGCGGACCTGGCCGCGCGATCCACCGACCGCGACCGAGCCATGGGGATGTTTCTTCGGATGGTTGCGGCTGGGAATACTGCGGGTACAGCCTGGAGGCGCACGCACGGCGATTGTGCCAACGACGATAAGGCATGTCAGTCCGCCGCGGACCAGGCGGTGGCGAGCGCTAGCGCCGAAAGCCGGCGTGCCCTGGTCCGACTCGCGACCAGCACCTCCGATGCGAATGCTTACGCACTGGCCATCTATTCGTGTCGGTGGGCTAACGAATCTTCGATCGACGATTGTGCCTTACTGAGCGCTGCCCAATGGGCCAGGATTGAACCCGACAACGCAGTGCCCTGGCTGAACCTGGTTGCCGACGCGCAGCGACGGAACGATCGCAGCGCTCTCGAGGCGGCGTTGAACCGAGCGTCGAAGGCCCGATACAGCGATCCGCATG
>VBCK01000281.1 GCA_005882215.1 Betaproteobacteria bacterium | reverse complement strand
CGTCGAGTACGAGCTTGTCGATCGACTTCAGGTCGGCATCGATGAGTGGCGACAGCGGCAGAGTCACGCCCAGCCGGTCGGCGCGAACCGCGAGCGCGACAGCCGCTCCCACCTGCAGTGCCAGCAGGGTCGCGAGAACCGGGATCCAGCGCTCGGCGGTCCAGCGCCCCATCGGTCACGCCTCCTGAAGGATGTTCGCGTAGCGGCGCACCGCGATCCGGCGGCGGCGCCAGACGAGGAGCGCGACCAGCGCCAGGCCGATGGCCGCCAGCCCGTAGTTGCCGTATTCCCAGAGCAACGCGTCGCGGCGAGTCATCGGCACCAGCGTCCGCGCAAAATGGCCGCGGCTGCGTATCGCCAGCAGGGCTTGGTCCTCGAGCGACCAGTCGACCAGGTTCTGCACGAACTCGGCAGGCTTCAGGTTGCGCGAGCCCGTCGCCTGTCCGATCAGCTCGGTGGCCGAATCGTCGAACAGCGCATTCGAGCCGATCAGGATCAGGCGCGCCGATGCAGGCGAGTGGTCGATCACGCGCCCGATCGACGGATTCGAGTCCGCCGCCGACTCGGCCTTCAGTAGCGGCGAGTCCTTGCCCCGGTACGCCGACTCGAACCGGCCCTCGACCATCACCGCCAGATCGCGGGCGCCACGCTTTTCACCCGTGGCGAAGCCCAGGTCCGGATAGCGCCGATAATCGGGCAGCAGATCGAAAGCTTCGGAAACCCAGCTGGCGGGCGACGACCGCACCAGCACGGAGAGCCTTCGATCCCTGTTCTTCGCGCCATCGACGTCGATCGGTGCGGCCCACGGCACGTCGAGCCGGCCGAGGTTCGCGGTGATGGGGCTGCCCGCATCGAGTCCGTCACCACGCGCCTGGACGATGTAGGGATAGGGCGCAAGCTGGATCTCGCGAACCGTGAAGCCGCCGCCGACCGGGCGTTCGACCGGGATCGGCAACGCACCACAGCGCGGATCCACAACGAGGCCCTTGCCCAGGCTCAGGCCATGGCCGCCGAGCCAGTTCTCCAGGCCGCTCGTCACCGGGCGGGCGGTGATCGTCGGGCCGATCGCGACGTCGGTGGGCGCCATGGCGAGCACGACGGTGCCGCCCTGCATCAGGAACTGGTCGATCGCGAAGATCTGCTTGTCGCCGAGCCCCTGTGGATCGAGGACCATCAGCAGGTCGGCGGCAGCGGGCACCTGGCCGTCATGAAGGTCGGCGTCCAGCCACCGCACGGTCGTCCCGAGCGCATCGCGCAGCAGCGAGTAGCGAGTTTCGGGGCCTTCGGGGCCCCGAGTGGCGCCGGGCGCGAGCACCGCAACCGTTTTCAGGAAGCCGGGAGAGAAGCGTCGCACGGCGGCGTCGATGCTGTGGCGGAAGCCCTCCTGGTCAAAGGCCTGTGGCAGTGGAACCTGCTCGGTCTGGCGGCCGTCGGTCAAAACCAGGTAAAACCAGAACGGACGCCGGTCGAGCAGCCCGGCGGCCATCGGCCGCAGTCCGTCATCGACCAGGCGCTTGGCGAGCGCGGGATCCTCGCCTGGATCCTTGAACACGACCTGAAGCTTGTCGGCCGCGTGCGCGCGCAGTTGCACCAATGCCTTGTCGAGCGCCTCGCGGGCGTGTGCCAGGGGACCCGGCAGTGTCGGCGCCGTCGAGACATAGCCGGTGAAGGTGAGCGGCCGTGCCAGCGTCGCGAACGGGCTGTCGCCGCCCTGATAGGTATCGATGACCTTGCGAATCGCGCGCGTGATGTCGTACTCCGGATTCTTCAGCGCGACCTCGAAGTCGCCCTCCGAGCGCGCCTTCACGTCGATCAGATCGCGAAAGCCCAGCACCTGGTACTGGTCGCCGTAGCTCACGAGAACGTCGAAATAGGAATTGACGACCGCCGCCTGGTACTTGGTCGCGGTCTGGAACGGGACTGGACGGATACCGTAGCGGCCAGCCACAGGTTGGCGCCGAGCGCGTTGGCCACCAGCAGCGCCGCAACCCAGATCCATTGGCGATGAGCCGCCGAGGCGTTTCCGGCCCAGCGCAGGCGCTCGATCGAGACCCGATTGAGTACGAGGAAGGCCAAGGTCAGCGAGAGGTAGTAGTACAGGTCGCGCAGGTCGAGTACGCCGCGCGTGATCGAGTTAAAGCGCGCGCCGGTGCCCAGCGCGCGCAGCACCTCGCCGGCCTGTCGGCCGGCGAGCGAGGTCAGCGTGCTGCTGCCGACCACGTAGAACGCGCCAGCCACGAGCACCGTCAGGATCAGGCTGACGATCTGGTTGTCGGTTCGCGACGACAGCCACAGGCCGATCGCGACGTAGGCGCAAGCCAGCGCGAGCGCCGCCACGTAGCCGCCTTCAACCGGGCCCCAGTCGAGTGGCCCGAGCAGCGCCACGCTCAGGGGCAACGGCAGCGTCAACGCGAGCGCGATCGCAACCAGGCTCAGCACGCCGAGGAACTTGCCGAGCACCAGATCGGTCGGCGAGGCCGGCGCGGTCAGCAGCAGTTCGAGCGTGCCGCCGCGGCGCTCCTCGGCCCACGAGCGCATCGTCAGTGCGGCAACCAGGAATACCAGCAACACCGGCATCCACTGGAACAGCGGACGCACGTCGGCCAGGTTGCGGGAGAAAAACGCCTCGACCCAGAAAAATGCGAACAGCGTCGCCGCGAGGAAGGCGCCGAGAAACAGGAACGCCGCCGGCGAAGCGAAGAGGTTCGCCAGTTCCCGCCGCGCGACCGTCATCACGTCACGCGGCATGGCGCATCTCCGGCGGGGCGGCGTCGTCAGGGTTGGCGGCGCCCGGGCCGCCGACTCGATTCAGTTCCGCAAAAACGGTCTCGAGGTCGCGCCGCTCGGGTGTCAGCGCGTGCAGCGCGAAGCCAGCGAGATACACGGCGGCTCCGACGGCCGGCGCCACGTGAGCGCCAGCATCCAGCGCGTAGCGCCAGCGACCGCCGTGCTCCGCATCGAGATGAACTTTGCCCGCGCCGACAACGGACTCCAGCACCGGCCGCGCGGCAGCTTCGTCCCGGTCGACCGTCACCAGCAGGCGGGCACCCTGCTGCAACTGGTCGATACGCGAGTCCAGGACCTTGCGCCCCTGGCGCAGGATCACGACGCGCTCACAGATCGCCTCGACCTCCTGCAGGATGTGCGTCGAGACGATCACGGTCGCCCTTCTTCCGAGCTCGCGGATCAGTTCGCGCATGTGCAGGATCTGGGTTGGGTCCAGGCCGCTGGTCGGCTCGTCCAGAATCACGATATCGGGATCGTGCAGAATCGCCTGGGCGACGCCGACCCGCTGGCGGTAGCCGCGCGACAACGTTTGGATGCGAGCGCCCGCCTGGCCGCCCAGCGCGGTGCGTTCGATCGCGGCGCCGATCGCCGCGGCCCGCCGTGCGGCACTGACGCGGTGCAGCGCAGCCTGGTAGTCGAGGAACTCGATCACTGTCATGTCCGGCCACACCGGACAGTTCTCCGGCAGGTAGCCGATCCGCGCCCGGATCGCGCGCCGCTGGTCCGCGCCGCGCCCAATCTCGAGATCGTCGACGCGGATCGTCCCGCTGCTCGGTTCGAGGTAGCCGGTCAGCATCTTCATCAGCGTCGTCTTGCCTGCGCCGTTGTGGCCAAGCAGGCCCAGCACTTCGCCGCGCGCAACGCTGAAACTCACGTC
>VBCK01000141.1 GCA_005882215.1 Betaproteobacteria bacterium | reverse complement strand
TGACTAAATACAGAGGAATAGATATATTTATGTAATGCCAAAAACCTCCCTCGTCGCCAACTCACTTCCTCCCGTCGCCGCCAGCGCCCTGCGGCAACTGGGAGAGAACCTTGCGGTTGCTCGCGCCCGTCGCAAGGAGTCACAGCGCGCCTGGGCGCAGCGTATCGGCGTCTCGGTGCCTACCCTGATTCGCCTTGAAAAGGGGGACCCGACCGTCAGCATGGGGGCCTACGTCAGCGCCCTGTGGCTGATGGGGCGGGTGCAGGCCTTGGCTGAGGTGGCCGCGCCGGCGGCTGATCTGGGCGCTCTGGAACTGGATGTGCGGCAGGCCCGCCGGCGCCGCCCGGTACGCGCGCCGGTGTCCATATCCGCGCGCCTGAGCAGGGCGAAAAGCGAATGAGCAGCCCCTACCAGGTCACCGACGAGCTGTACCTGTGGTGGCTCGGTCAGCCTCGGACCCCCGTGCTGATCGGTGCGCTGCGGCTGCTGCACGCCTCCCGTGGCGTGTCGCTGCAGTACGCCGGAGGATGGCTGCGCAACGGCTTTGCCTTGAGCGAAGACTTGCCGCTGACCGACATCGAGCACCGCCCCGTCGAGCGCGACACCGCGGCCGGCGCGGTCGACGACGCGCGGCCCGACCGCTGGGGCGAGCGCGTGGTCCGTTTCGTCGACAAGCCGCCCCGGCTGTCGCTGCTCGAGTACCTGTACTTCGCCGGTGATGGGCGGTTCGGTGCGCTCGGCGTGTCCTTGTCGGACCAGACCTATTCTCCGCACCCTACGGGTCCCCTGCCGTCGCTGCGCGACGTGGACGAGATTCACGAACTGGTGCGCAAATTACTGGACAACGAGCCGGTGCCCGAGGCCAAGCGCCGCCTGATCGCGCCCGGTGCGACGCTCGGCGGTGCTCGACCCAAAGGGCTCATCGAAATCGATGGCGCCCAGTTGGTCTTGAAGTTCGCCGAGCCCGGTGACCCGACGGACGCGCCCCTGGTCGAGCACGCATCCATGTCGCTGGCAGCCAAGGCCGGCATTCGTGTCGCACCCACACGCCCCATCCGGCTGGTCGACGGACACGCGGTCGCTGTGCTTCGCTTCGACCGCCAGGGAACCGGACCGGACGCTTCGCGGCTTCATGCGCAGTCCGCGCACGTGGCGCTGCGGGCCGAGGGCAGTCCGCTGGGCTATCCGGAGTTGGCTCAGCTTCTGCGCAGGCGCGCGCCCGTGCAGCAGGACGCTGCGAAGGCGCAGATGCGTGAACTGTTTCGCCGGATGGTCTTCAACATGCTGATCGACAACACCGATGACCACGAGAAGAACCACGCGCTGCTGATGGACGACGCGCAGCACCTGCTGCTGGCACCCGCCTTCGACGTGCTGCCGGCCGGTCAAGGGCTCGGATACCAGCAGATGCGCGTGGGCCGGCACGGAGCCGATTCGACCATCGAGAACGCCGTCTCGGAGGCGGCACTTTTCGGACTGTCGAGCGACCAGGCCAGGGCAGAGGCCGTGCAGGTTGCCCGCGTGTGCGGGCAGTGGAAATCACACTTTGCGGACGCAGGTGTCAGCGGCGCCGACATCGAGTATCTGGCGCAATTCATCGACCGCGATTTCCTTCTGGTCCAGCGCAACGACTTGATCGCGAGCGGTGCCCGGCGAGCAACCGTGTCGCCGCGCAAGAAAACATCAACACGCTAGCCTGATCGAATAGAGTGGGGCGTTCGCGATGCGATCAGGATCCGCCGCTCTTGATTTCTTTGATTTTCGCGACGCCCTAGAACAGACTGCCGCCGCTCTCGCCGGCCGGCTCGGCGATCCCGAAGTGCCGATACGCCGCGACCGCGGCGATGCGGCCGCGCGGCGTGCGCTGCAGCAGCCCCTGCTGGATCAGGAACGGCTCGATCACGTCCTCGAGCGTGTCGCGCTCCTCGCCGATAGCGGCCGCCAGGCTTTCGATGCCGACCGGCCCGCCGCCGAATCTCTCGATCACGGCGCGCAGCAGCTTGCGGTCCATCACGTCCAGTCCCAGAGCGTCGACCTCGAGCATCGTCAACGCGCGGTCGGCGGTTGCGCGGCCGATCTGTCCCGACTCGCGCACCTCGGCGTAGTCGCGCACCCGTCGCAGCAGCCGGTTGGCGATCCGGGGCGTGCCGCGCGAGCGGCGGGCGATCTCGCGCGCGCCGTCCGGATCCAGCGTCGCGTTGAGCAGCTTTGCCGAGCGCGTCACGATCGCCGCGATCTCCGATTCGCTGTAGAACTCCAGGCGCGCGACGATGCCGAAGCGGTCGCGCAGCGGGTTGGTCAGCATCCCGGCGCGGGTGGTGGCGCCGACCAGCGTAAACGGCGGAAGATCCAGCTTGATCGAGCGGGCCGACGGACCCTCTCCGATCATGATGTCGATCTGGTAGTCCTCCAGCGCCGGGTACAGGATCTCCTCGACCACCGGGCTGAGCCGGTGGATCTCATCGATGAACAGCACATCGTTGCGCTCCAGGTTCGTCAGCAGAGCCGCCAGGTCTCCCGGCCGTTCCAGCACCGGCCCGCTGGTCTGGCGCAGGTTCACCTGCATTTCGTGCGCGATGATGTGTGCGAGCGTGGTCTTGCCCAGGCCGGGAGGGCCGAACAGCAGCACATGGTCGAGCGCCTCGGCTCGGCCGCGCGCGGCCTGGATGAAAATCTCGAACTGCTCGCGGATGCGCTGCTGTCCGACGTATTCGGCCAGCCGCTGCGGGCGCAACGCGCGCTCGACCGCCTCCTCGTTGGGAGAGGCTGCCGCGGCTGTGATCAGGCGTTCGTCGTTCACCTGGCTCTCTTTGTCGTTCACATTGGCTGGGGGAGCTCAAGCTCTCGCAAGCGATTTTAGGGCGATCCGGATCCCGTCCGATACGCCGCTTCCGGCTGGCACCTGGCGCGCGGCGGCGGCCGCTTCGCGCTCCGAGTAGCCGAGCGCCAGCAACGCTCGCAGCACGTCGCCGGCGGCGTCCGCAGCACCCGCGGCACGCATGGTCGCGCCTTCCAGCTCTGCGCCCAGCTTACCCTTAAGCTCCAGCAGCAGACGCTCGGCGGTCTTCTGCCCGATGCCGGGCAGCCGTTTCAGCGTCGCCGCGTCCTGTTTTGTGACGGCCTGCGCGAGCTCATCGACGCTCAAGCCTGAAAGAACCGCCAGCGCGGTCCGGGCCCCCACCCCCGAGATCTTGATCAGCGCACGAAACGCACCTCGCTCGGCCTGGGTCGCGAATCCGAACAGCTGGTGCGCATCCTCGCGCACGACCAGGTGCGTCAGCAACGTGATCCGTTCGCCGATCACCGGCAGTCCATAGAACGTGCTCATCGGTACATCGACCTCGTAGCCGACGCCGCCCGCATCCACCAGCAGCGTGGGCGGGCGCTTTTCGATCAGAGTCCCGGCGAGCCGGCCGATCACGAACCCGCCTTTGGCACGGAGCGCAGCGCAAACTCGCTCCAGGCGGCCCGCGCGCGGCGGCCGCGTGCGCTGCGTGAGGTCGACTTCGATAGCCGGACCGCGCGCAGTGCGCCACCGCTGTGCGCGTGGCAGATCGAGCACGCCAGCGCGTCGGCCGCGTCCCGCGCCGGCGCGCGGCCCAGCCCGAGCAGCCGCTGCACCATCTTCTGCACCTGGATCTTGTCAGCCTTGCCGTAGCCGACCACCGCCTGCTTGACCTGCAGCGCCGTGTACTCGTGCACGTTCAAGCCGGCGGTCACCGCGGCGCATAGCACGGCGCCGCGCGCCTGTCCGAGCAGGAGTGTTGATTTCGCGTTGACGTTGACGAAGACCTTCTCGACCACGGCCTCCGTGGGCTGCGTTGCGCGGATCACCGCAGCCAGCTCGGCCAGGATGTGCGCCAGCCGCTGCGCCAGCTCGCCCGGTGGAACGCGGATTACGCCGGCCGCCACATGCCTGAGCTGGCCGCCGCAGGCTTCGATGACGCCGAACCCGGTGCAATTCAAGCCGGGGTCGATCCCCAGGATCCGGACGGTTGTGGTGCGCACATCAATGCCGAAAGTGCCGCTCCCCGGTGAACACCATCGCGATGCCGTGCTGATCGGCAGCGGCGATCACCTCCGGATCGCGCAGGCTGCCGCCGGGCTGGATCACGCAGCGGGCACCTGCCTCGACGATCGCATCCAGCGCGTCCCGGAACGGGAAAAATCCGTCGGACGCGGCCGCCGATCCCGTCAGCGTCAACCCCGCATCGCCCGCCTTGATCGTCGCGATGCGCGCCGAATCGAGCCGGCTCATCTGCCCGGCGCCGATCCCGACCGTGGCGCCGCCGCGAGCGAACACGATGGCATTGGACTTCACGTACTGCACCACGTGCCAGGCAAACCGCAGGTCGTCCAGCTCCGCCTCGCTCGGCGCGCGGCGCGTGACGACCTTCAGATCCGGCCGCTGGGTCGGTGCAACGTCCGGCGTCTGCACCAGCATGCCGCCGCCAACCCGCTTGAAATCGAAATCGTTGCTGGCCGAGCCGGGCTGCACGCTGAGCAGCCTCAGGTTGGCCTTGCTGGCGAGCGCATCGCGCGCCGCCGCGTCAAAGGCCGGCGCAATGACCACCTCGGCGAACCGCTCGGCGACCGCTCGCGCGCAGTCCAGACCCACCTCTCGGTTGAACGCGATGATGCCGCCGAAGGCGGAGGTCGGATCCGTGGCAAAGGCCAGCCGGTACGCCGAGCGGACATCGACACCGGTCGCTACCCCGCACGGATTCGCATGCTTGACGATCGCGCAGGCCGGCGCCTGCAGGCCGCGCACGCATTCCCAGGCCGCGTCCGCGTCGGCCACGTTGTTGTACGACAGCTCCTTGCCCTGCAGCTGCTCGTATCCGGCCAGAAGGCCCGGGCCGGGGGCCGGGTCCCGGTAGAACGCGGCCTGCTGGTGCGGGTTCTCGCCGTAGCGCATCGGCTGCCGCAGCGTCCACTGGCGCGTCAGAACGCGCGGGAAAGCTTCCCGTTGTCCGTCGGCATCGAGACTGGACAGGTAGCTGCTGATCGCGCCGTCGTAGCGGGCCGTGTGGGCAAAGGCCTTGATCGCCAGTTCGCGGCGCATCGATGCGCTGGTAGCCCCGCGCGACTGCAGCTCATCGACCACGCGGGGATAGTCGGCCGGGTCCACGATCACGGTGACGCTCGCGTGATTCTTGGCGGCCGAGCGCAGCATCGCCGGCCCTCCCACGTCGATGTTTTCAATCGCGTCCTGCAGCGTGCAGCCGGGCCTGGCCACCGTTGCATCGAACGGATACAGATTGACCGCGACCACGTCGATCAGGCCGATCGCATGTTGCGCCAGCGCCCGCAGATGCTCCGGGGCATCGCGCCGAGCCAGGATGCCGGCATGCACCGCCGGGTGCAGCGTCTTCACCCGACCGTCGAGGATTTCCGCAAATCCGGTCACGCTGGCAACCTCGGTCACGCCGATCCCCTGCTCGCCCAGGGCTCGAGCCGTGCCACCGGTCGAAACGATCGTGAAGCCCAGCCGTGCCAGCGAGCGTGCGAGCTCGGCCGCTCCGGACTTGTCGGATACGCTGATCAGGGCGTAACGGACGCTCCTCACAGCAGGCCGTAATCGACCAGCTTGCGTCGAAGCGTGTTTCGATTGATGCCAAGCAGATCGGCCGCCGCCGACTGGTTGCCGGCACATCGATCGACCGCGAACTTCAGCAGCGGCCGTTCGACCGCCTGCATGACCAGCTCGTGCAGCGCATGCGGCCGCGCCCCGTCCAGATCCGAGAAGTACCGGTCCAGGCTGCGGACCACGCTTTGTTCCAGCGTCTCCTGCCGGGGCAGCGATACTGCCGGCTCCTTGACGCCCAGATTCAAAGGCGGCGCCCGTTCAGCAAGGTTCGCACGCCGCGATCGTGTCGCAGTCACCCGCATCTCCCTCGCGTTCGAGCGCTGCCGGCGATTCGATCGAGCCGTCCTCGTACTGCAATCGATCATCGCGTTCGCCCGCATCCTGCAGAAATTCGTCCAGGGCCCGGTGTTGTTCCTCGCAGCGCTCGAGTCGGTTCATCCGTTCGCAGAAGCGCGCGCCGCCCCGCAGCCGGCGCGTGTACCAGATGATGTGCTTGCGCGCGGTCCTGACGCCGAGCGCCTCTCCGTAGAACCCGTAGTGCTCCTCCAGGTGTTCCTGCAGCAGGCCGCGGACCTCCAGGACCGTGGGAGCCGGGTGGACCGAGCCGGTGCGAAGATACTGATCGATCTCGCGGAAGATCCAGGGTCGGCCCTGCGCGGCGCGGCCGACCATGATGGCATCGGCGCCCGTGGTCTCGAATACGAAACGCGCCTTCTGCGGCGAGTCGACGTCGCCGTTGGCCACGACCGGAATGCGCACGGCCTGCTTCACACGCGCGATCGTGTCGTATTCGGCCTGACCCTTGAAGCCGCAGGCGCGCGTGCGTCCGTGCAGCGTCAGCATCTGCACACCGGCCGACTCTGCCATCCGAGCGATTCGGACCGCGTTGCGGTCTGCCGGATCCCAGCCGGTCCGATATTTCAGCGTCACCGGCACGTCGACCGCCTCGACCACCGATTGCACGATCCGCCCCACGAGCGCCTCGTCCCTGAGCAGGGCCGAACCGCAGGCGACCTGGCAGACCTTGCGCGCCGGGCAGCCCATGTTCAAGTCGATGATCTGCGCGCCGCGGTCGACGTTGTAGCGGGCGGCGTCGGCCAGCACTGCGGGATCGGCGCCCACCAGTTGCACCACGACCGGCGCCGGCTCGCCGTCGTGATCGAGCCGACGCGACGTCTTGCCGCTGGCCCGCACGCGCGGGTCGGATGCCACCATCTCGCTCACCGCGTAGGCTGCACCCAGCCGCCGACACAGCCGGCGAAATGGCCGGTCCGTGACTCCAGCCATCGGCGCAGCGAATACGCGATCTTTCAGCTCGAAGGAGCCGATGCGCATCTGATGAATGGGAGCCGCAAAAAGAAACTTGAGAACCACGCAATGGCAAGCTCATTGTAGCCAAGCGGGCAGCGAAGGCAATGCGCAAGACGCCTTAACCAGCATCAGCGTCGCACTCCGAACATCAGAACGGAGGACAGACTGCGCCGCAGCGGAGAGGCCAGGTCGAAAACGGTCAGCGCGATCGACCGCGCCATTGCGATAGCCGTTAGCCGGGAGGCAAACAAGCCCGGCAATGCACCGGTGAAACGCGAGATCGCGAATCGATCCGCGTTTCGGGCCGCTTCGTATCGCGACAGGGCCACGATCGGGTCGCCCGAAGCCCGCGCCAGGCTGTCAGCCAGGCATACGCAGTCGCGCATGCCCAGGTTGAAGCCCTGTCCGGCCACCGGATGCAGACTCTGGGCCGCATTGCCGATGTACACCAGCCGGTGCTCACGCAATTGGGGCCGGTGCTGTTGCAACAAGGGAAAGGCACTGCGTGGCCCCAGCCAGGCGACACGACCTATTCTCGGTCCGACAATGGCCTGGATCTTGCAGGCAAAATCGGCATCGCTGCACCTCAGTCGCTGCTGCGCCGTTTCGTGATCCAGACACCAGATCATTGATTTTCGGCCGCCGCCCGCCGCCGGCAACGGCAACAGCGCGAGCGGCCCCTCGCGCGTGAAACGCTCAACGGCGGTGCCGGGCGCGAGACCGTCCACATCCAGCTCCGCCAGCAGCGCGTCGCCGGCGGCCGGCCGGCCATCGGCGCCATTGGCCGCGCCGCCCTCGGCGTTGATCGCTATGGACGCTTCGATGTGCCGGGAATCGTCCAGGCGGATCAGGACCGTATCGATTTTCTGCTCCAGGCCGATGACCCGGAAGGGACGGTGCACGACAATGTTCGGGTCGGCCTCTGCGGCGCGTGCCAGCGCGTGCACCAGGTCCGCGTACCAGACGGTCGCGCCCAGCGCGGCGCCGCCGAAATCCCGGCTCGTCAGCCGGGTGGCACCGAATTGCCCGCGCGAGCTGACGTGCACCTCGAAAATGTGGCCCATGGGCGCAAAGTCCGTCCCCAGCGGGCCGCTGAGCAGCTGCAGGGTGCCGCGCGACAGAGCCAGCAGGCGGCGATCCTGGCGGGCCTGTTCGAGGCTGCGCGCATCGATCAGCTGCGAGCCGATTCCGCGCGCCGAAAGCAGCAGGGCGCAGGCCAGTCCGATCGGACCGGCGCCCAGGATCGCGACGGACTCGACGCCACCTCGGTCGGGACCATTCATGCGGCAGGCGCACTCAGGGGATTGCGCTGCAGTTCCAGGTCCAGTGCGGCCAGATCATCGGGCGTACCGACGTTGTACCAGCGTCCTGCGAACCGCTCGGCGCTGGCGCGTCGGCGCTCAACCAGCTCGAAGGCCCATGGAAACAGGCGTTTGCGGCCCCCGCTTGCGCCTGCAAACAGGCGTGGCGCGAACACGGCGATATTGGCATAGGTGAGCCAGGGCGCCTGCATCGTCGCGACCGAGCCCTGCAGGCCCATGTCGCCCTGGGAATGGTACGGCGGGTTGTCCACCAGTACGAAATGGGCGTCGCGCTCGCTGGCCGCGATCCGGGCGGCCGGCATTTGCAGGTTCCGGTAGTCGAACGCTGTCACGATATCGCCGCTGACCGCTACGAACGGCGCCTGACCCAGCAGCTCGAGCGCGTGCACGATGCCGCCCAGAGTCTCGAGCGCGTCTTCGGCTCGCTCGCCCTCGCGCGAGTACCGGATGCGCGCGTTGTAGCGGGAGCCGTCGCCGAGCGTGTCCTCGATCAAGCGGGCGTGATGCGCGGTGTTGATGACGAGCTCGCGAATGCCAGCCCCGACCAGCGCGGCGATCTGCCATTCGATCAGCATCCGCCCGCCAGCGGCGAGGAGCGGTTTGGGGATCCGGTCCGACAGCGGCCGCATCCGCTCACCGCGCCCGGCCGCGAAGATCAACGCTTTCATCCTTCAGGCTCCCCCGCTAAAGGGAAACGGGAGCCGGATTTCTCCTCGAGTTTATCGAGCAGGCGGCGCAGGTCGTCGAAGGCCGGATAGCGCTCGACCACACGGCGCGTATGGCGCATCACCAGCGGCAGGTCGGCCAGGTAGCGTTCCTTGCCGTCGCGGTGATAGAGGCGGGCGAAAATGCCCAGGACCTTCAGGCTGCGCTGCAGCCCGACCCACTCCATCGCGCGCCACAGTTCTGCCAGATCCGCGGGCACCGGCACGCCGGCGGCGCGCGCCAGCTCCCAGTAGCGCGCGACCCAGTCGACCTGCTGCCCATCGGGCCACTCGACGTAAGCATCGCGCAGCAGCGACACCAGATCGTAGGTGGCCGGGCCCAGTACCGCGTCCTGGAAATCGAGCACGCCCGGGTTGCCGCGCTCCAGATGCATCAGGTTGCGACTGTGGTAGTCGCGGTGCACATACACCGGCGGTTGCGCCAGCGCGCAGGCGATCAGCGCCTCGAATACGCGCTCCAGCGCGATCCGTTCGTCCTGCTCGAGGCCGACCTGCAGGTGCCGTGCCACGTACCAGTCGGGAAACAGCCGCACTTCGGCCAGCAGGCGGGCGCGATCGTAAGCCGGCAGGGCGGCGGCGTGCGTGGCGGCCTGGATTCGCACCAGCGAGTCCAGAGCGTCCAGGTACAGCGGCTCGGCGCTGGCGCCCGCCTCCAGGGCCTGCAGGTAGGTGGTCTGCCCCAGATCGCTCAGCAACAGGAAGCCTCGCGGCAGATCCTCGGCGATGATCTGCGGAGTCGTGACGCCGGCCGCCCCGAACAGGCGGGCGACCTTGACGAATGGGCGGCTGTCTTCGCGATCGGGCGGCGCGTCCATCGCGATCAGCGTGCCGGCATGCTTGGCGTCCAGCCGGAAGTAACGCCGGAAGCTCGCATCACTGGACGCCGGCCGCAGCGTTTCGGGGTGCAGGCCGAAGCTGCCGGCCATCGATTGCAGCCACGCTATCAATTCGCTGCGGCGCGAATCGGACGCCACCGATTCCTGGCTCATGGGATTCGTGAAACGGTCGTTACAGCAGAGGTCCTCGCTTCCCATCATAATGCGCGGCTGTCCAAGAGAATCGAGCCGCACGACCTGCGTGTGAGTGCGGGCCAACGCCGGACTCGACAGGCAGTTTTCTTGCGCCCTTTGGCACATCGTTGCACTCCGTGGCGCCGGCCGGGCGCTCGGGACCCCGCTCCGCTGCCGGCACGGCTGACGGCGGTGCTTGCGCTCGTCGCTGCCTCGCCGGCCATCGCGCAGTCCGAGCCGGTCGTGCTGAAGCTGGAACGGGTGTTGGGCGCACACCGCGCTGCGGGCCACGTCAAGGCGCCGACCTACGCCAAAGCCGACCGGATGCACGGCGAGGTCGACGAGCGCGTGCAGATGGAAAAGGACGTCGAACTGCGAAGTGCGGGCACGGTGATACGGGGCGATTCGGCCGAGTATCTGTGCGCCAGCGACGAGGCCAAGGTGCGAGGCAACGCCCGCCTGTATCAGCGGGGCACGGTATTCGAAGGCCCGCAACTCGATTATCGCCTGGAGGCGCGCACCGGTCAGATGCCACAGGCCTCCTACTCGTACGCGCCCCGCCAGGGACGCGGGGAGTCGTCCTTGATCGAGTTCCTCAGCGAGGACCACTACCGGTTGCACAACGCAACCTACACCAACTGCGCACCGGGAGACGAATCCTGGTGGGTCAAGGCCGAAACGCTGGATATCGACCGCCAGGAGCAGAGGGGGATCGGTCACCACGCGACGATGTACTTCCAGGGCGTCCCCGTGATTTCGTCGCCGTACTTCTCGATGCCGCTCGGCGGCGAGCGGCGCAGCGGCGTGCTGACGCCGAGCTACTACTTCGATTCGCGCTCCGGCCTGCAGGTGACGGTGCCGTATTACTGGAACATGGCTCCAAACTACGACTATACGATCACGCCCGCGCTGTATCCGCGCTGGGGCGCGCTGCTGGGCAGCGAGTTGCGCTTCCTGGAGCCAACCGTGCGGGGGGTGATCGATTACGACGTGATGCCGTACGACCGCGCCACCAGCTCATCGCGCGAACACCTGGCCGTCAACCAGACCTACGCGAGCGGCTCGGGTCTGACGGCCAGCGTCAACTACAACCGCGTGTCGGACGACAAATTCCTGACGGACTTCTCGCACAGCCTGGCGGAGGCCGCGCCGATCGAGTTGCCACAGGTCGAGTCGGTCAGCTACGCGCAGACCTACTGGAACGCGACCGTGCAGGTTGCACGCAACCAGACGCTGTTCTCACTGCTCAATCCGCCCGGGACACCGGTGCCCGGAAATCCGCCGCCCTACGACCGCGTACCGGATTTCACGTTCAACACCTCGCACACCGATTGGCGCGGCTTCGACCTGGCCGCGACTGTGGACGCGACGCGCTTTCGCAACGAGACGCTGGAGGAGGGTTCGCGTTTTGTCGCCAATCCGAGCCTCAGTTACCCGCTGCTCAGTGCGGGCTACTTCCTGGTGCCGCGCCTGCAGTGGAACCTGACGGAGTACGAACTGGACCCGAAGCTGCACAACGGCCAATCGAGCGCAAGGCGATCGCTTCCGATCGGGTCGGTCGACGCCGGCCTGGTGTTCGAGCGCAGCAGCCGGTGGTTAGGCCAAAGCGCGACGCAGACGCTGGAGCCGCGCCTGTACTATGCCTACATTCCGTTTCGAGATCAGAGCCACCTGCCGAACTTCGACAGTACCGACCCGACGTTCACGTTCGCTCAGCTGTTCACCGAGAACGCTTTTACCGGCAACGATCGCATCGGTGAAGCCAACCAGGTGACGAGCGCGCTGGTCAGCCGGATGATCGACGACCAAAGCGGCGCGGAGCGCTTCCGGCTTGCGGTAGGCCAGCGCATCTATTTCGGGCCGCAACGGGTCACGCTGCCGGGCGAAGCGCCCCGGACCAACCTGACGTCCGACCTACTGCTGGATGCCAGCGCGCAGACCGCGCACGATTGGCGTGGCGAGCTCGAGTTGGAGTATTCGGCGGTCGACAGCCAGATCGTGCGCGCCGATGTGGGAATCCGCTGGCAGCCGAAGGCGGCCTCGGTGGTGGATCTGAGCTACCGCTATCAGAGCGCGACGCTGCATCAAATCGACCTCGCGACGCAATGGCCGCTGACGCGCCGGTGGTACGCGGTGACGAACCTCGACTATTCGCTGCTGGCACGAGGCGGAAGCCCCTCGCAATTGAGCTTTACATCGCCCGGGCGCGCCTGGGTGGAGACCGTCGTCGGGCTGGAGTACAAGGCCGATTGCTGGGTCGGGCGCCTGGTCGCACAGCGCTACTCGACCGACGGTGGCATCAGCCGGACCACGACCGTTTTCCTGCAGATCGACCTGAACGGATTCAGCAGCTTTGGCACGCGCAGCCCGCTGGATCAGTTGCGGCGTAGTATTCCCGGCTACCAACGGATCAATCCGCAGCCCGCCGCGCCGGGCGCGTTCGACAACTACGAATGAGTTTCATGCCACGTGATGTCCGGTTACACGATACCTGCGCAGAGATCTCCCCTCTCCCGCTTGCGGGACAGGGGCCGGGGGTGAGGGCGCGCGGCACGATCTGCTCCATCGCGCTCACCACGCTGGCGGCAGCGCTGTGGGTGCCGCCCGTCTGTGCTGCGCCGCGTGCGCTGGATCGGATCGTCGCCGTGGTCAATGAAGAGGTGATCTCGTCGGTCGAGCTCGACCGTCGCGTCAACGCGGCCGAGGCGCAGCTGAAGCGGCAGAACATCACGCTGCCCGCGTCCGAGGTGCTCAGGAAGCAGGTACTCGAACGGATGATTCTGGACAGCGCGCAACTGCAGCTGGCGCGGGAAAACGGAGTTCGGGTGGACGACGTCTCGGTGAACTCGGCGATCGCCCGGATGGCCGAGGTCAATCACATGACGGTCCAGGAGTTGCGCGTCCAGGTCGAGCACGACGGCGCCGACTTCGCTACCTTTCGCGAGGATATGCGAAACGAGATCGCGATGGTCCGGCTGCGCGACCATGAGGTCGAATCGAAGATCCAGGTCTCCGAGGGCGAAATCGACAACCTGCTGGCCGAACAAGGTGGCGAGGCGGCCGAAAAGGTCGAGTACAACATCGCGCAGATCCTGCTCGAGTTGCCCGAGATCGCGTCGCCCGAGCGCGTCGAAGCGGCTCACCGGCGGGCCGAGGAATTGGTGGCGCAGGCCAAGGGCGGGGTCGATTTCGCACAACTGGCGGCCAGTTATTCCAGCGCCCCCGAGGCCTTGCAGGGCGGAGATCTGGGCTGGCGTACCGCGGAGCGGATGCCGAACGTCTTTCTGGAGGCGGTGAAGGATCTGAAGCCCGGCCAGATCGGGCCGATCATCCGCAGTCCGATCGGCTTCCACATCCTGAAGCTGGTCGGTCGGCGCACCGCCGCGTCGAGCAAGCTGTCGACCGGCCCCGTGGACCAGACCCATGCCCGGCACATCCTGCTTCGGGTCACGGACGCCATGCCGGAAGCGGAGGTCAAGCGGCGTCTGGCAGATCTACGTGAGCGCGTGATCAAGGGTGGTCAGGATTTTGGGCAGCTGGCGCGCCTGTACTCGGTCGACCCGAGCAGCACGCGCGGCGGTGACCTGGGCTGGCTGTATCCTGGCGACACGGTGCCGGAGTTCGAACACGCGATGAATGCTCTGCAGGTGAAGGAGGTCAGCGAACCGGTCAAGTCGCCGTTCGGCTGGCACTTGATACAGGTGCTCGAGCGCAAGACCGAGCAGGCCTCGGCCGACCGAAACCGGATCACCGCGCGCCAGATGCTGCGCGACCGTAAGCTGGAAGAGGTCATGCAGGAGTGGTTGCGCCAGCTGCGCGATCGCACTTACGTCGAGTATCGGATCGATTCGCCGTGACGGCTGCGCCGATCGCGATTACAACCGGCGAGCCGGCCGGCATCGGCCCTGAAATCGCACTGCGCGCTGCCCAGGCGCAGGCGCGGCCCTGCGTGCTGCTGGGCGATCGCGCGCTGCTCGAACACACGGCCAGGGCGCTGAAGCTGCCTTGGCCGCCGCCGTCGCCTTGTTCGGTCCTGCACGAGCCGGTACTGCAACCGGTCGTGCCGGGGCATCCGAGTCCGGCCAATGCCGGGTACGTGCTGAAGCTTCTGGATCGCGCGGTGCGCGGCTGTCGCAGCGGCGAGTTCGGCGCGATCGCGACTGCGCCGGTGCACAAAGCCACTATGAACGAAGCCGGCATCGCCTTCAGCGGGCACACCGAATACCTGGCGGCTGCCACCGGCGCGCGTTGCGTCGTGATGATGCTGGTCGGCGCAGGCCTGCGCGTGGCGTTGGCGACCACGCACCTGCCGCTGGCGAAGGTTCCGGCCGCGATCACGCCCGAATTGATCGGCCTGACGCTCGATGTGCTGCACCACGAATTGACAAGCCGGTTTGGGATCCCGCGACCGCACATCGCGGTTGCCGGCTTGAACCCGCACGCCGGTGAGTCGGGCTTTCTGGGGCGGGAGGAGATCGAAGTGATCGGTCCGGCGATCGCCGCGGCGCGCCGGCGAGGCATCGATGCCGATGGTCCTTGGCCCGCCGATACGCTTTTTGTTCCGGCGCGAGCCGGCAGCGTTGATGCAATCGTCGCGATGTACCACGACCAGGGTCTGGCACCGCTGAAATACGCCAGTTTCGGGCACGCCGTCAACGTGACGCTCGGCCTGCCGCTGGTGCGGACGTCGGTGGACCACGGCACGGCGCTCGATCTGGCAGGAACCGGCCGGGCCGACCCGTCCAGCATGGTGGCGGCGATCGAGTTGGCGGCGCAGCTCGCCGCGACCCAGGTATCTCCTTACTTGCGCTTGGGTGAGGGCCCGGTGTTTCTGCCCGAAACCGTACACGGGCCATGAACCCGGGGACAATGCCCGTCGAAGCTGAGGCTCACGGCAAGCCTCCGCTCGAAGCGCACCGGGCGCGCCGCCGTTACAGCCAGAACTTCCTGCGCGATGCGGGCTCGATCGGCCGGATCGTCGAAGCGATCGCACCGCGGCCGGATGACCGCATCGTCGAGATCGGGCCAGGCGGCGGCGCCCTGACGGCCCCGCTGCTGGCCCGCTGCGAACACCTGATCGCGGTGGAGATCGACCGGGATCTGGCTCAGATGCTGGCGCGCCATTTCGGATCCGAGCGCTTGACACTGATATGCGCCGATGCGCTGAAAGTCGACTGGGTGGCGCTGGCGCGACAGGCCGGTGGGCGGCTTCGGATCGTCGGCAATCTGCCGTATCACATATCGACCCCGCTGCTGTTTGCTTGGTGGCCGATCGCGCCGCTCGTGCTGGACCAGCATCTGATGCTGCAGAAGGAAGTGGTGGACCGGATCGTCGCCCC
The DNA here is from genome assembly GCA_005882215.1 of Betaproteobacteria bacterium. GTDB lineage: Bacteria > Pseudomonadota > Gammaproteobacteria > Burkholderiales > Burkholderiaceae_F > VBCK01. Next base: position 19,592 of record VBCK01000141.1, on the reverse strand, counting down.
TCCCGGCGGGCGCGACTATGGCAGGCTGTCGGTGATGCTGCAGTTCCGCTATCGCGTCGAGCGCCTGTTCAACGTGGCGCCGGGCGCGTTCGTCCCGGCACCCAAGGTCCACTCCTCGGTGATCCGCCTGGTGCCACGCGCCCCGGATCAGCTGGCGCTGGCGGACCTCGGGGCATTTTCGCGGGTCGTCACCGCGGCGTTCGGCCAGCGGCGCAAGACACTGCGCAACGCGCTGGCCGCGGTGATGAACGAAGCGGCCATTCGCCGGGCCGGGGTCGACCCGGGTGCGCGGGCGCAGACGCTGGACGTCGCCGCCTTTGCCAGGCTCGCCCTGGCGCAGCTCGGAACTGCCCCGTGATCACTCAGCACGACATCCGGCTGGCCTGCGACGCGGACGCACAAACGATCGCGTGCCTGTCCCGGGATTGCATCGAACAGGGTCTGGGCTGGTCGTGGCGGCCGGCGCGGGTGCGACGGTGCATTGCGGACGCCTCCACCAACGTGGTCGTGTGCCGCGATGTGCGCGGCCTGGCCGGCTTTGCGATCATGAAGTACGGGGACGAAGAGGCGCACCTGCTGCTGCTCGCGGTCGACGGGCGCAAGCGGCGGCACGGCGTCGGCTCCGCGCTGGTGTCGTGGCTGGAGGCAACCGCCCGCACCGCGGGCCTGGGTGTGATACGGCTGGAGGCGCGCTGCACCAACGCCGCCGCCGGTGCTTTCTACCGCAAGCTCGGCTACCGGGAGCTTGCCCGCGTGCCGGGCTGGTACCGCGGAATCGAGGACGGAATCCGGTACGCCAAGGATCTGTGGGATTGCCCCGGCTAGCAGGCTAGGGCGTCGATGCGGCGAAGAACGGGCCGGCGTTGCCGGTGATCGTCGTGTTTTCGAGGGCCGTGAATACGCTGCGCCCATAGAAGAACGGCAGGCCCCAGTCGAACGTGCATGGGGTCGCTACGTTGTCGCAAGTTCCTGACGGCCCGCCCACATTGTTGAACGCGTTGCCGGTCAGGGTCTGGATGTCTGCGATGCTGAAGCTGTACGTATGGCTGGTCGTATTCGTCGAGGTGTTGTACGGCAACATCGTGGCGCTGAGCGACACCGTGGACGAGGGGCAAAAGAAGCCGGCGCTGGTTCCGGTGCATTGCGTGATGTTGCTGTCGTTGAAAAAGAACCCGTTGGATCCGCTGTCGATGTAGCTCGCCGGCTCCGACGTGTCACCACCAGCAAAAGTGGTTGTCGTCTGGATGAATCCGGTCGTCGGACCGACGGCAAACACCACCGCGCTTCCCAGCGCGTTGTTGGATCGAGTGCCGATTCCGAAGATCAGCGATCCAGTTGCCGTTGCCATTCCGCTGGCCGGCAGCGAGGGCAGCTGGAGCAGGACGCCGTTGTTATCGGACACGCCGTTGACCGGCCCAAACAGTCCGACGGGGTTGTGCAATTGCTGAGCAAGGGGCATCAATGCCGAGCTGCAGCTGTTCGCCGGGCAGGTGTAGTAGAAACCGTCCGGCGGTTTCATGGTCACTGGATCGTTGGTGGTACAGCCGAGTCCGCAGTCCTGGCGGAACACGCCGACGCCCAGCAGGCCGTTAGCCCCCAAAGCCGTGACCGTGTTCAGCGGGTTCATGCTGCCGCAGGTGCTTGGGGCAGTGGCCGGCACGGCCGTGTCGCCGATCACCTGGATCGGCACGGAACTGGCCGACTCGCCGGCGATCTTGACGTCGGCCGTGCGCACAGCGCCCCAGGAAAACGCATTGACGAACTGAACGCAGTTGGCCACCGTGTCGGCGCCCTGCATGGTAGCCGGAAGCTGCGACGTGAACGCGGACGTGATCAGCCTCAGCCCGGCCGACCCGGTATCGACCCACACATGGTCGATGTTCTGACAGGTGGAGGTGCCGGGAACGCACACGGTGATCGTCACGTAGCCCTGGTTGATGGTGCCGATCGGCATGCCGTTCACGACCGGTCCGCCGTCGACGATCATTGCAGCCACGTTGGCCGTGGGCGGAGGAGGAGGGGGACTCGAGGACGAGGAACTGCCGCCGCCGCAGGCTGATACGACCGCCGCCGCCGACGTGAGCAGCGCGAGCCGAAAGGCGCGTGAATCGGCGCTCATCGGATCTGCTCCGCGCGCACGCCGGACGGCATCTGTCCCGGCAGATAGGCCACGCCGAAGAAGGCGCGAGCATGTCCGCCGGTCCGGATCACCAGGTCCGAAGCGTCGACGGCGACCGGCCTGCGCGACCGCCCCGTGGCTTCCGCGGCCGCCCGGTAGCGCGGAAAGTAGGAGGCCAGCAGCTGCTGCAGGTCGGGAATGCTGGGGCCAGTCCAGGCGATTGCGAAGACCCGGTTCGACGCGGTCAGGTACTCGCGCACCTGCGTGCCGCCGGGCAACTGCAACTCGTGCACCGAATACGCGCTCGACGGGGTCACGCTGCGCTGCGCCCGCAGCTGCATGACATCCCGTTCGACCGTCGAGCTGTCCTCACCCAGGGCGGCAAGCGCCATGCCGGGGACGAAAGCCGCGGCCAACAGCCAGACCGCAGCGCCACGCAAGCGCGATCGGGCACCACCGTGTTTTGAACATGCAAAATTATCAGTCATCGTCCCAATGTAATCCGTGGTCGAAGGGTGGTACGTCGGTTTCTGTTGCGGATTTGTAAGCAAAGATTCTATCTGCGCGGCTCAGGGCGGATGGGCCGAATAAAGCCGGCTGGATTACCGGATTCTGGGTTTAACGGCTCGGCTTGACGGTCGACCCACACGGCGGCGCGGGCGCGCAGCCGAGCAGGATTACGCAGGCGGGCGTTCGGCGGGCAGTCCCGCGGCGTCGAACAAGCCATCGAACAGGATCGAGCTCAGGTAACGTTCGCCCGAGTCGGGAAGAATCACGACGATCGTCTTGCCGACGCTTTCCGGCAGCTTTGCGATGCGGACCGCGACCGCGGCGGCTGCGCCGCACGAAATGCCCGACAGGATGCCTTCTTCCCGCGTCAAGCGGCGCGCAAAGTCGATGGCCTCCTCGTTGCTGACCTGTTCGATCCGATCGACCAGCGCAAGGTCCAGCACCTGCGGGACGAAGCCGGCACCGATGCCCTGAATCTTGTGAGGCCCGGGCTTCAGCGGTTCGCCGGCGCGCGTCTGAGTGAGCACCGGGCTGGCGCTGGGTTCCACGGCAACCGAAACGATCCGCCTGCCCTTGACGTTCTTCAAGTAGCGGCTCACGCCCGTGATCGTACCGCCGGTGCCGACGCCGGAGACGAAGATATCGACGGCGCCCTTGGTATCGTTCCAGATCTCCGGCCCGGTCGTCTGTTCGTGAATCGCAGGGTTGGCCGGGTTGTTGAACTGCTGCAGCAGCACGTACCTGCCAGGATCGGACGCGACGATCTCGTCGGCCTTGGCGATGGCCCCGTTCATGCCTTTCGTGCCGTCCGTCAGCATCAGCCGGGCCCCGAAGGCGAGCAGCAGCTTGCGACGCTCGATGCTCATCGTTTCGGGCATCGTCAGGGTCAGAGGGATTCCGCGCGCGGCCGCCACGAACGCCAGAGCGATGCCGGTGTTGCCGCTGGTCGGCTCCACCAGTTCCTTGCCCGGACCGAGCAGGCCGCGTTTCTCGGCATCCCAGATCATCGCGGCGCCGATCCGGCACTTGACCGAGTAGGCCGGATTACGCCCCTCGATCTTCGCCAGCACGGTTGCCTTTGCACCTTCCGCGATGCGGTTCAGCCGCACCAGCGGCGTGCCGCCGATCGACTGCGCATTGTCGCCGTAAATGGCCATTGGACTTGCTCCTGGGCTGAAGTCTGTTGCCGATCGTAGCGCGTCCTTCAAAACGGATAGTTGATCCCCGTGAACACCGCCGGCCCCTCCGGGCCGAATCCGACATCGACATAACCGACGATGAACGGGCTCGCCACGGCGCGCACCCCGAGGCCGCCGGCTTTGTGCAAATGCACCAAAGGGTTCTCGGTGTCGCGATCAAAAACCTTGCCAAGGTCGACGAACGGCGCCAGTTCAATGCTCAGGTTCGTCGCGAACACCTTGAACTCGGCCACGCGAGTGCGCAGTTCGACGCCGGCGGCGAACGAGTCGCGATCGATGAAGCGGTCATCGCCGAACGCTCGTAACGGTTGGCGCTCGCCCAGCTCGCTGCGGTCACCTCCGATACTCGACAGAGCCCAGAACGGCGCGCGCTCGTTCGAGGGCATGTAGCGCAGCGCGGCGTGGGCAGCGAGCGTCAGCCACGGCTCGAGCGGGCGATATACGCGCGCCTCGGCACCGATGAACGAGTACGACACCGAACCCCAGAGGCCCGAGTTCGAGTATCCGGCCAGCGCCGTCATTTGTTCGCCGTTGCGAGGGATCGTGATCGAATCGAGCGTGTCGTAGGTCAGGACAAACCGCTGCTGCAGTTCCTCCTCGCGGTCAAGACCTGGCAGCTGCGGAAAGCGCGTCTCGATCGACGGCAGGGACGGCAGCACCGCGGCGCCGATCTGCACGAAGCCGATCCGCAGCCGGTAACTAACCTGCCACCGTTGCGTGATATTCCATCCGGCGGTGGCCTCCAGGTGCCCCTGGTTGTCGACGTAGTTGGTCTGAGCGGCCAGCGGCGCCTGGTTGCCCAGACCATAGAAGCGGGGCGTTCCGCTGCGGTCGAAATTGGTGTGTAACGACCAGGTCAGTGTGTCCGATCGAGACAGCCCGCTCACGTACATCGCGTCGAATTCGCGCTCGACCTGCTGCTTGCCTCCACCGACGATGGTCCACTGGGAATCGTTGGACGGATACGCAAAGATCCGGCCGCGCGCGCCCCACCCGAAATACTGGCTGTGGATGATGTCGGGCGCGATGATCCGGCGGATCTGTTCGTTCTCATCGACGGTCAGCCACACAGGGATCAGGCCGAGCGTGGCTCCTCCTATCGGGGAAACGTCGATCTCCGGAACCGGAATGAACGGCGCCGTCGATGGATCCAGCCACCGCTGCAGCCACCCGGGGCTGTCGCTGGAGCCCGCCTCGGCGCGGGCGCAACCCGCCACCGTCAGCAGCAGCAATGAGCTGGCCCGGACGATGCGGCCGCTCAGCACGATCGGCCGAGCGCTGCGCCCGCGTGCGCATGCGTGTTCACGGTCAGTTCCGCCCCCAGGTCGAACGCGCGAGTTTACCGATATCCTTTCGAATCGACCCTACAATGCGCGTCCAGCACGACCGCCAGGAGTCCTGAATCGATGAGCAAGCCGTTTGCGATGCGCGTGGGGGAGGCGACCGTGTTCGCCAGGGAGGGTCAGTTCACCGATGCGATGGCTGAGATCGTGATCGGCGCGGTCGACGGCCCGGTGGGACAGGCATTCGCCAACCTGATGGGGCAGACCGCGGGCCACTCGCGGATGTTCGCGGTACGCGATTGCAACCAGATGGCGCGGCCGCCGACGATGATGGTGCCCAAGGTCACGATCAAGGATTCGAAAACCATCGAGCTGCTCGGCAGCGTCGTGCAGGCAGCCACCGCGGATGCGATCGTCGATTGCGTTGCCGACGGCACGATAGCCCGGGCCATCGTCGACGACATCTGCATCATCGATCTGATCTGGCTCGATCCGCAGGCGGTCAGGGACGCCAACCTGGACAGGAAGGACCTTTACCGGACCAATTACGAGGCGACCCGGCTCGCGATCTCGCGCGCGCTAAAGAACGAGCCGACCGTCGAAGAGCTGATCGCCAACCGCCGAAAAATCAAGCACGTGCTGTTCGATCCGGATGCCTGACGCGGATCGCTTCAGTCCAGGAAATCGCAGTGCTCGCTGACGAACGCCGCCAGGTCCAGCGAATGCTGGCGCACCAGCTTTTCCGCCAGTTCCGTCTCGCGGCGCTCCAGCGCTTCGATGATCCGCATGTGATCGACGATCGAGCGCGCCGCGCGATCGCTCTGGAAGATCGTCATCTTCCGGATCGCGCGGACGTGAATGAAGATGTTGCGGATCGTATCGGCGATCAGCTTCGAGCCGCCCAGGCGCACGATCTCGTGGTGAAACGCAATGTTGGCGTGCGAGTACTCGTCCAGGTGCTCGGAGGGCGCCGAATCGCGGAAATCGTCGAACAGGCGCCGCAGGCCCGCGATATCCGCGTCGCTGGCGTGCAGCGTGGCCAGCCGCGCCGACATGCTCTCCAGCGCGGCCCACATCTGGATCATTTCGACGATCTCGGCCTTGGTCTTGCGAACGATGAATATGCCCTTGCGGGGCACCGTGCGCAGGAAGCCTTCTTGCTCCAGCAGCGTCATCGCTTCGCGCACCGGCGTGCGGCTGACGCCAAGCGCCTCGGTGAGGACGCGCTTGTCGAGTTGGACCTCCTCGGGAAGGCTGTAGATATCGGTATCGGCGATGGCCTGCTTCAGCATCGCGTACGCCTGGTTGCGAAGGCTGTCCGAGGTCTGAATCGGCTGTAAGGAAAGCGCCAAAGCCTCGCTCGGCGACCGCACGGCCGATACGGGTTTCGATGGAATGTTGATGTCCGCCATCGTCTTTCCTGGTTGACCGGCCGTGACCCCGTGACCCGCGTCCCCGAGTATCCGGTATTCTAGGTGCAGATTCGCGGGATCAGGCGACAATTAGATTCAGAGCCGGCCGCTGCACTGCCCCCGCGACCCGGACCCCCGACCTTGCGCGTTGAGCAGCTCGGGGAGTCCTCCGCCGCCGCGGACAGTCCCGCAAAGCGGCCGTGCGCTTGGCCGCGTACTCGAACCGAGAGTGGAAAAACATACGTTGAAAGCACCGTGGAGGCGCAACCGGCGCCGATCAGCAGCGCGGCGATGATGCACAGGCTGATTGTTTCCATCTGAGCCCCGACTGTTGGGTTGATTGGCCAGCATATTGGTGCATCGCACAATTGTCAATGGTATTTTGTATACCAGATACAATGAAACCACTCAGTTTGACCCGGATCAATACCCGATCAGCCCGCGGTCCGCTGCCTGAGCTTGATCAGCGCGGCAACGACGTCGATCGTCGGCGTTGGAATCGCCAGCCGCTGCCCGATTTCCTGAACGACGGTGACGATCGGATCGATTTCCATCGGTCGACCGGTCTCCAGGTCCACCAGCATCGAGATCTTGTGAGGGCCGATCGCGGCCGCACCATCCAGGCGTCGATCGGCATCGACGCGTAAATTCACGCCGATTCTCTCGGCGAGCTGCCGCCCCTCGGCCATCATCGCCAGGCACACCGCGCGCGTGCCCGGATCGGTGGCTACGAGATCCAGAGTCGCGCAAGTCAGCGCGCTGATTGGGCTCAGGCACAAATTGCCCCACAGCTTCAGCCAGATCTCGTCCCGGATGTCGGTTCGGATCGGCGCCTCCAATCCCGCTTCCTGCATGGCCTGGTGCAGCCGCTCGATCCGTCCGGTTCGCTCTCCACTGGGCTCGCCGATCGGAAACTTGCGGCCGTGAACGTGGCGGATCAGGCCCGGCGCGATCAGATCGGCGGCCGGATTCAGTACGCAACCGATGGCACGCTCAGGGCCGAGCAGTTTCATCTGCCGGCCGCCAGGGTCGATCGATTCGAGCGTTGCGCCGTCCAGCACGCTTCCCTGGCGGTGGAAGTACCAGTACGGGATACCGTTCACAGCCGTCACGATCGCCGTCTGCGGCCCGAGCAGCGGAACGATCGAGTCGACCGCGGCTGGCACCGAGTGCGCTTTCATCGCGATCAAAACGTAGTCCTGGTGGCCGAGCTCGCGCGGGTCATCCGTGCAGGGCACGCGAGCCACCAGTTCCTCGCCGTCGATCAGCAGCCGCGCGCCGCCGGCGCGCATCGCCGCCAGGTGCGCGCCACGCGCCACGAAACTGACGTCGTTGCCGGCACGCGCCAGCAGCACGCCGATGAATCCGCCGATCGCGCCGGCCCCGAATACGCAGATCTTCATCGCGGATTCGCCAAGTGCGGGAATCAGTCGCGCAGTTGCAGCACCAGCTTGCCGATGTGCTGGCTGCTTTCCATGATCCGATGCGCCTCGCTGGCCTTTTCGAACGGGTAGATCCCGAACAGGTGGACCCTTAGCTGCCCGCTGGCGAAGGCGGGCCAGATTTCACTCAGCAGCGCGTCACGAATCCGGGCCTTTTCGTCGACGGTGCGGGGCCGCATCGTCGAGCCGGTGATCGTCAGGCGCTTGATCATCACCGGCATGAAATCGAATTCGACTTTGCTTCCCTGCTGAAACGCGATCAGCACCAGCCGGCCGTCGCGTTTCAGGACGCTGACGCTCTTCTGCAGGTACGCGCCGCCCACCATATCGAGGACCACATCGACACCCTCGTGATTGGTGAGCTGCCGGACGTGCGCGACGAAATCCTCCTGCTTGTAATCGATCGCGACCGCGGCGCCGAAATCCCGGCAGAACTGCGCCTTCTGAGCATTGCCGACCGTGACGAACGGGTGCGCGCCGACCAGCCGCGCAAGGCCGATCGCGGCCAGGCCGATTCCGCTGCTGCCCCCGTGGACCAGCAAACGTTCCCCCGCTTTCAAGCCGGCGCGGTCGATCAGGTTCGCCCACACCGTGAACCACGTTTCGGGCAATGCGGCGGCCTGCGCCAGCGTGAGGCCCTCGGGTATCGGGAGCGCATGGCGCTCGTATGTCAGGCAGTAGTCTGCATAGCCGCCGCCTGGCACCAGCGCGGTGACCCAATCGCCGACTTTCCATTCGGTGACATCGGCGCCCGTCTCGGCAACGCGCCCGGCCACTTCGAGTCCGAGGACGGGCGATGCGCCGGGAGGCGGTGGGTAATGGCCCTGCCTCTGCATCAGGTCGGGCCCGTTGACCCCCGCGTAGTGCACCTCGATCAGGATCTGGCCGGGTGCCGGCCTCGGTCGCTCGACCTCGACGATCCGCATCGCATCGGGGCCTCCGCCCGAGCCATACTCGATCTGCCTCATCTTCTGTGTCTGTGTGACGGACATACGGTGCCGGCGCCGCGTGGATCAAGCAGGCCGCTCGCGGCCCCAGCTGCCCAGCGTGCGGATCCGATCGGGCGGCAGCAGGTCGAACACGTACTGCTGGGCCGGCCGGGGCGAGCCGCTGCGGTCCAGCACGCCCGGGGCCACTGCCAGCACGGCGGCGCGCGTGTGCGGCTCGGATACGGCCGCCGCCATCGCGTCGGTGTCGACCCAGATGGGGCGACCCTCCTCGATCCGGAGATAAAGGCGCCCGGTCGCCTGGTCGGCGAAAGTCACCTCGTGCAGTTGACGCACGCATTGCAGAAGAAATTCCGTACTGTGCTCCGGCTTCATGGCCTGCTCGCCCGCATCGCTGAACAGCTGGGCGGGAGCAGTGGCGTCCACGTTGACCTTGCGATAACGGACCACGTCCATCATGCACTTGACGTCGAGCACGAACACCTGGCCGTTCCAGCCAAACGCCACGGTGCGCGGCGCCTGCCCCAGCTCGACGCTGTTGTCGAGGAATTCGAAGTGGACCATCTTGTCGGTGCGGCGAGCCCAGGTCAGAAACAGGTGCGGCATTCCCGAGTATGCCTCGATGCTGTGGGCCAGGATATCGTCCACCGCCTTGTAGCGCCCCAACTCCAGTCCTCGCTTCCAGGCGCGTTCGACCAGGGCGTCGGGCGGCGTGATCATGAAGAAGAAATAGACCACTTGCCCGAAGCGGCTCAGCAACTGATCGCCGGTCCTCTCGGACTGGAACAGGAAGCTGCCGAAGCGGAACCGGTCGATCAACAGGTGCGTCATTCTTCCCTGCTCTGCCTTGGCCTCCACGTAGCGATCCAGCTTCCGATCGATGATGGCAAGCTCCTCCGCGGTGAGCATGCCGCCATAGCGGTGATCGGCACCCAGCGAGGCGTAGTCGATCAGCTGCTTGCGCCAGATGTCGGGACTGATCAGCGCGAAATCGCGCCAGTCGGCGCCGATCCGGTCCGCCAGCGCATGCTGCAGCGGCCGCAATGTGCTCTTGCCCGACGCCGACGGTCCCTTCGTATTCATCACGACGGCCGGATCACGATGCGGCAGCAACCGGTAGCCCTCGCGCCGAACTGCTTCGAGCACGTGCTGCTCTATCAGACGGCCGATCTGCCTGGCACAGTACTCGTTGCAGGCCAGATCGGTCGCTACCGAAGCGGCCAACTCGGACGCCGTGCGCCAGCCGCCGACCTTGCCATAAAGCGCGCGGCAGATCCTGGCCAGAGCGCGAAACGCCGCCGCGCGCGGATCGCCGGCGTCGCCCACGACCGCGCTCGCGTGATTGGCCGCGTCCGCTTCTGCGGCGGTCTTCTCACATTCGTCGGCGAAGTGGAGCAGCGACATTCCGTCGTCCTCCCGTTCTACCGCCGAGCGCCGGCCGGCGCGGCTTGCGAACAGCGAACGCAGCCCTCGCTGGCGGCTCGCGACCGCCGAAGTCGTTTCCGTTGCACTCGCGAGCGCCTGCGAGATGATCGCTCTCAAGGCCTCGCGCGACTCGTTATAGGCGTTGGCGATCCGGCCCATGTCCGGGTCCACGTAGCGCGCCAGTATCGTGGCGATCATCGAGCGGAAGTTGATCCCCAGGTCCTCGTAGCGGGAGCCGTCCGACACCCACAAGTCCGCGGTAACCCGGATCAACAGCTCGTGCAACGCCAGGCGCTCAGGACGAAAGCACACCATCTCGCTGAAATCGAGGCCGGTCAGATCGTGCAATTCCTTGACCCTCTCGACGCCGGCGAAGACGTTCTCGGGGCGGAAGATCGTCGACAACGGAAGCAGCCGTGCGGGCAGACGCGATTTGACTCCAGGGTTCCACGGACCGTCCGCGGCCTCGGGTGTGCCGCCGGCCGGCATCCTGCCGGCATCGAGCATGGGGGAGGTGTCGGGCAACGTTCGTCTAGATCGCGCGATCGGCGCGCAGCGCGGCGATTTGATCCTCGGAGTAGCCGAGCTCGGCCAGGATCTGATCGGTGTGCTCGCCCAGCAGCGGCGAGCGGGTCACCTCGCTCGGGCTGTCGGACAGCTTGATCGGATTGCCCACCGACAGGTACTTGCCGCGCGTGGGGTGATCGACTTCCACCACGGTGCCGGTGGCGCGCAGCGACGGTTCCTCGGCCAGCTCCTTCATCGACAGGATCGGCCCGCACGGGATGTCGTACTGATTCAGGATCTCCATCGCCTCGAACTTGGTCTTGGTCTGGGTCCACTGCTCGATGGTGTCGAAGATTTGCTTGAGCCTGGGCAGCCGCGCCGGCAGCGTTGCATAGTCCGGGTGAGTGATCCACTCGGGCTTGCCGATGATCCGGCAGATCGGTTCCCACACGGCCGCCTGCGTGATGAAGTAGATGTAGGCGTTCGGATCCGTCTCCCAGCCCTTGCATTTGAGAATGGCCCCTGGCTGCCCACCCCCGGAGGCGTTGCCGGCGCGCGGCACCGCATCGCCGAACTTGCCGTCCGGATACTGCGGGTATTCCTCCATCACTCCGGTTCGGGCGAGCCGCTGCTGGTCGCGCAGCTTGACCCGGCACAGGTTCAGTACCCCGTCCTGCATCGCCGCCAGCACCTTTTGTCCGCGCCCGGAGCTCTGGCGCTGGTACAGCGCCGCCACGATCCCCAGCGCCAGGTGCAGCCCGGTGCCGCTGTCGCCGATTTGCGACCCGGTGACCAGGGGCGGCCCATCGTCAAAGCCGGTGGTCGAGGCCGAACCGCCGGCGCACTGCGCCACGTTCTCGTAGACCTTGCAGTCCTGGTACGGACCGGGCCCGAATCCCTTCACCGAGGCCACGATCATCCGGGGGTTCAGGCTCTGGATCCGCTCCCAGGTCAACCCCATCCGGTCCAGCGCGCCCGGAGCGAAGTTCTCCACCAGCACATCGCAATGACGGATCAGCCGCTCCAGCAGCTCCTTGCCTCTGGGTTTCTTGGCATCGACCGTGATCGAGCGTTTGTTATGGTTCAGCATCGTGAAGTACAGCGAGTCCACATCCGGGATGTCGCGCAACTGCCCCCGCGTCGGGTCGCCTTCTCCCGGGCGCTCCACCTTGATCACGTCGGCACCCAACCAGGCCAGGAGCTGCGTGCAGGTCGGCCCCGACTGCACATGGGTGAAGTCCAAAATCCGCACCCCTTCCAGCGCGTGGCTCATTGCGCGCAACTCCTGTAACTCACCTGGAACTTACTTGTACATGGTCTGCGCTTTGGTGCCGGGGGCGTACTCGCGCGGGTCGACCCAGATGTTGATGACGGCGCTGCGGCCGCTCTTGGCCACCGACTCGCGCGCCCGCCGCAGGGCCGGCGCGATCTGGGCCGGATCGCGCACCTCTTCGCCATAGCCGCCCAGCATCTGGGCGAACTGGCCGAAGGGCACATCGCCCAGCAGGTTGCCCACGTTGCCGCGGCTTTCGCCGTACTTGGCCAGCTGCCCGTAGCGGATCTGGTTCATGGCCGAGTTGTTGCCGATCACCGCGATGTACGGAGCACCGAACCGGTTGGCCGTCTCCATATCGAAGGCGGTCATGCCGAAGGAGCCGTCGCCGTAGTAGCACAGCACCTCCTTGGCCGGGTGCACCAGCTTGGCCGCCAGCGCAAAGCCGGTGCCGACCCCAAGGCTTCCCAGCGCCCCCGGGTCCATCCAGTGGCCGGGCCGGCGCGGACGCACCGCCTGCGCCGAGATGGTCACCACGTCGCCGCCGTCGCCGATGTAGATGGTCTCGTCGGTGAGAAACTCGTTCAGCTCCCAGGCCACCCGGTACGGGTGGATCGGCCGGCTGTCCGACTTGAACAGCGGCATCAGCTTCTCGGTGGCGGCCTCCTCGGCGCTTGATAACTCCTTCATCCAGCTGCGGCGCGCCTGCCGCTTGTCGTTCTTGATGCGCCCGCTGGCCGCGGCCAGCACCGCCCCCAGCACCGCCCCCGGGTCGCCCACGATGCCCAGCGTCAGGTCCCGGTTCTTGCCCACCGTGCGGTAGTCCATGTCGATCTGCACCAGGGTCGGCACCGAGATGCGCTTGCCGTAGCCCATCCGGAAATCGAACGGCGTGCCCACAATCACCAGCACATCGGCCTTGGCAAAGGCCTGGCTGCGGGTGCGATCGAAGTGGTGCGGATCGCCCGGCGGCAACAGCCCCCGGCTGGCCCCGTTGAAGTAGCCCGGTATGTCCAGCTGCCGCAGCAGCGCCACCGCCTCCTCGTGCCCGCGCGCCGCCCACACCTGCTGCCCGTACAAAATGGCCGGCCGCTCCGCGTTCACCAGCAGCTCCGCCAGGCGCTCGATATCGGCCGCATCTCCGATCGAGCGCGTCGAGGCCCGGTACTGGCCCGCCTTGGGCAGCACCGCCTTCGTCACATCGATCTCGCGATCCAGCACGTCGCGCGGTATCTCCAGGTACACCGGCCCGTACGCCCCCGCATAGGCCTCCCGCACCGCCATCGCCACCATGTCGGCCACCCGCTCGGTGCTCATCACCGTGGCGGCAAACTTGGTGATCGGCCGCATCAGGTCCACGTGCGGCAGATCCTGCAGCCCGCCCATCTTCCATTGCGCCAGCGCGCTCTGGCCCCCGATGTGCAGCACCGGGCTCTCCGATCGAAACGCCGTGGCAATCCCCGTGACCGCATTGGTGCAGCCCGGCCCGGCCGTGGTCACCACGCACCCCAGCCTTCCCGTCTGCCGCGCATAGCCGTCGGCCGCGTGCGCCGCCACCTGCTCGTGCCGCACATCCACGATCTTGATGCCCTCGTCGATGCATCCGTCGTAGATGTCGATGATGTGGCCCCCGCACAGCGTGAAGATCGTGTCCACCCCCTCGCTCTTGAGCGCCTTGGCCACCAGGTGCCCCCCAGACACCACGTTCGCCTCCCGGCTCTTCTGCTTCAACGTGTCTTCGGCCGTGGTCGTGGCCCGACCTTTGCTCGTTTCCGTGGCAACGTCCGACATGGAGGCCTCCGCCTGATGGTGAGCTGGTTCGTCGAATCGGAATGGTGGCTCCCGGCAGCGGGGGTGTACAACCCCCGCAGCCGGGATGCAGGTGCGATCTAAAGGCTGGCTGTCACGACTCTCAAAGGCCCGTCAGGTGGCCACCGCCGCGCCCTGCACGGCAGCCTGTGCCTGCTGGTTCGATCGCTCGATCTCCGCCCGGCGCAGCGGCTTCAACACGAAGATGGCAAGCAGTGCGGCGATGGCGTTCAGGATGGCTGCCGTGACGAACACCGCATGCCAGTTTCCGGTTGCTTCTTTCAGTACGTTGGCCAAGGGCACCAGCAGGGCCGCGGTGCCTTTGGCCGTGTACATCAGCCCGGCATTGGCGGCCGCGAACTTGGAGCCGAACGTATCGGTCGTGGTCGACGGAAACAGGCTGTAGATCTCGCCCCAGCCGAAGAACACGAGCGCGGTCAGCAGCACGAACATCACCGGATCCTGTCCGTAGTAGAACAGCAGCATGATCGTGCATGCTTCGAGTCCGAACGCGATCAGCATCGTGTTCTCCCGGCCGATGTGGTCCGACACCCAGCCGAAGAACGGGCGCGTCAGGCCGTTCAATATTCGATCGAGTGACAGCGCGAAGGTCAGCGCCGGCAGCGTCAGTCCGATCAGGGTGACGGGCACCTTGTCGATCGCGAAGTCCTTCGCGATCGGCGCCAGCTGCGCAGTGGCCATCAGCCCGCCGGCCGCGACCATCACGAACATCACGTACATCACCCAGAACACCGGGCGGCCGAGAATCTGCAGCGGCGCGTAATTGAGCTTCGTCTGTCGCACGGCGGGCGATCGCGACGCCACCGCCGCCTTGATCGAAGGCGAGCTGGACCGAACGCTCTTCGGATCGGTCAGCGCGAACGAGGCCAGGAAAACGATCAATCCCTGGCCGATGCCGAAGTACAGGAACGCGGTCTGGTATCCGCTCGCCTTGATGATGGCCGAGATCGGAAGGATCGTCAGCGCCGATCCGGCCCCGAATCCCGCCGCGGTCAGCCCTGCGGCGAGTCCGCGCCGGTCCGGAAACCACTTCAATGCGTTGCCCACGCACGTTCCGTACACCGCGCCGGCGCCCACGCCGCTGACCGCCGCGGCCATGTAAAACGACATCAGCGAATCGGCCATCGAATTCCAGACCCAGCCGATCCCGCACAGGATTCCGCCCACCATCACCACGGGACGCGGACCGAAGCGGTCGACCAGATAGCCCTCGATCGGCACCAGCCAGGTCTCGGTCAACACGAACACCGTGAATGCGACCTGGATCGCCGCCTTGCTCCAGCCGAATTTGTCGGTGATCGGGTTGACGAACAGCGTCCACCCGTATTGCAGGTTGGCGATCATGCACATGCACAGGATGCCCATGAACAGCTGCAACCACCGGTATGACGCAGGGCGACTGACCATGCTTGCCTCGGTTTGCATCAGGTTCTCCTCGATCGTTTGTTTCGTTTATGCGCCGCTGATCCGGTCGCCTGATCGATGTTGGAATGAATCCGCCGGTTCGTCCGCAGTGCGTACGCCCCCGTCTCCTCCCAGTTTCGTGTCTGAGATCGATGTCGCAGCATCGCCCGACGCTGATACGGTATGTGACATATCAGAACGACGTCAATCGATTTCGATTGTGCGTTGCGATCCACGAGGGCAGGTCAACCAATACCCGATACTCCCGCACCTGCGCGATATGCGACATTGCGGCGCAGGAACGGCCCGCTCGCCTTTCGCGCGAGGCTCGGTCATCTAATTCGCCACACCCGATTCCGTTTTCGGGTCGAGTTTATTGACCTGCCGCTGATATACCAGATATCGTACGTCGGCCTCGCTTGGTCGTCGGCTGTCAGGCGCGGGTGGTCGCGATATTCAAGCTCGCCTTTCGTGATGTCGCGATGCTTCTAACAAAAGACATCAAGGAGGATCAGCATGAGATTCCGTTCTCCGCTCGTGATCGCGGGCGCGGTCGCGATAGCGTTGGCCGGCGCGGCGCGCGCCGACGACGCCAGCGACCTGAAAGCCAAGTTCGAAGAGCTGCAGAAGCAGATGGAGTCCCTGAAGTCGCAGCTCGACCAGGTCAACGCTCAATTACAGAAGCAGAAGGAGGAACAGGCGAAGGCTGCTCCGGCCGGTGGCGCCGTTCCGTTCTTGAAGAAGAAGGAAGGCGACCCGGTGACGTTCATCACGCCGGGGGGCGAGATCACGCTGTACGGCCAGCTCGATGTGTCGCTCGACGACACGACCAAGGGCATTGCAGGGATGAAGGACAGCAACACGCCCCCCCAGAGTCCGGTCGGCCGGGTCGGCTGGATGCTGGGGCTGTCGACCAATTTCACATATGTCGGCGTCCGTGGCTTTCAGAAGGTCATTCCTGACCTGAATTTCGTCTACCAGCTGGAGACCCAGGTCGACCTGACGGCGACCGCCGGCACGGTGAACACGAACTCGAACAACGACACGATCGTCAAGGGCGGGCTGACCTCACGCAACAGCTTCATCGGTTTCGCCAACAAGGACTGGGGCGCCTTCAAGGTCGGCAAGACCGATGCGCCGTACAAGACTTCGACCGCCCGGATGGACCCGTTCAATGGAATGATCGGGACCTATTCGATCATCCTGGGCAACACCGGGGGCGACAACCGGGTCGAGTTCGGCACGCGCCTGGACAAAGCGGTCTGGTACGAGTCGCCCAAGTGGGAAGGCGTCAGCTTCAACGCGCTATGGTCGCCGTCGCAGAACCGATCCACGGACAACAGCAACATCGCGTCCGGTGAATCGAGCTGTGCGGGCGGCAACGCCCCGGGCAGCGGCGCATTGGCACCGGCCTGTAACGACGGCTCCTGGGGGACCGCCTATAGCGCCAACGTCGCCTATGAACAGGGCCCGATCTACGGGACGATCGCCTACGAGAGGCACAGCGACGTCAATCGCAGCAGCGACCAGCCCACTGCCGCCTTTCCCCAGGGCGATCCGCGTGACATCGGGGACGAGTGGGCGGTCAAGGTCGGCGTGCAGTACAAGTTCCCGACCGAGACGACGGTCAGCGCGCTCTGGGAGAAAACCAGGCGCAGCCTTCCGTCCTTCCTGGAAATCCAGAACGAGCGCACGCGCGACAACGCCACCTGGCTTGCGGTGACGCAGAAGCTGACCGACAAGGACAACGTGAGCGTGGGCTGGGCGCACGCCGGCGGGACCCCGGGCGATCCGGGCCAGCACAACACGCCGGGGGCCGTGGTCGATCCTGTCACCGGAGTATTTGGAAATCCGCATCCCGACAACCAGGCCAACATGTTCACGGCGGCGCTGAAGCACAACCTGAACAAGTCCACGCTGGTGTATTTCGATTGGGCGCTGACGTTGAACCACCCATTCGCACACTATGACCTGGGCGCGGGAGGCAGAGGACTGACGACCGATTGCCACGACGCCAGTCAGCTCGCGGCGTTTGACCCGACCGCTAACGGTGGTGCCGGCGGAGTCAGCGGCAATGGGCCGCGCTGCTGGGCCGGCGGACGACTGCAAGGCTTTTCGGTCGGGATGAACTACAAGTTCTAGTGGCGGTCGAAAGCCAGCAACGGTCTCAGGGCTGTGGCGGGACGGACGCGGTGACGCGTCCGTCCTGATTCGCCGACGAACCAGGTAAGCTATTTTCGTGCGAATCGTCATCATCGGCCAACAGGACTTCGGCAAGGCGGTGCTCGAGGCCTTCACGGCGCGCGGCGACCAGGTCGCCGCGGTGTTCTGCGCACCGGAAAAAGAGGGCGCCAAGCCCGACGTGCTGAAAACGGCGGCTCAGGAAAGAGGCATCCGCGTCCACCAGTTTGCGTCGCTCAAGAGCCCGGAGGCGCGCGATGCGATGGCGCAGGTTGATGCCGACATCGGCCTGATGGCTTACGTGCTGCAGTTCGCGCCGCAGGATTTCGTGAATATCCCGCGGCATGGAACGATCCAGTATCACCCTTCGCTCCTGCCCAAGTACCGCGGGCCCAGCTCGATCAACTGGCCGATCATCCGGGGCGATACGAACACCGGGCTTTCGATTTTCCGGCCGACCGACGGACTGGATGAAGGGCCGGTGATGCTGCAGAAGGAGACGCCGATCGGTCCGGATGACACGCTCGCGAGCGTGTATTTCGACCGGCTGTTTCCGATGGGAGTGCAGGCGATGCTGGAAGCGGCGGATCTGGTCGTCGCCGGCCGCCACCGCGAGACAGTGCAGGACGAGTCGCGCGCTTCATACGAGGGCTGGTGCCGCAGCGCGGAGGCTCGCATCAACTGGGCCAGCCACGCCGATTTCACCTACAACCTGATTCGCGGCTGCAATCCGGCCCCGGGCGCCTGGACCACGTACGACGGCAAGAAGATCCAGATCTTCGAGGCCAGGAAGCATCTGACCCGCAGGTTCAGCGCCGTAAAGGGCAAGGTCGGCGAGATCGTCGAGATCGGGCCCGAGAGCGTGCACATCACCTGCCAGGGCGGTCGGATCGAAGTGTTCAAGGCCAAGGCCGAGGACACGAAGAAGTTGCCGGCACCGGAGCTGGCGCTCGCGCTGGGCCTGCGGGCCGGCACCGTGCTCGGCTAAATTTTCCGTTGCTACACTCGGCAGCAGGATCGAAGTTCCGGGGAGGGACGCGATCCGCGCTGCGGCTGGCAGGGCTCACCGCTGCTGCGCGGGTCCGACGACCACCGGTTTGCCCGGGTACAAGATGGGTGCGGCCGACGCTGGCCCGTCAGGGGCGCGCTGTCCGGATGGCTTTCACGCTGCAAGGATGTGGGAATGAAGATCGCCATCATCGGCGCCGGAGCGGTCGGCGGTTACGTGGGGGTGAGGCTCGCGCTGGCTGGCGAGGAGGTCAGCTTCGTCGCGCGCGGTGCCAATCTGAGCGCAATTCGCGCAGCGGGCATGAAGCTGGTGCTCGCCGATGGCTCGGAGCAGGTTGCCACCGGCGTGCGCGCTTTCGACGATTACCAGGCGGTCGGCGCGCAGGACATGGTGATCCTGGCCATGAAGGCCCATCAGGTCGAGGCCGTCGTCGACGAAGTGCCCAAGCTGCTCGGTCCCGAGACGGTGGTGGTCACGATGCAAAACGGGATTCCGTACTGGTACTTCCACCAGCACGGCGGCGAGCTGGAAGGCAGCTGCGTGAGGAGCGTGGATCCGCACGGCCAGATCCTGCGCAAGCTGGGGCCGGAGCGCGTGATCGGCTGCGTGGTGTACCCGGCCTCCGAGCTGATCGCTCCGGGCGTGGTCAGGCTGATCGAAGGCGACCGATTTCCGGTCGGCGAACTGGACGGCTCCATCAGCGGCCGTGTGACGGACGTATCGGAATGCTTCACGCGCGCCGGGTTCAAGGCCCCGGTGCTGGACAATATCCGCGCGGAGATCTGGCTCAAGCTCTGGGGCAATCTGACTTTCAATCCGATCAGCGCGCTGTCGCGCTCGACGCTGGCCGACATCTGCCAGTATCCGCTCACCCGGGAACTGGCCGCCGCCATGATGACGGAGGCCCAGAATGTCGCCCACAAGCTGGGCATCACGTTCCGCGTGCCGCTGGAAAAGCGCATTGCCGGTGCCGAAAAAGTAGGCAAGCACAAGACGTCGATGCTGCAGGATGTCGAGGCCGGACGTGACCCCGAGGTCGATGCGCTGGTTG
>VBCK01000275.1 GCA_005882215.1 Betaproteobacteria bacterium | reverse complement strand
GTGTTGCAGCAATAAGCTTGCGCTCCGATGGCGATGCTGGCATTATGCAAGCATGCCAATCCAGATCACCATCCGTGACGTTCCCGAGAAGGTCCGGGACGAGCTGGCCGCGCGCGCCGCTCTGCAGGGCAAGTCGATGCAGGAGTTCCTTCGCGCGGAGCTTGAGCGCCTCGCTGCCCGTCCCTCGGTAGATGCCTGGCTGGAGCAGGTGCGCAAGAGAAAGCGGGCGACGCAGACCCGCGTCTCCTCCAGGCAGATACTGCAGAACCGCGACGCTGACCGGCGTTGAGCGTCGTTGTCGATTCGTCGGTGCTGGTCGCGGCGCTCGCCGATGCGGGGCCAAACGGTGTTTGGGCCGAGGAGGTCCTGTCGCGCGGCTCGCTTCATGCGCCGGAACTGGCGAGAGTCGAAGCAACGAACATACTGCGCCGTCTGGAACTGGCAAAGCAACTGACGACGGCCGAAGCGAACGCGGCACACGAGGATCTGATGCAACTCGACTTGGAGCTGTTTTCCTTCGAGCCGTTCGCCGTGCGGATCTGGGAACTGCGTCATACCGTTACTAGCTACGATGCCTGGTATGTCGCAGTGGCCGAGGCGCTCAGGCTGCCGCTGGCGACCCTGGATGGGCGGCTATCCAGAGCAAAAGGTGTCGCCTGCAAGTTCTTGACGCGACCTTGAACAGTAGCAGCTCATCGCATGATCGTCGTTCCAGCGGAGATCGACGGTGGGAGCGTCCATCGAATCCGTCGGCCATGCCGAGACGTAGCGGTCATTCCCAGACGAAATTCGAGGGCTGCTCCCGGAGACGCCGTGCCGCGCGGTGGGTCGGAGTCCCAAGCAGACGCCATAGGACCTGACTCGGCGTCCCCGTCCGGGCGGTAGCCGTCGGAATCGGCAAGCTTCCAGAATCGTGCGCGCTTTGCCGATTCTTGCGATCCGTTCTGGGAATTTGCGAGGCGCTCGGGTGTGGTCTTGGACAAAACCGCATCGCCGAGTATGCTGCCCACGGTCGCCCGCATCCATCTCCAGCGACCACGAACAAACAGAGCGAGGGGAGAGGGACGGGAATGCCGCGCCTGCGCTCCGTTCCGCCAGTTTTACTGCGGCGAACGGTTGCTGGAGCCCTTGTGCTGGCCGCGCAATCGCGAATGCCGCTGATCCCACCGACGAAACCCAACTCGGGCAGGTGTTTGTCACGGAGGGTCGGTACGCGCAGTCGGCTACGAGGACTTTGGAGCCAATCCTCGACATACCACGCAACGTGCAGGTGGTGCCCCGCCAGCTGATCGAGGAACGTGCCATCGACGATCCGCAGGAGGCGATGCAAAACGTAAGCGCCATGATGCGCGGTGGCTCCATTTTCGGGGAAGGCGAGGTGTTCGCGATTCGCGCTTCGACAGCAGCAATGCGATGGACCTGAGCTCCTTGTGGGAGGCTGCCTATGACCATCGTCCGGATCTGCGCGGCGTTTTTAGCTCCTTTCCTGACCGGATTGCCGTCCGCAGCCTCACCTCAGGAGGCAGTGACTCAGCAATCCGAACAGATTGTCGTGACTGGTTCCCGGCTGGGCTTGTCGGCCGAGCAGTCGGTACAGGAGCTCCTGATCTACGACCGCACGCGCATCGAGCAAAGCGGCCAGAGCACGGTCGCCGATTTCCTGGCCACCATTCCGCAGGTATCGCTCAACTCGGTCGAGTCGACTTACATCGCCACCAGCGTCCGGCTGCGCGGCGCGGTGGAGGGGTCCACACTGATCCTGATCAACGGGCATCGCATCAATCCCGTCACTGGAGGCGCGGCGCCGTTCGGCTTCTTCGACCTGGGCGTGATCCCGATCTCGTTGATCGATCGCATCGAAGTACTGCCGAACGGATCTTCGGCCATCTATGGCGGCGATGCATTGGCCGGCGTGGTCAACATCGTGCTTCGTTCGGACTTCAGTGGCGTCGAGGGGATGGCGGGCTACAAGCTCGCGAACCACACGAACGAGCGTGTCGCGTATGTGGGCGCTGGCTGGAAAGGCCGGTCGGCCAGCGTTTCGATGATGTTGACCTACGATGGTCGCAATCCGCTTCCCGACCGCGACCGTGCGATCACCGCATCTCCGGACTACCGGCGTTTCGGCGGGCCGAACCTCGGCACGCCGTTTTTCGGCACGCCGGCCACGATCTACTCGCTTTCCGGCAACCTGCCCGGGCTCAATTCGAGCTTCGCCGCGGTACCTCACGGCAGCCCAGGCGTCGGATTAACGCCGTCCAGTTTCGCCGCGACCGCCGGAACGGCCAACACCGGCTCGTACACTTCTTATCAGGACGCCCTTGCGCAGTCCGATCGCGGCGGGCTCCTCGTCAACGGGAGCTACCGCATCGCCAATGATATGGAGCTCTTCACCGAGGTCTTGGCAACGAAATACGAGG
>VBCK01000209.1 GCA_005882215.1 Betaproteobacteria bacterium | reverse complement strand
GACGGGGGTCGCCAGTGGCATCGCGCAATGGGAAAACAATGCTTTCCCGGGCGACCGGCTCGATCAGCTCGATGTAACGAACGGACAGGTCTTTGTCCAGAAGGTCGATGGACCGGTGCAGTTTTTCGCCCAGCTGGGCGCCTACTCGTTGCCGGACCTTGGAAGTCCATACATTCGCTCCGGCAAGGCCACGGGCAATTTCTACGGCGCCTTTCCGCAGTGGTTCGTGAAGTACGCGCCCAACGATTCGATGTCGGTGCTTGCCGGCAACCTGCCGACCCTGATCGGGGCCGAATACACGTTCAGCTTCGAGAACGTAAACGTCGAGCGCGGCTTGTTGTGGAATCAGGAGAACGCCGTCAATCGCGGCGTTCAGGTCAACTACACCACCGGGCCGCTCGCCTTATCGTTTTCCTGGAACGACGGTTTCTTTTCGAATCGGTACAGCTGGCTGTGGGGATCGGCCACCTATACGATCAACCCTTCCAACATCGTCGCGTTCATCGGCGGCGGCAGCGTGAACACCGAAACGGTATCCAGCGCGGTCACTCCGCTCTACCAGAACAACGAGCAGATCTACAACGTGATTTACACGCACACCTCGGGGCCGTGGACCCTGGTGCCGTACATCCAGTACACGTCGGTTCCCTCCGACCCGCAGTTGGGCACGGCGCAGCGCGCTTCGACCTTCGGGGCCGCGTTGCTCGCCACCTACGCGCTTGACGGCGGATACAGTGTGGCGGGCCGCGTCGAGTACATCAGCTCCACGGGCGACGCGAACGCAGGTGCGCCCAGCCTGATCTACGGACCCGGAAGCAACGCTTGGTCGTTGACGATTACTCCAACCTATCAGAAGGGGGTGTTCTTCGCGCGCGGTGAACTGTCGTACGTGAAGGCGACCAGTACCACGCCGGGATTTGCGTTTGGCCCCACCGGGACCAATACCAGCCAAACTCGGCTGCTCGTCGAAACCGGCATCCTTTTCTGATGGCGCGACCGATTCAGATTTTCTGACGTCACTTATGAGCGCGGGGCGGCGTACCCGACGACGCCGCCTTATTCCCTTCAGGGCCCCTTCCGGGGCCCTCTTTTTTTGACCTTACGTGCTGCAACGCAGTATGCAAGATCGACCGGATAGAATGGACCCCCGCAGTCGAAGGGACATGCCATGCAGCCGTCCAGCGTTCCTGTATTGGCCTCTGCCGCCGGTCCGGTCCTGGAGTTCGAGCGGCGAATCCTGGACTCGATGACCGATATCGAGCACTGGTTCCGCCAGAACTGGCAGGAGCACACGCCGCCGTTCTACGGCTCGGTGGACCTGAGGAATTCCGGCTTCAAGCTGGCGCCGGTCGACATGAACCTGTTTCCGGGCGGATTCAACAACCTGTCCGAGGATGCGCTGCCGTGCGCGGTACAGGCCGCCCAGGTCGCGATCGAGCGCAACTGCCCGGATGCGCGAAAGCTGCTGTTGATTCCGGAGCGGCACACCCGCAACGTGTTCTATCTGCAGAACGTGGCCCGGCTGGTCCGGCTGCTGGCAACCCCTGGGCTGGAGGTGCGGGTCGGGACCCTGTCGCCTGACGTGACCAAGCCGTCCGCGATCTCGCTGCCCGGCGGCGAGCGGCTGATGGTGGAGCCGGTTCGCCGCCACGGCGATCGGGTCGGCCTGGAAGACTTCGATCCGTGCATCGTGCTGCTGAACAACGACCTGTCGGCCGGAATCCCGCCCGAGCTGCGTGGCCTGGATCCGACGCAGACGCTGCTGCCGCCGCTGCACGCGGGGTGGGCGGTGCGCCGCAAATCGAACTACTTCCGATGTTACGACGAGGTCGCGGAGCAGTTCGCGCAGCTGATCGGCGTGGATCCGTGGACGATCAACCCGCTGTTCGCACGCTGCGGGATGATCGATTTTCGCGAAAAGCTGGGCGAGGAATGCCTGGCCCTTAACGTGGACCGCTTGCTGTCCGAGATCCGTGACCGTTACCGCGAGCGCGATATTCAGCAGAAGCCGTTCGTGATCGTGAAAGCCGACGCCGGGACCTACGGGATGGGGATCATGACGGTGCGCGACGCCTCCGAGGTGGTCGGGCTGAGCCGCAAGCAGCGCAACAAGATGGCCGTCGTGAAGGAAGGCCTGGAAGTCAGTGACGTGATCATCCAGGAAGGCGTGCCCACCTACGAGACGATCGATCAGGCCGTGGCCGAGCCTGTCGTGTACATGATCGACCGGTACGTGGTCGGCGGCTTTTACCGGGTGCACCGCCAGCGCGGCATTGACGAGAACCTGAACGCGCCGGGCATGGAATTCGTTCCGCTGGCGTTCTCCAACCCCTGCAATCTGCCCAATGTGCAGGCCGAGCCAGGCTCCAGCGCGCAGAACCGTTTCTATTGCTACGGCGTGATGGGGCGCCTGGCGCTGCTCGCGGCTTCGATCGAGCTCGAGCGCACCGCTGCTGCCCTCGCTCCGACCTCTGTCGGGGACGCAGAGGGGCTCTCGCCTGCGCTGTCCCACGCCATGGGACAGACGCCGGGGGTCAGGGTCGGGGCGGCCTCCTGATGCGGCGGATGCCGGGATGACATCCGAGGTCTCGGCCCTGTTCGTGGTCGATCCGCTGGACGAGATGAAGGAGTCCAAGGACTCGAGCATCGCGATGATGCGCGAGATGGCGCGCCGGGGCCACCGGATCTGGGCCTGCGAAATCGGGAGCCTCGCGTGGCGCGAAGGCGTCGTGCAGGCGGTGGCGACCCGGCTGGACATCGCGCCGCAGGGCCCGCAATGGTTTGCCCGGCTCGAGGTCGTGCGCAGTCCGCTCGAGGGCTTCGACGTTGTCTTGATGCGCAAGGATCCCCCGTTCGACATCGAGTACCTGGTTGCGACCTACCTGCTGGAGGCTGCCGTGCGGCGCGGCGCGCGGGTCTTCAACGATCCGCGCGCCTTGCGCGATCACAACGAGAAATTGGCGATCGCGGAGTTTGCCCATTACGCGCCGCCGACTCTGGTGACCCGCGATCCGGAGGCGATCCGCGAGTTTCACGGCGAGCACGGCGACATCGTGATCAAGCCCCTGGACGGCATGGGCGGTCGCGGCGTGTTCCGCGTTGCCGCGCAGGACCCGAACCTCGGCGTGATTCTGGAGACGACCACCGCCGGGGGCCTGCGGACCGTGATGGCTCAGCGCTTCATTCCCGAAATCGCCGCCGGCGACAAGCGCATCCTGCTGGTGGCGGGCCGGCCGGTCCCGTACGCGCTGGCCCGGCTGCCACGCCCCGGGGAGTCGCGCGGCAATCTGGCCGCCGGGGCAATCCCGCACGCCCAGCCGCTGTCCGAGCGCGACCGCGCCATCGCGGCCGCGCTCGGGCCGGCGCTGGCCGATCGCGGCTTGCTGCTGGTCGGACTGGACGTGATCGGCGACTACCTGACCGAGATCAACGTCACCAGCCCGACCTGCTTTGTAGAGATCAAGCGCGAGACCGGCTTTAACGTCGCCGTGATGTTCGTCGAGGCGCTGGAGCGACAGATCCTCCAATGAGTCTGCTGTAGTCAGCCCGCTGTAGTGAGCCCGCTGTAGTGAGCCCAAAATGGCCGGAATACTCGTAATTGCGCACCAGCCGCTCGCCTCGGCGCTCGAGCAGTCGGCGCGGCACGTGTTCAGCCGCGATCCGCGCTGCGCGGAGTACCGGCTGCGGGCGCTGGACGTGGAGCCGGACGCCGACCCGGCCTTGCTGGAGCAGCGCGCACGGGCTTTGCTGGCCGAAGCCGACGACGGGCGCGGAGTGTTGGTCCTCACCGACTGCCTGGGTGCGACACCGGCCAATGTTGCAGCGCGGCTGGCACAACCCGGGGCCGTCGAAGTCGTCGCGGGAGCCAATCTTCCCATGCTCTTGCGTGCCTTGTGCTATTGCGATTCCGCGCTGGATGCGCTGGCGGAGAAAGCGCTTGCGGGCGGCACCCGCGGCATCGCGTCGATCGGGCCGACGCCGCCGCCCGATGGGCAATCGTCTGTCAAAGACAATGATCTCGCGCGACTTCAAGATCAGCAATAGACTTGGGCTGCACGCCCGGCCCTCGGCCCAGTTGACGCAGGTCGCGTCCCGCTTCCAGAGCGACGTCATGATCTCCCGGGATGGGCGACGCGTGAACGCCAAGTCGATCATGGGTGTGATGATGCTGGCGGCCGGGCCCGGATCGACCGTTTCCGTGGAGGCGGCCGGCCCGGACGAGGAATCGGCGGTGGCGGCGATCGGGACGCTGATCGAGTCCCGTTTTGGAGAGTCGGGCTGACTTCGAGGACGAATGGGCGAGACTCGCGTCATCAACGCAGAACTGCGCGGAATCGGCGTCGCGCGCGGCATCGCGATCGGACGGGCGCACCTGCTCGCCCCCAGCGAGCTCGAGATCAAGCAGTACAACGTCCAGCGCGCCGACGTACTGCACGAGGTCGCCCGACTGAACAATGCGTTCTCGCTGGTACGGGCCGAATTGGAGGAGCTGCGCAGCACCGTTTCGGCCGATGCTCCGGGCGAGGTCAAGGCGTTCCTGGATCTGCACCGGATGATCCTGGACGACTCGCTGTTGTGCGACGCCCCCCGCGACCTGGTGCGCAGCCGGCTGATCAACGCCGAGTGGGCGCTCACGATACAGCTGGAAGAATTGTGCCGGCAATTTGACGCGATCGACGACGAGTACTTCAGCAGCCGTTCGCTGGACGTGCGCCAGGTGGTCGAGCGGGTTCTGCGCCGCCTCGCCGGAGGGCGCCCGGCGGTCGCGATGCTGCCGCGCCAACTCGCGGAAGGCGAACGCCTGGTGCTGGTGGCGCACGACCTGGCGCCGGCCGACGTGCTGCAGCTGAAGGAGCGCGCCGGCGTGAATCTGGCGGGGTTCGTCAGCGAAGCGGGCGGTCCCACCTCGCACACCGCGATCCTGGCGCGCAGTCTGGGACTGCCGGCTCTGCTGGGGGTTGCCGAGGCGCGCGAGTCGATTGCCGAGGGCGACCTGGTCGTGCTGGATTCGGACGGCGGCCGACTGATCGTCAATCCGGATTCGGCGCTGCTGGAAACCTACCGGCAGCGGATCCAGGAGGAGGGCCTGCATCGCGCCGAGCTGCGCAAGCTCAAGGGGCGGATCGCACGCACCGCGGACGGCATCCCGGTGCAGCTGCTGGCCAATATCGAGATGCCGGAGGATGCACGGGACGCGCTGGAGGCGGGAGCCGACGGCGTTGGCCTGTTCCGCTCCGAATTCCTGTTCATGAACCGCGACCAGCTGCCGTCCGAGGACGAACAGTTCGAGGCGTATGCGAAGGTGGCCCGGTCGATGAAGGGCAAGCCCGTCGTGATACGGACCCTGGACATCGGTGCCGACAAGGTGTTGACGTCCTCGGCCCGCCTCAGTCTGGGCATGCTGCCCGGCGACGGGATCGAGGAGCCGAATCCTGCGCTGGGCCTGCGCGCGATCCGCTACTGCCTGGCATATCCGGAGCTGTTCCTGACCCAGTTGCGCGCGATCCTGCGGGCCTCCAGCCAGGGCACGGTGCGGATCCTGGTGCCGATGCTGGCGCATGTTCACGAGATCGAGGAGGCGATGGCGTTCGTGGCGCGCGCCAAGGAGCAGCTGAAGGATCGGCGTCAGAAGTTCGACGCGCGCGTCGCGGTAGGCGGAATGATCGAGGTGCCGGCGGCCGCGTTGACGCTGCCCGCCTTCGTGTCGCGACTGAAATTCCTGTCGATCGGCACCAACGACCTGATCCAGTACACGCTGGCGATCGACCGCAACGACTCGGCGGTGGCGCACCTGTACGATCACCTTCACCCGGCCGTGCTGCAACTGATCCACCGGACGATCCGCACCGGCGAAAAGGCCCGCGTGCCGGTCTCGGTCTGCGGCGAAATGGCCGGCGATGTCGTTCTGGCCGAACTGCTGCTCGGCATGGGGCTGCGCCAGTTCTCGATGAATCCGTCGCAGCTGCTGACGGTGAAGCAGCGAGTGTTCGAACTGTCGACACGCACGGCTGCGCGCCTTGCGGCGCGCGTGCTGCGCTCGCATGATCCGATCGAGATCCGGCGCGCGATCGAGCGCGGCAGCGCCAACGGGCGCGCCGCGCCCCGACCGCCGCTTCCGGTTGCGCCTGCGCTGGCTCAGTTGAGTCCCTGAGCCGTGCAAGCCGGCTCGGTCGGTTTCGTCAGGGCCCAGGCGATGCGGTTCGAGGAACCGCTCGAGCTGGCGAGCGGCGCCCGTATCGCCGATTACGAGTTGCGCTACGAAACCTACGGATCGCTGAACGCCTCGCGCGACAACGCGGTTCTGATCTGCCATGCGCTGAACGCGTCGCACCATGTAGCGGGCCGCACCGCCGATGATCCGAACGGCATCGGCTGGTGGGACAACATGGTCGGTCCGGGCCGTCCGGTCGACACCAGGCGCTTCTTCGTGATCGGAGTGAACAACCTGGGTTCCTGCTTCGGGTCCACCGGCCCGATGTCGATCAATCCGGCCACCGGCCGCCCGTACGGCGCCTCCTTCCCCGTGGTGACGGTCGAGGACTGGGTCAATGCGCAGGCGCGGCTGGCCGACTGTCTGGGCATCGGCCGTTTCGCCGCGGTGATGGGCGGCTCGCTGGGCGCGATGCAGGCCCTGTCCTGGACCATCCAGTATCCGGAGCGGATCGGGCATTGCGTGGCGATCGCGACCACGCCGCGCCTGTCGGCGCAGAACATCGCGTTCAACGACGTCGCCCGCACCGCGATTCGCAGCGACCCCGACTTCCATGGCGGCGACTACTACGCCAAGGGCGTCGTGCCGCGGCGCGGCCTGCGCGTGGCACGGATGATCGGACACATCACATACCTGTCCGATGACGACATGGCCGAGAAATTCGGGCGCCTCCTTCGCACGCCGGACTACGAGTTCGGCTACGAGGTCGAATTCGAGGTCGAGTCCTACCTGCGCCACCAGGGGGACAAGTTCTCCGAGTACTTCGATGCCAACACCTACCTGTTGATCACGCGGGCGCTCGATTATTTCGATCCGGCGCGCGCCTACGGGGGCGACCTGGTGCAGGCGCTGGCGCCGGCGCAGGCGCATTTCCTGCTCGTGTCGTTCACGACCGACTGGCGCTTCTCGCCCGCCCGTGCGCGCGAGATCGTCGAGGCGCTGGTCGTGAACGGACGCCAGGTCGTGTACGCCGAGATCGACGCGCCGCACGGGCATGATGCCTTTCTGCAGGACGATGAGCGCTACCACCGCCTGGTGGCCGCCTATTTCGACAACATCGCGGCGGGGCTCGCAAGATGACCGCCCTGGCGCAGCGCGCACCGGTGACCGCGCCCGCAGCGCAGCGCGCGGTCATGCCCACGCTGCGCGATGACCTGCGCCAGATCGCCGCCTGGATCGCCGACGGCGCCCATGTGCTGGATCTGGGCTGCGGCGACGGCGTGCTGATGTCTTACCTGCGCGATTCACGCTCGGCCCGCGTGTACGGTGTCGAGATCGCGGACGACTCGATCCTGCAGTGCGTGCGGCGCGGCCTGTCCGTGATCCAGGCCGATCTCGAATCCGGGCTGCGGATGTTCCCCGACCGGATGTTCGACACCGTCGTGTTGTCGCAGACTTTGCAGGCGATGCACCAAACCGAGGCGGTGCTGCGCGAGATGGCGCGCGTCGGCCGGCAGGGCATCGTCAGCTTTCCGAATTTCGGCCACTGGCGGCATCTGGTCGCGCTGCTCGGCGGCCGGATGCCGGTTTCCCCTCAGATGCCGTACCAGTGGTACGACACGCCCAACGTGCATCTGTGCACGCCCAGGGACTTCGAGATCCTGGCAGGCCGCCTCGGGCTGGTGATCACCGGACGCGCGCTGCTGGCCAATGGCCGGCCGGTGAACGTGCTGCCCGGTTTGCGCTCCAAACTCGCGGTCTATCGGTTCGAGCCCAAGTGAGCGGGCTGGCCCGCAAAGGAGCGAAGCCGAGCATCCGGGAGGTGCTCACCCGGCCACGCATGCTGATTCTCGTGGCGCTCGGCGCTGCTTCGGGGTTCCCGAATCAGGTCACCGAGAGCGCGCTGCAAGCCTGGCTCAAGGATCTGCACATGAGCAACACCGAGATCGGGATGCTGTCCTACGTCTCGCTGCCCTATCTGCTCAAGTTCTTGTGGGCGCCATTGCTTGATCGGTTTCCGTTACCGGTGATTGGGCGCAGGCGCGGTTGGATCCTGGTGACCCAGTTGCTGCTGGCGGCGGCGATCGGGGTCCTCGCGTTCCAGGATCCGGCCGATTCATTACTTGCGGTGTCGGTCTGTGCGACGGCGATCGTGTTCTTCTCGGCGAGTCAGGACATCGTGATCGACGCCTACCGGGCCGACCTGGCCGAGCCGGAGGAGCGGGGACTGGCCGCGGCCTCCGCCAATCTCGGCTACCGGGCCGCCTCCTGGATCGCCTTTGCGATCGCCCTCGTGGTGGCCGATCACTTCGGCTGGCCGCCGGCGTTGCTCGTGGTCGCCGGCGTCATGGCGGCATTCTCGATCGCGACCCTCCGTGCTCCCGAGCCCGTCTATCGCACGCCACCGCCTCGATCGCTGCGCGAATCCGTCGTCGAGCCGCTGCGCGAGCTGGCAGGCAGCCGCGGTGCCTTGTCGCTGCTCGGGCTCGTGTTGATTTTCAAGCTTGGCGATGCGTTTGCCGTCAAGCTATTCACGCCATTTCTGATGGACATCGGCTTCTCGAAGACCGAAATCGGTCTCGTCGCCAAGGCGGTGTTCACCTCGAGTTCCATCGTTGGCGCGGTGCTTGGCGGCATCTGGATGGTGCGCCTCGGCTTGCTGAGCTCGATGTTGCTGTTCGGCCTCATGCAGGCAGTCTCCAACCTCGCATACTATGTGCTCGCGATCACCGGCAAGAGCTACGCCGTGATGATCGCGGCGGTCGCGATCGAGAATCTGGCCCACGCAATGGGCAACGTCGCGCTGGTAGCGTTGATAATGGCGCTGTGCGATGTACGGTTCAGCGCGTTCCAGTACGCGCTGCTGTCGGTGTTGTCGCAGCTGCCACGTTACGGCCTCGGCGGTCCGGCGGGCTGGGTTGCGGACCACGGCGGCTGGCCGGTGTATTACGTTGTCAGCTTCCTGCTCGGAATCCCCGGTCTGCTGACGGTGTGGTTGCTGCGCGACCGCATCCGCGCACTGGATGTCCAGCACTGAGCTGGGACCCTCAAAGGCGTCCCGAGTACTCGACGATCAACGGGGCGTGGTCGCTGAACCGGCGCGCCTTGTAAACCTCGCAGCGGCGCGCCCG
>VBCK01000274.1 GCA_005882215.1 Betaproteobacteria bacterium | reverse complement strand
ACAAGAAGATCCGCGCCTTCTACAACATCTGCCCGCACCGGGGCAACGTGCTGCTGTACGACCCCGTGGGCAACGCCAAGCGCATCACGTGCATCTTCCACGCCTGGTCGTTCGACACCAAGGGGAACTGCATCGACATCTCCCGCGGCAACGAGGGCTACCAGGACCGGCTATGCAAGGAGGACGTCGGCCTGCGAGAGGTCAAGTGCGAGCTGGGCTTCGGCGGGTTCGTGTGGGTCAACATCGACGACGCCAGCTGCTCGCTCAAGGAGTACATCGGCGAAGCGATGGGGATGCTGGGGCCGAACATGGAGCAGCCCATGGAGGTCTTCCACTACCACAAGGCGATCGTCCACACCAACTACAAGCTGTGGCACGACACCAACAGCGAGTTCTATCACGACTACATGCACTACTTCAATCGCATCACGGGGATGATGCAGCCGGGCTATTTCGACCGTAAGTACATCGGCTACCCCAATGGGCACGCCTCGGTCGGCTCGATGCAGATCAAGTACGACGCCTACGAGGGCAGCGACGCGCGGGGCGTGGGGTGGCCGGGGCTGGCGCCGGGCGGCTGGATCCTGATCGACGTCTTCCCGGGCATGACCTACAACCTGCGCACGTCTGTACTGCGGATGGACACCGCCATTCCGCTGGGACCCAACAAGCTGGTGATCGAGTTCCGCGGCCTCGGCCTGAAGAGCGATACGCCCGAGCAGAGGACCGAGCGGATCCGGGACCACAACACGATCTGGGGGCCGTTCGGCCGCAAGCTGCACGAAGACCTGCTGGGCATGCAGGGGCAGGGCATTGCGATGCGGGAAAAGGCGACCGACAGCAAGTGGGTGCTGCACGGGCGGGAGGAGAACAGCACCATCCATGACGAGGTGGGCATGCGCCACTTCTATGCGGAATGGAGCAAACGGATGCAACGCAAGGCCTACGATCCGCTGGGCGACAACCAGATCGCGGCGGCGGCCTGAATTTCTTCGTCGGTGCCTGCGGCCGTCCTTCGCAGCATGGGGCGCGGCGTGCACAACTTGGGAGCAAACAGCGTGGACACGAGATACACCATCGAGGAGCTCGTCTACCGCTCCTGCCTCGCGCTGGACGACAAGGACTTCAAGGGCTACCTGAATCTTTGCGACGGCGGCTTTCGCTACACGATCACCACGCACAGGCCGGAGATTCGCAAGGACATGGTCTGGCTGGATCATGACAGGAAGGGCATGGAAACGCTGTTCAGCAACCTGCCCCGGCACAACAGCGACCACTCGCCGCTGACCCGCCATGCGACCGTCTACACGGTCGAAGTGGACGAGGCCGCCAAGCAGGCCAAGGTCGTTTCGTCGATACAGGTGTTCAGGACGTCGCTGGACGGGGGAGCCACCGAGCTCTTCGCCGTCGGCAAGTACCTCGACACCGTCAACCTGGAAGGAGCAACGCCGAAGCTGCTGAACCGGACCGTGAAACTCGACACGCGCATGCTCGGTATCGGGTACCACATCCCCTTCTAGAGGCACGACCCAAGGCCGGCCATGAAAATCCAAGTCAACGCCAGGAACCGGGCCTATCACTTCGAGGCCAACGAGAAAGAACAGATCCTGTTCTCCGGGCTGAGAAACGGCATCGACCTGCCCTACGAGTGCAGCACCGGCACCTGCGGCACCTGCAAGGCCAAGCTGATCGAGGGAAAGATCTACGATCCCTGGCCCGAGGCGCCCGGCCACAAGTACCTGAAGCGCGAGCAAGGCGAGTTCCTGATGTGCCAGTGCGTGGCGCGCACCGACATCACCGTGGAGGTGGGCAACTTCGTCTATTCGATGGATCCCGGCGCCTGCCTGCCGGAAGCGTTCTTCGGCGTGATCCGCCAGGCCGAGCTGCTGACCGACGACGTGATGCGCCTGGAAATCGAAGCGGACAAGCCGCTGGACTTCGATGCGGGGCAGTTCGTGGGACTCGCGATCCCTGGCGTATCCGGGTATCGAGGCTACTCGATGGTGAACTTCGAGCGCCAAACGAAGCGCCTGGAGTTCGTGATCAAGAAAAAGGCGGGCGGCGGGTTCTCCGAGTGGCTCTTCAACCCCGGCGGCCCGATCGAAGGAACGGCCGTGAGCCTGGTCGGGCCGGTCGGGCACGCGACCTTCTTTCCGGGCCTGGCGAAGAACATCCTGTGCATCGCGGGGGGCAGCGGCATCGCCGGCATGATGTCGATCCTTTCCAGGGGCCTGCAGGAGCGCTACTTCGACCAGTACAAAGGCCACGTGTTCTTCGGCGTGCGCACGATGAAGGACGCGTTCTTTCTGACAGAGCTGTCGCAGTTCCGCAAAGCCTTCCCGTCCGGGCTGAGCGTAGTGATCGCGCTGTCTCACGAGGACGTTGTCGAGTCGACCCGGAAGGAGTATCCGGCGCTGGATTTCGACAAGGGCTTCGTGCACGAAGTGGCGGCGCGACACATGAAAGGCAAATACCAGAACGTGCGCGCGTACCTCGCCGGCCCCCCGCCGGCGGTGGAT
>VBCK01000140.1 GCA_005882215.1 Betaproteobacteria bacterium | reverse complement strand
GGCTTGCCATCGGAACCGATAAAGACGCCGCGAACCCTGGACCCGGTTCCGTTGTCGACGACCCCCGCAAGGGCGCGGCGCAGCGTGGCTGCGACTTCCTCGGACATCACCCGTTCCTGAGCCTGCGGGCGATAGGCCATCTCGGTGTCGTAGGGCGTGCCGGCCGCGAAATGCACGCTCTCCAGGTCGGTCGTCGACTGTTTCACACCCCGGTTCAGGACGATCCCCATCAGCGTGGCGAGGGCGTCGGGCCGATCCCCGGAACTGCCGATCGCGGTGGCCAGCGATGGCACCAGCCGGCTGAACGGATAGCCGTGTCGCTTCCAGTCCTGCAGAACGCGGTCGAACGCCTGCTCTTCGACGAGCCCCTTGATACGGACATCCTGCTTGCGAGTGTTTCCGGTCCTGAACAGCCAGTCATAGGACTCCTGCCGCTCGCGGGCGCTCGCGGCGATGATCTGGGACCTCGTCGCGTCGGGATGAGTCTGCAGGTAGGCGACCAGCCAGAGCTCGAGTGGATTGACGCCGGCCAGGTAGCCACGATTGCCGAGCGAAAACTTGTCCGGCCCGTATCTCGCATACAGCTCGCCGGCGGATTGTTCCGACGGCACGTCGTGAATCCTGGGAGCGAGGAAGTCGCGCAGGTCCGCCACGGAGGCATCGGGCCGCACCGTGCGGAACATCACGATCAGCCGGCGCGGCGAGCGCCGCGCCCGGCTGGCGAGGCGATCGAGCGCCTCGGCCGGCGTCAGGCCCACGTAGTAGGAATAGAAGCGAGTCAGGTAAGCGCCGCCTTCTTGATCGGCGAAGCGCCGCAACAGATCCTCTCGCAGCGGGTTGGCGGCGGAGGTCAGGACTTCCTCGCGCGCGCCGAGGTCGGCCTCGTAGTGCCGAATCACATCGCGCAGCAGGCGCACGAAGGCAAGATTGATCGAGTGCTCGAAGGCCTGCTCGACCGTCGGCGTCTCGCGGTCTTCGGACCGCTCGAAATTGTGGAAGACGTGAACGCCGCCGCCGGTAAAGAACTCCTCGGATGGGTTGGCCGGGTAGCGGCGTTGCATCGCGGCATCCAGCATCGGCTGCAGTGCGCGGCGCTCCGGTGCGACGGCCAGCAGGTAGTCCGCCGCCCATCGGCGAAGCGGGTCGTCGGTCGTCGCGACCATCCGGCGCAACGCCGGCGTGGTCTGGGTCGACAATTCCCGATACAGGCTATCGACGACCTCGAGGTAGGTCGCGAGCGTCCTGAGCTTGGCCGTGGAGCCCAGAATGAGCTTGGCTTCCGAGTTGATGTCGAACGGCTGCTCCAAGCTGTCCGCGTGAATTCGGACGAGATTGCGGTCCTCGCCCCGCTCGTACAGGACCACGCTCCAGGCGACCCTGGCCGGGTCGACGCCGCCCAGCAACTGATCGCCGACCAGTCCGAGCTCCTTGACCGCCTGTGGATCCTTCAGCCGCTCGAGGACCGCTGCGATGCGGCTCTGCGCGGACCCGTCGATGCTGATCCGCGCCGACAGATCCAGACGGTCGAGGCTATAGACGTCGGGCAGGCCAAGCGCGGTCATCAACTCCGTGCGCACGGCGTCCACCGCTTTGCGCTCGACGAACGAGCCCGCGCTCAGCGCCGGCGACTCGGGCGTGAAGGCGAGCGGAAGCTTCAGCGCCGCGTCGCGCGATGCCGGATCGATCACGCCCGCAGCCGCCAGTGCGCGCAGATACCCGTTGGTCAAGCGCTCCAGATCCGCGCGACCGGCGTTCAAGTAGTAAGACGGCCGGCGCTGAGCGATCAGCAGGCTCAGTGCCTGCTTGTAGACCTGCGCGCGCGGCGCGTTCTCGGCCGGCGACGCAGCCGGTTCGGACAGCAGCCGGTTCGCTTCGGCCAGATCGACACCGAACCAGGCGCGCATTCCGTCGCCCAGGCCTATGACTTCGCCATGGCCGGGCCGCGAGCCCAACGGCGTCGAGTCGAGGTAGGTGGTGATGATCCGGCGCTGCGCAGCGATCGTCTCAGGACCGTCCAGGTAAGCGCGCGCAGTCGCCGTCGCCATCTGCCGCATCTTTTCGGAAACACCCTCGGTGCGCCCAGCCGGCGAGTGCCGATACTTCTCGATTTGAGTGGCCAAGGTGCTGGCGCCCCCGCGCCGCAGGTCCCGGTCCAGCACGCCACCCACCCGTCCGGCGGCCGCCAGCGCGAGGCGCCGCCACTCGACGGCAGGGTTGCGATAGGGGTGCTTCCGATCGAGAAGATCGCGATCCTCGATGAACCGGAGGGTGTCGACCAGAACGGAGGGGATTTGCTCGAAGCGTTCATAAGCGGCTGCCGGATAGGGCGCCGCTTGGAGCGGCTCGCCCCGACGATCGTTCAGCACGATTCCGGCCTGGAACTTCTCGTGGTAGACCGCGTAGCCGCCCGCCCCGATGAAGTCCAGCAGGTCGGGCGACTGGCGTGCCTGCCTCTCCACGTCGAAGCTGTGGCTCGTCAGCCGCTGAATCAGGGATGGCAGAGCGACATAGCCAAGACGCTGATCGTAAGGCCCGGACTTTGGAAAGCGTATGGCCGGACTCGGGCCGGCCTCGGCCTTGAACGTCATGTCCGTGACGGCACCCCACACGAACAGCGACTGCAGGTAGGGCTGGTTCGCTTCCATCAGCACCAAGCCAAGGGCCACGATCGCGGTCCAGAACTCCGCTCGCTTGATCAGCGGCTTGTGGGGCTGCTCGGGCGATGCGATCGGGTCGGCCCCGAGCTCGGTGGTATCGGGCTCGATATCCGGTGCCGCGCCGCTGGGCGCGGGCGGAGCGGCGATCCGGGTCCGCTCTGCCGTGTCCGAGCCCGAGGCAAGACTATCGATTCCCGTGGCTGTCATGCCTCTTCAACCCCCGTCGCGCCGTTCGCCCTGCAGGTTTTCAAGCATTATCAGGCTCCACTTCGACAGATGATCCCAGGCAACGTTGCAACGCAGCGGTCGCATTGAACACGCGGATCTGCTTCTTATTCGCGCATCGATGCACGCGCGTTGAACCGATTCGTGCTTCGAAGGAATTAACCGGGGCCAGGGTCGGTCCCGACGCAATGGAATCAAAGCGCTCCCTGGCCGCCTTCTTGACACTCGCAGCGACCCAGGGGTTGTGAACAGATCAGTGCCGCGGCTGCGGCACGTCTAACGCGCCGGTCAAATCGCCCAGCTTGACCCGCGCATCCGGCAACGGCGTCAGCGCGAAACGGTGCTCGAGCAGTCGCAGTATCGACCCGGTGTCATACGGCGTGTGGTCGACGTAAGCTTTCTTCACGAACGGCGAAATCAGGATCGCCGGCACGCGCGTGCCCGGTCCCCACCGGTCGCCGTGGCCGGCCCCGGACGGCGGCGATGCGTGATCCCAGAAGCCGCCGTTCTCGTCGTAGGTGACGACGATCAGCGTCGAGCTCCAGGCCGGGCTGGCCTGGATCTTCCGGACCAGGTCGGCGATGTGGCGGTCGCCCGACAGTACGTCGGTGTAACCCGGATGCTGGTTCTGATCTCCGACCGGCTTGTAGAACGCCACCTGAGGCAGCCGGTCGCTCGCGATGTCCACCAGCAAGTCGGATAAATCCTTCAGGTGCTCGCGCCGCGCCGCTGTGCCAGGGGCATAGCGGCGGAAATAGTTATACGGTTGGTGGTGCGGCTGGAAATTCACGCTGCCCGGCTGGTTGGAGTAGATCACGCCGCGCGAGGCGCCGCCCGGCTGGCTCGAGTCGGTCAGCGCCTGGTTCCAGCCGCCGGCGTACCAGGCCCAGCTGATGGAGCGCTCCGTCAGGCGGTCACCGATCGTCGGCGCTTCCTGCGGTGGCAGCGGCTTGCGTGACGGATCGGCCAGCTGCGGATCGCCGCCGGGCGCCGGCGCGATGCCGCTGGGCTGGTACGGCGGCTGCGTCGTGTTGATCGCGTAGCCGTCCGGCGTGATCGCCCCGTCCCGCTCCCACTGAACCGGGCCAGCCAGCGCGCTCGGCGGGGAGGCGGCCTTGCGCAGCAGCCGGCCCTGCGCGTCGAGCCGGCTCGTGAGCGCATCGGGCGCGTTCGGATACTGCGCAACGCAGCCACACGCAAGCCACACGTGGTTCATGAAAGAACCGCCGAACGTACCCATGAAGAAGTGGTCGGCG
Organism: Betaproteobacteria bacterium; assembly: GCA_005882215.1. Classification (GTDB taxonomy): domain Bacteria; phylum Pseudomonadota; class Gammaproteobacteria; order Burkholderiales; family Burkholderiaceae_F; genus VBCK01. Next base: position 34,100 of record VBCK01000140.1, on the reverse strand, counting down.
AGCGTGAACTCGCGCGCCAGCTGCCACAGCGCCATCGAACTGCCGTCGTAATAGCCCATCGCCAGAGCACCGGCATCGGACACGGCGGCAAACCGGTCGTTGCGGCCGCCGTCGATCTGCTCGATGTTCTGGTAGTAGCGGTGCAGCAGATCGCGCGTCGGAACCGACAGCGGAACGCGTGCCGGCTCCCCATCGATCCGAAACGGCCCGTTGGACAGCTTCGTGCCGAAGCGCGGATCGAAGTCCGGGCCATTGGCGTTCCACACCGGCGGCAGCACCGGAAGGACGCTGCCGTCGCGGTCGCGCTGCGTGCGCGCGTCGGCGCTCGCCTGCTCGATCCCGTCCGCTCCGGGAAACAGTCCATACAGGTTGTCGAAGCTGCGGTTTTCGCCGTAGATCACGACGATGTGCTGGATGCGGGCGAGCGTGTCGTCCACCGGCGCGGGGCGCGCGGCCGAGCCGCCCAACGCGCAGGCCGCAAGCGCGCAAAACCCGGCCGGCAGTGCAAGCGCCCGCGCCCGTTTCATGCAAACAGAACGCGACGCAGGCCTGCCTCGGCGACGCGGCGCACGAGCCGCCGGATCAGCAGCGGCAACGCAAGTGGCGCGATCAGCATGTCGGCCGCCATGCGGAGCGGGAAGCGGCGCCGCATGATGGAGTGCAGCTCGGACTGCCATTGCTCGAAATCGCCTTGCAGGCAGCGGCGCCCCGGGTTGCGCACCTCGAAGGCGTGGCGGAACGCAATCCAGGCATCGTCCGAGCGCGTCTCTCGCACCCTGCGTCCGATCGCCCATGCGACTCTCATTCGCCGGTTGCCTTCGCGCGCCCGGCCGGCACGGAAAAATTGAAGGAAGTGCTTAAAGTGGCTGACCTCGTCGTCGCGGATGCTCGCCAGTATCCGACGCAGCACCGGTTCCTGCGCGTAGTCATGCAACATCCGGTAAAGGGTCGCGGTGCCGGTCTCGATCATGCAGCGGGCGGCCAGTTCAAGATGTGGCGTGGCCTCGAACGCCTCTGGCGAGGCGGCTTGCGAGTACTCTGCGATAAAGCCCTGATAAGCCTTGTGCCAATCGAACTCGGGCCAGACGGCCTGAACGTAGGCGCGCAACGCAGCCCCGTGCTGCAACTCCTCGGGCTCCCACACGTTGGTGAGCCAGTCGGCGATCTGCGGAACATCGCGGTAATACGTGAGCAGGTTGCGCGTATACAACTCGGAGCCGCTCTCGACGAATGAGGCGCCGGTCAGAAGGTAGAACAGTGTCGTGTCGGACCGGTGACGCGCATCGGCACGCGTGAAGTCGATGTCGCCGACGCGCCAGACCGGACGGCCCCGGGAGCGGCTGCCAGCGGGCCGAATATCGTGATTCGTGCCGGGCCGGGCGCCGCGGTCGGCGGCGGGCCGGTGGTCGGTCGGGCTTGGCATGGGCAACGCAGGCGAAGGCGGGCGCTTTCGCCAAATTTTTCGTTCCCGTTACAGTACTACGGGCCGTGCAGCGCAAGCGCAGCTGTTGCGTCGGAGGGACGCTCAACCCAGCAACGTGTGTGTCAACCCTATAAGGCCGAGGGTGAGCGCCGCCAGGGCGTCGCCGGCGATCAGGCCGCCGCCGACCAGAGAAGTGGGACTCATGTCGGAAGGCAACGGAGCCGCCTCGCCGGCGCGGCGTCCGCGCCGTTCGCTCCAGGTGTTATACAAGCTCGAGAAAGCGCCGCCCGCTCCGAACCAGGCCGACCCCGACAGGTTCAGGAAGAATCCGAACGCGTAGGCGTACGGCGACGGCAAGACGAACGCATCGAGCGCGAAACCGATTGCGTAGCCGACACGGCTTTCGGCTACGAGGCTCCGATACGCACGGCTCGCCCGCAGCGCCAGGCGCGCGATCTGCACCGCCGCCCCGATCCCGATCCCGATCCAGATCGCGGTTCTCTGGTACGGCTTGTCGTCGGTCAGGCTGCGCAGCGCGCCCACGAACTTGTAAGTCATCGCCGAAGCCCAGGCCACCGGCTGCTGGTCGGCCGGTATCGAGGTCTGATCGACCGCTAACACCGGGTAAGCGCTCATGAACAGTCGCGCGTACACGACCGCCATCACGGCTCCGACCAGAATTCCGCCCACCTGATAGCGGAACTGGATCGTGCGGTTGGTGCCCAGGCGCCAGCCGGTCGACCGGTCCTGTTGCATGTCGGCAGCGACGCCGCACGACACCAGCACCACGGTGGCCGCGATCATCCCCATGCCGGGGTCGCGCAGTCCGAGCGCGGCCAGCAGTATCACCGTAACCACGAAGGCCGAGGAAATCGGCGTGTTGTCCGTCATTCCGGTTGCGATGCCGGTGACCAGCACCAGCACGACGGCCAGGGCCAGCGCGAACAGCACAGAGCCGAGCGGCACGCCCATCAGGGTGGTTCCGGTTACCGCGATGCCGGCGCCCCAGGCGAGTACCCATAGAACCAGACGACGCGGGTTGGTCTTCTTCCAAGGCTCCAGCTCGGGAACCGGGGCCGTCGCCTCGTCGGCAGGCTTGGAGCCGTTTCTGAGACGGCGCGCCGCTTCCCACAGGATCAGCGACACGTCGATCAGGCTTGCCCCCAGGATCAATCCCAGCCCGATCAGAAACGTGATCTTGCGGAACGGGTCACCCGCGTGCAGCCAGCCGATCGAGATAAAGAACGGGGTGAGCCCGTAGCCGGTCAAACCGGCGACGATGACCGGGAGCGCGATCCTTGCGCCGACGATCATGCCGGCGCCGAACGTCGCAGTGCTCAGGCCGGTCTTGCCGAGCCACGCGATCGAGCTCGTGAGGATCCCACCCGTGAAACCCGTCAACATGCCCGAGCCCAACGTCGCAACCGAGCGGCGCAGCAGCACCGGGTCGGTGAGCGCCCGCAGAATGTTGGCCACTGCGAGGCCGGACGGATAAGTGAGCTGCATCCGATCCACCAGGATCGGCGTCAGCAGCATCCCGACGCCGACCCCGAACATCCCGATGCAGGTCAGATACAGCAGTGCCTTCCACACCGGCGGCTGCGGCAAACCCAGCCAGACCATCGCCTGCAACACCACCGCCATCGCGCTCATCTGCGCGACCGAGGCCGCAATCGTCTGGATGTAGTTGGCGCCGTGCTTGCCGTCGGCGCCATAGCCGAACGTGACCGTCGAGCCGAGGATCCCGGCCAGCACCTGGCCGCTGACGTAAAAGCCGATCGAGAAATTCATGTACGACGCGGCCAAGCCTCCGAGCGGACCGAGCACGAACAGGCCCACCGCCGCCAGAAACGCGTGGTACTTCCAGGTGCCCGGCACGGGCAGCCACTGCCAGCGTCGAACTGACGGTACGGGCGCGGACACGGTCGTCATGGGCGTGGACGCTACACCATGCCGCTTCTGTGGGAAAGCTTTCAGACGACGGCAAGCCCGTGTTTTCGAGCGGGGGGCGGCCAATGCCGATCGATCTGCTCGAAGTCCTCGGCGTCCAGCTTAAGGCTCGTGGCGGCCAGGTTCTCGCGCAGATGCTCCGCAGTCCCCGCCTTGGGGATCGCGACGACGCCCGGTTTGGCCAGCAGCCACGCGAGCGCCACCTGCGCGCTCCCGACTCCGTGCTTGCGACCGATAGCCGCCAATGTGCGGTCGCTCAGAATTCTTCCCTCGTCGAACGGGCAGTAAGCCATCAGCGGAACGCGCTGCGAGCGCAACAAGGGCAGCAGGTCGAACTCGACTCCGCGCCGCGAGGCCGAGTAGTAGACCTGGTCGGCGGCGCAACGGGTCCCAGCGGCCAGCTGGTACAGCTCCCGCATGTCATCGACATCGAAATTGCTGACGCCCCAGCGGGCGATCCGGCCCTGCTGCACCAACTGCTCGAACGCCTCGACCGTTTCGGCCAGCGGCGTGGCGCCGCGCCAGTGCAACAGATACAGGTCGATCCGGTCGATCGAAAGACGCGCCAGGCTCCGCTCGCAGGCCGCGGCCAGGCGGCGCCGCCCGGCGTTGGAGGGCAGCACTTTGGTGACGATGAAGGCCTTGTCACGGCGCCCGCCGCGCAGCGCCTCGCCAACCACCCTTTCGGCGCCACCATCGCCATACATCTCGGCCGTGTCGACCACGCGCACGCCCGAATCGAGCCCGAGCTGCAAGGTCGCGATCTCCTGCTCGCGCGATCGGCTCGATTCGCCCATCCGGTAGGTGCCCAGGCCCAGCGCCGGAACCGTTTCGCCGTCGGGGAAGCTGACGTCCATGCCCGCGCTTAATCGGCCAGATTCATCCTGGCCAGCACAGTTTGAAACCTGGAATCGGCGTGAAGGTTCCGCAGCAGCGGGTCGATCTTCACCATCTCCATGCCGGGATCGCGCTGACGGTAGGCGCGTTCGAGCCAGCCGAATGCGGCATCGGACTGGCCCCGGTAGGCGTACATCTCGGCGATGTTGTAGGCCGAGCTGGCCGCATACTTTCGCTTGAGCTCGCCCAGCGCGGCGTTCGATTCCGCTCGCCGGCCCAATGCCCAATAGACGGCAGGCGAGCTGGAAAGCCGGAACGTCTCGTCGCTCTCTTTGTTCACGGCGGCCAGGGCTTCGGAGTGTCGGTTCAGCAGCAGCAGGGACAGCCCGAGAAAGGAAGGCCCGCCGGCGAAAGCCGGGTTCAACTCCACCAGATTGCGCAAGGTGGCCTCGGATTCCTGGAACCGGCCCGCGCCCAGAAGCGCCCATCCGACGCTCCAGCGCTCATGCGTGTCCAGAGGATCACGCGCGAGCGCCTGACGGGAATATTCGATGCGCTCGCCGAACTCGCCGGACCGTATCGCCTTCAAATCCGCCAGCGCGATCCGCACGTGCAGGTCGTTCGGGTCCAGTGCCAGCGCACGCTGATACTCGGATTCGGCCTGCGCCCAGTTCCAGTCGAACTCCTCCAGCAGGTTGCCTCGAACGCGGTGCCCGTACGCGAGGTCCGGGTCGATGTCGAGGGCGCGTCGCAAGGCGTCGCGGGCACGGGCGATGCCCTCGGGGATGGAAACCCAGCCGATCGATGCCTGGTGCATGCTCGCGTTGGCAAGTTTGGCCCAGGCCAGAGCGTAGTTAGGGTCCAGCCTGATGGCCGCCTGGTAGAAAACGATCGCCTTGGCGGAATCTTCCCGCGTGTTGTGATCGGCCAGGTAGTTGCCCTGGAGCAACTGGTTGTAGGCCTCGGTATCCGTCCTGTGGCTCTGCCAATGGGCGCTACCCGGGTTCAATGTGACGTTGAGCGCTTGAGAAACGGTTGCGGAGATTTCGTCCTGGACTTTGAAGATGTCGCTGAAGCTGCGTTCATAGGTCTGCGACCAGGCGTGCGAGCCGTCGGAGGCGCGAATCAGCTGTGAGGTGATGCGCAGCGAGCCGCCGGACTTGCGAACGCTGCCTTCCAGAACATAGGCCACTCCGAGCTTCTGCGCGATCACGCGCACGTCTTCGTTCCTGCCTTTGAACTGGAACGACGAAGTTCGCGCGATCACTCTCAATTCGCGGTTGCGCGAGAGCTGGTCGATCAGCTCCTCGGTCAGGCCGTCGGAGAAGTACTCCTGGTCCCTTTTTTCGCTCATGTCGAGGAAGGGCAGTACCGCGATCGACTTGTCGCCGGCCGACGACGTCGCAGTCGCGTGGGCCGGGGCGAGCGACGAGGCCGCAGCGGCCGGGCTGGATCCGCTCTGGCTCGAAGGCAGTCCCGTCAGTGCGTAGCCGATCGCGCCCGCTGCCAGCACGACCCCGGCGGCCGCCGCGGCGGACCCGGCACGATGACGCACAACGAACTTCGCCATTCGATACGCGAGCCGATTCGGCCTGGCCTGGACCGGCTCGCCGTTCAGGTAGCGCTGAAGGTCATCGCTCAGCGCTGCCGCGCTGGCGTAGCGGTCCGCCGGCCGCTTCGCCAGCGCCTTCAGTACGATCGCGTCCAGGTCCCCGCGCAACCGGCGGGCCAGCTGCTCGGCCGTGCCGGCCCGCACCAGGGCGGCCTGCTCGGTGAGCTGGGTACTTGGCTTGTGCACCCGCGCTTCGATCACCGCCTGCTCCAGCAGCGTCCGCGAGGCGCCTGGCCTGAGCCCGTAGGGGCGAGTGCCCGCCAGCAATTCGTTCAGCACGACCCCGAGTGCGTAGATGTCACTGGCGACCTCGGCCGGCTCGCCCAGCAACAGCTCCGGACTGGCGTACTCCGGCGTCAGCACCTGGCCATAGATCTGGGTAAGCTGAGGGTCCGGCTCGTCTTCGGCCAGAAACTTTGCGACTCCGAAGTCCAGCAGGCGAACCTGGCCCGGTTCGGTCACCAGTATGTTCGAGGGCTTTATATCCCGGTGCAGCACCCGGCGCTCGTGGGCGTATTGAACGGCGTCCAGCACCTGCAGAAAGAGGCTTAACCGTTCCCGCAAATCCTGCCGGTGCGCATCACACCAGTCGGTCAGCGGCTGGCCCGCCACGTATTCCATCGCGAGATACGGCAACCCGCCGGGGCTGACTCCGGCGTCATACAGGCGCGCGATGTTCGCGTGCTCCAGCGCAGCCAGGATGTCGCGTTCGCGGGCGAAGCGTTGGGCAAGATCCTCCCGCAGCCGGGTGAGTGACGGCAGCTTCAGCGCCACCTCGCGCTTCATGGCTCCATCGGCCCGCTGCGCCAGCCAGACCTCGGCCATACCCCCGACCCCGAGTTGGCGCACCAGCTTGTACGGGCCGATGTGCGAGCCGGTGCTGATCGAGTCGCCGCTGCCGCCCCGATGACCGAGGCCGAGCCCGGGCAAGGTCGTCAGCGCGCTCGAATCGTGCTCGTGCGGCCACGCCGACAGAGCCTCTCGCAGCGGCAACGCCAGATCGCGGTGTTCGGCCGGCAGGGTATCCAGCCAGCGTTGCCGCTCCTCCCGGCCGAGCGGCAGCGCCTGATCGAGCAGCCGGCTCATCCGGGTCAACTGCTCTGGCGACAGCACGATCAGCGCTCCGCGACAGGCGAATGAAAAGCCAAGTACCTTGCTTCCAGAAATCCTCGGCTGGGATCGCAAAATCGATATTTTGCGCGCCTTTGAGCATGAACGCCGTCACGCCGATCAGATCGCTTCGGTCTGCCCGGCTTCAATTCAAAATCTACCCTGGCGCGCGGCCGCGGCGCAAGCCGGCGCGATTGCCGCCGGCGTACAAACCAGATCGGGAGACTCGAAATGAAACCAGCGCTTGTGATCCTGCTAGCGGCGACGCTCATCCACGCCGCCCTCGCCGAGGAACGGCTGCCGACGATTGCCCCGGAAAAGTACACGGACCAGCAGAAGCAGGCGGCCGAGGACTTCAAGGCAGCGCGCAAGGTGCCGGTGTTCGGTCCGTTCGAACCGATGATGCACAGCCCGCAACTGATGAACCACGCGCGGGCGATGGGCGACTACCTGCGGTTCAACGCCGCGATCGGGAGCGTGCTGAGCGAGTTCGCCATCCTGATCGCCGCCCGCGAGTGGACACAGGACTACGAATGGTACGTCCACTACCCGCTCGCCTTGAAGGCGGGAATCCAGCGGGACGTGATCGACGCGATCGCCGACGGACGGCGGCCGGAGACGATGAGCGATGACGAGCGGATCGTCTACGACTTTCTGACCGAGCTGAACAGGACCAAGCGGGTGTCCGATACCACGTTCGAACGCGCCGATCGGCGCTTCGGCAAGAGGGGCGTCGTGGATCTGACCGGGATCAACGGCTATTACGCGTTGCTCGCGATGCAGCTGAACGTCGCGCGCTACCCCATCCCGAAAGACGGCAAAAGTCTGACCCGATTCCCGCAATAGATCCTTGCCTCGCGCGCTCCCGCCCACGATCAGCCGCAGCGTCGGGAGCAGATCCCGCGCGCTAGGCAAATGCCTCGACAACGGGCACGCGGACCGCCTTCGTCGCCCGCCGTTGCGCGATGCCGCCGGCCCGTGCGTCAGCGGCCGGCCCGCACCCACGGTCCGGTGCCGCTTCCCGCCCGAGCGCTACCCGGCCCAGTCCCTCGCGGTCGGCGATCCTGACCCGCTTCAATCCGGGAAAATCGATCAAGCCCTGCCTCGCAAACTGCGACATCACGCGGCTGACCGTTTCAAGCGTGATTCCCAGGAAGCTGCCGATGTCGGCGCGCGTCATTCGCAAGACGAATTCCCGCCTCGAGTAGCCGAGCGCATCGAAGCGATCCGACAGCTTCAGCAGGAAGGTCGCAAGCCGTTCGTCCGCGCGCATGCTCCCCAGCATCAGCATCGACTCGTGCTTGCGGACGAGTTCGCGGCTCATCTGCTGGTAGAAATGCCTGCGCAGCGCCGGCAGCACCGCATCCGCGCCGTCGATCCGGCTGTACGGAAATACGCAAACCTCGCTGTCCTCCAGCGCCACCGCGTCGCAGGTATGCGACCCGGCACCAAGGCCGTCGAAGCCCATCATGTCGCCCGGCATGTGAAAGCCGGTGATCTGTTCGCGGGCATCGTCCGACGTCACGGTGCTCTTCACAGACCCCCGCCAGACCACGTAAAGCGATTTGAACGCGTCCCCGCAACGGTACAGCGCGCCGCCGCCCCGGATGCGCAGGCGCGTCGAGACCAGCTGCTCGGCGCTCTCGAGCTCGTTGCGCGACAGCCCGGGGGGCAGGCACAACTCGCGCACGACGCAACTCGTGCACGTCACACGCGGTCGGGGGCCATTCGGGTCTGGCATGTCCATCGCGAACTCCGGTCGGATCGCTCCTGGATGCCAAGTTAGTCGCAGGTCTACGCGGGGAATATTCGTACAAGCACGTATCCGAAACCGGGCCAGTTGTAACCGTCGATGCCACTGCCGAATCGACGGTTGCAGGCCCTATGGCCGGGCGAGCAGGCCGGCGGCCTGGGCGAGGCGGGACAGCTCGACCAGGTTGGTGACCCCGGTCTTTTGCATCACGCGGGCGCGATGAACCTCGACGGTGCGATGGCTGATGCCCAGGCTGCGCGCGATCTCCTTGTTGGAGTGGCCGTCGGCGACCAGCCTCATGATTTCCCGTTCGCGCCGGGTCAGACCCTGCAGGCGCTCGCGCAGGGTTTGCGTGGCGGACGCCTGCTCGCGCAGCTGCGCGCTCCGGTGCAGGGCGGCCTGAACGCGTTCGAGCAGTTCCGCGCCGACCACGGGCTTCGTCAGAAAATCGATCGCGCCGCCTTTGATGGCCTGCACCGTGGTCGGGATATCCCCGTGGGCCGTCAGAAAAACGATCGGCAGGTCGATGCCGCGCCGGATCAATTCGGCCTGGAGTTCCGGGCCGCTCATATCGGGCATCCGCACGTCCAATATCAGGCAGCCGACGCGACCCGGCGACCAGTCGGCCAGAAACGCCGCCGCGCCGTCGTAGGTTTGCACCGCCAGACCAGCCGTATCGAGCAGCAACGCGAGGCCGTCGCGCACCGCGGCATCGTCGTCCACCACATAGACGGTCGGGTCGGTACTCATCAGGCGAACGGCAACGTGAAGTGGAATATTCCTCCGTGGCCCGGAGCCGCTTCGCACCACAGGCGGCCGCCGTTTGCTTCAACCAGCGCCCGGCTGATCGCCAGCCCCATCCCGATGCCTCTGGGCTTCGTGGTGTAAAACGGTTTGAAGATGCGCCGGGCCGCCTCCTCGCTCAGGCCCGGTCCGCGATCCTGCACCGTCACCTGCGCCATGTTGCCGTCCACCGGGCGCACGGTGATCGCGATCGAGTGCGGACTGACCCCCGCCGCGCGCATCGCGTCCACCGCGTTGCACACGAGATTGACCAGCACCTTTTCGACCTGCAGCCGGTTCGCGCGCACCGGCCGCAGCCCGGGGGCCAGATCGACCGTCGAATCGAACCCTCCTTGACCGTCCGTTCCGACCAGGGTGAGCGCCCGGTCGACCGCCCGGTTCAGGTCGAGCGACTCGATCGGTGTCTCGCCGGCCTGGAAGAACTGGAGCAGTTCGCGCACCACCTGTCCGGCGCGCTGTGCTTGCGCCGCTCCGCTTTCCAGGGCGTGCTGCAGCTTCTGCGGCGACGGATTGCCGGCCCGCAGCAGTCGCAACGCCGCCTCGGTGTATGAAGCCATCGCATTGAGGGGCTGGTTCAGGTCGTGGGCGATGGCCGCAGCGGTCTGGCTGGCGACCTGCTGTTTCAGAAGTTCCTCCAATTCCGCGCGCAGCCCGCTCAATGCAGCTTCCTGGCGCCGGCGCGCGCTGATGCGCGCACCGATGCGCGCCAGCAGTTCCTCCGCCGAGAAGGGCTTGTTCAGGTAGTCGTGCACCCCCTCCCTCAGCAGCTCCACGCGCAGGGCGTCGTCGGCCTTGGCCGTGAGCATGATGATCGGCACGTCCGCGATCTCGCGATGCTTGCGCAGCGCGCGCACCATCCGGTCGCCGGCCATCCTGGGCATCATCACGTCGCTGATGATCAGGTCGGGCTGAAGTGCCAGCGCCATGTCGAGCCCTTCCTTGCCGTCGAAGGCGGTGGCGACGCGATAGTGCCGCCCGAGCACGGCCGCGATGAACCGGTTCATGTCGCCGTTGTCTTCGACCACCAGCACGAGCGGACTGTCCGATTCGAGCGGCGGGATGCCGATCGCCTCTCCCAGCTGCGCGCGCAAGGCCTCGCCGGGCATCGGCCCCGACGCTTCCTCGAAGGCGGACGGCGCCGCCTGAAGCGCGCTTCCGGCGGGGGCCGACAGCGGCAGGCTGACGGTGAACAGGGCGCCGCCGCCGGCGGCATCCGCCACGGCCGCCGATCCGCGGTGCAAGGCGGCGAATTCGCGCACGACGGCCAGTCCCAGGCCGGTGCCGCCGAGGGCAAGCTCGGCCTCGGCGTCGGCCCGACGGAACGGTTCGAAGATGGCTTCCCGCATCGCGGGCGGAACTCCAGGCCCGCTGTCCTGCACACCGATGGTCGCCTGATCCGCCCGGGCTTGAAGCCAGACCGATATGACTCCGCCGTACGGTGTGGATTTGAAGGCGTTGGACAACAGGTTCAACAGGATTCGACGCACCTTGTCGAAGTCCGCCTGGGCCGCCAGCGCGTCCGGCGTGTCGACGCCGAAGCGGATGCGGTGCTCGCCTGCCAGCGTCTCGAAGTGCGAGCTCACCAGCCGAACCAGCAGCGCGAGGTCGAACTCGGCGTAGCTCATCCGCATCCGCCCGGCCTCGAGCCTGGCCACATCGAGCAGATCGGTCACGTGATGCAGCAGCAGGCGCGCGTTGCGATCGATGATTTCCAGCTCGCGCCGTTCCTCGGGCGGGACGCTCTTCGTCGCCAGCCGCCTGGCCACCGGGCCGAGGATCAGGGTCAGCGGCGTTCGCAGCTCGTGGCTGACGTTGGCGAAGAAGCGCGACTTCAGTTCGTCCATGTCGCGCGACTTCTCGTACAGCCGCGCCAGCTCCTCGTTGGTTTGCTTCAGCCGTGTATTGGCCTCGGCCAGCTCTCGGGCAACCGCTTCAAGTGGCCGATCGGGGGGTGCAACGGGATGATTCACCGCTTCGCTCGTTACAAGCCGGGCCCTGCGAAGCTCAAGCTAGGATAGTGAGAATTTCCGGAGCCATTCTTCGATGTCCGCCAGGATCGAACTTGCCGAAGTCGACAAGCGCTTTGCGAACGGCGTGGACGCGGTGCGGGCGCTTTCGGTCGTGATCGCGCCCGGCCAATTCGTGTCGCTGCTGGGCCCCTCGGGCTGCGGCAAGTCTACCGCGCTGCGCCTGATCGCGGGACTCGAACGACCGTCGGCCGGGCGGGTCCAGGTCGGCGCGGCACCGGCCGATGAGCGGATCGAGGTGATGTCGTACGTATTCCAGGAGCCGACTCTGATGCCTTGGGCCAGCGTTATCGACAACGTGGCCCTTCCGCTGCGGATCGAAGGGACCGCTCTGCGGCCGGCCCGCGACCGGGCTCGGCAGGCGCTGGCCGCCGTCGGCCTGGCCGGCCGCGCGAGCGCCTACCCGGCCGAGCTGTCCGGCGGCATGAAGATGCGCGCATCGATCGCCCGCGCGCTGGTCACGCACCCTGCCGTGCTGCTGCTGGACGAACCGTTCGCCGCGCTCGACGAGATCACGCGCCAGCGCCTGAACGACGAACTGCTGGCGCTGTGGAGCGAGCAGGCGCCGACCGCGGTGTTCGTCACGCACAGCGTCTTCGAGGCGGTGTACTTGAGTCAGCGCGTTCTGGTGCTCAGTGGGCAGCCCGGCCGACTGATCGCCGACCTGCCGATTGCGTTGGCCTATCCGCGCACACCGGCGCTGCGGCTGCAGCCGCAGTTCATGCAGCACTGCCGCAACGTGACCGAAGCGCTCGAGTGCGGCCAGCTCGCCACCGCGGAAACCCGGCCGTGAGCCGGCCACGCCGCGCGGCTGCTCTGGTTCCGGCCGTCTCCGCCGCGGCTGCCCTGCTGGCTTGGGAGGCGATCGTTCGCCTGCGCGGTATCCCGCCCTACATCCTGCCGGCGCCCAGCCTGGTCGCGCAGACGCTGTGGAACAACCTGGACTCGCTGCTTCTGTCCTGGCTGTACACGATCAAGATCACCTTTGGCGCGCTGCTGCTGGCGCTGGCCGGCGGCGTGGCACTCGCGAGTGCGTTCGCCCTTTCGCGCACGCTGGAGCGCGCGCTGTTTCCGTTTGCGATCGCGCTGCAGGTCACGCCGATCGTCGCCATCGCGCCGCTGATCCTGATCTACGTGGACAGCACGACGGCCGCCCTATTGATCTGTGCCTTCATCGTGGCGTTCTTTCCGGTGCTTTCCAACACGCTGATCGGGTTGCGCTCGGCCGATCCGAACCTGCAGGACCTGATGACCTTGTACGGCGCCACCCGCTGGCAGCGCCTGCGCTGGCTGCTGGCGCCGTCGGCGCTTCCCTATCTGGTGGCAGGACTCAAGATTTCCGGGGGCCTCGCGCTGATCGGGGCCGTCGTGGCGGAATTCGCGGCCGGTGCGGCCGGCCGCGAGACGGGCCTGGCTTCGCGGATCCTGGAGGCGAGCTTCCGCACCGAAATCCCGAAGATGTACGCCGCGCTCACGCTGGTGGCGCTGACCGGAATCGGAATCTACCTGGCGTCCAACGCTCTGTCGCGCGCTTTGCTGGGGCGCTGGCATCCGTCCGGGCGCAGCTGAGCAAGGGATGCCGACGCCGGCAGTGCCCGTCGTTGTATCGCCGCGAAACGACTTCAAGAGCGCTGTCAATTCACGTACGCTCTTTCCGTCCCCGAGTCGGAGTTACACGTAGGGCTTCGGGGGCGCTCCCCCGTCGTGCAACGGAGGCCTCATGCTCGACGCTCTGTTCTCGTCCGACTTCATCCCGCATGGACACTGTTTCCTTTGGAACCCCGGCATCGTCTGGACCCAGGTCGTCTCCAACGGCACGATTGCCTTGTCATACGTTGCGATCTCCAGCACGCTGGCCTATCTGGTGTATCAACTGCGTGAGGCCATTCCGTACCGCGGGATGTACCTGGCCTTCGGCGCGTTCATCGTGTTGTGCGGGATCACGCACATGTCCGACGTGCTCGTGATCTGGAAGCCGGTCTACTGGCTCGACAGCGCGATTCGGATCGCGACCGCAGTCGTGTCGGCGGCAACGGCCGCGATGCTGCCGTCGCTGGTTCCCAACGCCGCGGCGCTGGCCCGCGCGACGCGAGCCGCGCATGAGCGCGGCATCAAGCTCGAGACAGCGTTTCGCGAGCTGGGCTCCGTGTACCAGCGGACCAAGGAGCTGGAGAGGCTGAAGTCGCAGTTCTTCGCCAACGTCAGTCACGAGCTGCGCACGCCGATCGCGCTGGTGCTCGGGCCGATTCAAAAACTGCTCGCCGACGGCCGCCTGGACGCGGCGGCGCAGCGCGAGCTCGCGATCGCGCTGCGTAACGCGCGCGTGCTGCAAAGGCAGCTCGACGACCTGCTGCTCGCCGCCCGCCTCGAGGCCGGTCTGCGACTGGAGTATGCCGACGTCGACCTGGGGACGCTGATGCGGGAGATCGGCTCGAACTTCGAAGGCCTTGCGAGCGACCGCAACATCCGCTATGCGGTGCTTGCGCCCGAGCCGCTGCGCGCCGAGCTCGATCCGGACAAGGTCCAGCACATCGTGCTGAACCTGCTGTCGAATGCGTTCAAATTCACCCCTGCCAGCGGTCGGATACGGCTCGAGCTCGCGGCCGAGACCGGACCGGACGGCGAGGACCGTAGCGTCCGGATCACCGTCGCCGACAGCGGCCCTGGCATCGACCCCGCCGATCGCGAAGCGGTGTTCGAGCGTTTCCGGCAGCTCGACGGCGCCCCGACCCGGAAAAAGGCAGGAGTCGGACTCGGATTGGCGATCGTGAAAGAGCTGGTCGAGCTGCACCGGGGCCGGGTCGAAGTAACGCAAGCTCCCGAAGGCGGCGCGGCGTTTGTCGTCACGCTGCCCGCCCGGTTGCCGGCCGGCACGCCGGTTCGCGCCGCCTCGGCCGAGTCGCAGGCGCCGGCGGTCGAGCTCGCGCAGCAGACGGTCGAGGCGCTGCGCGAGCCGGACAAGGCGCCGCCGATCACGTCGATCAAGGGACTGCCGATCGTGCTGGTCGTCGAAGACCACCGGGAGTTGAATCGGTTCATCTGTGATGCGCTGACAAGCGAATTCGATGCGATGCCCGCCTTCGATGGCCGCGAAGGCTACGTGCGGACCGTCGACCTGAATCCCGACCTGGTCATCACCGACCTGATGATGCCGGGCACGAGCGGCGAGACCCTGATACGGCAGATTCGCGCCGAACCGGAATTCGACCGGATGCCGGTCGTCGTGCTGACGGCGACAACCGACGAGGGCGAACGCGTCCGCTTGCTGCGCGAGGGCGCGCAGGACTTCCTGGTGAAGCCTTTTGCCGTCGAGGAGTTGCGCGCCAGAGTGCGCACCCTGGTCGCGATGAAGCGTGGCCAGGACGAGCTGATCGAGGCCAGGCGCGCCACCGAGGCGGTCAACCGGGAGCTCGAAACCTTCGCTTACACGGTCTCGCACGATCTGCGCGCTCCGTTGCGGGCCGTCGCCGGCTTTTCCGAAGCGCTGCTGCAGGACCATGCCGACGCACTCGACGCTGGAGGTCGCGACTATCTGGTGCTGATCGGCAAATCGATCGATCGGATGAGAGAGCTGATCGACGGTCTGTTGCGGCTGTCGCGCGTCGGTCGTGCCGACCTGAAGCTCGAGCGTATCGACCTCACGCAGGTCGCGCAGGAGGCGCTCGCCGATCTGCAATGGGAGCATCCAGAGCGCCGCGTGGATATCCGCATCGAAGAAAGTCTTGCGGCCGAGGGGGACGTGCGGCTGGTCCGGCTGGTGGTGCAGAACCTGCTCGAAAACGCCTGGAAATACACGCGCGACGCGGGCAACGCGCGCATCGAAATCGGTGCATCCGCACTCGGCACGCAGCGCGCGTTTTTCGTGCGCGACAACGGCGCCGGGTTCGACATGAAGCACGCCGGCGGCCTTTTCACCCCGTTCACCCGACTGCACCGCGAGGAGGAGTTTCCCGGCATCGGGATCGGGCTGGCGACCGTCCAGCGCATCGTTGCACGCCACGGGGGACGCGTCTGGGCGCAGGCTGCACCCGGCCACGGCGCCACGTTCTGGTTTACGCTGCCGGCTCGAGCCAACGAGCGCGCCGCTTGACAGGCTGTTGAAGAGCGCCGGTGCAAGCCTGCTGTACGCCTGGGCGGCGCTGCTGCCGGCGGCAGCATGCGCGCAGCCCGACGCGGTCGTGTTCGCCACCAACTGGAAGGCGCAGGCCGCGCACGGCGGTTTCTACCAGGCTCTGGCCGACGGCACGTACGCGCGCTACGGGCTGAACGTCACGATTCGGCAGGGCGGGCCCCAGGTGAACAACCGGCCTCTGCTGCCGGCAGGCCGTATCGATTTCCTGATGACGGGAAACCTGCTGCACGCGTTCGACAACCAGAAGAATGGCGTTCCCACCGTCGAAGTCGCAGCGATCTTCCAGAAGGATCCACAGGCGCTGATCGCGCATCCGGGCCAGGGCTACGAACGGTTCGAGCTTCTGAAGGATGCGCCGGTGGTGTTCGTCGCCAAGGACGCGCAGTTCACCTGGTGGCAGTGGCTGACGGTGACCCAGGGGTTTCGCGACGAGCAGCTGCGGCCGTACAACTTCAACCTCGGACCGTTCCTTGCCAACCCGCGCGCGCTGCAGCAGGGCTATTCGATCGCCGAGCCGATTTATGTCAGGCGCCAGGGGGGCTTCGATCCGGTCGTGCATCTGCTGGCCGATCACGGCTTCGACACGTACTCCACCTTGATCGAAGCCCGCGCCGAGACGGTGCGCAACCGCCCCGACCTGGTCCAGCGCTTCGTCGACGCCTCGATCCTCGGCTGGAACAGCTACCTGTACGGAGACCGCCGGGCCGCGCATGCGGCGATGTTGCGCGACAATCCGGAAATCGGCGAACAGGAGCTGGAAGCGTCGGTCGCACTGATGCGTTCGCAGGGCATCGTCGATTCGTCCGAGGCGCTCACGCTGGGCATCGGAACGATGAACATCGAGCGCATCCGGCATTTCTTCCGGAGCATGGTGGCTGCTGGGCTGTATTCGGGCGGCGAAATCGACCCGGCCCGGGTCGCTACAGTGCAGTTCGTGAACAAGGGCGTGGGCCTGGACTTGAAGCGCCGTCTGACGCGCCGTTGATCTGGGAGCGGTGATGTCGTTGCGAATCGTTGCATTCGTGCTGGCCGCGCTTGGCGGCATCGTGCTGTTCGCGGTCGGAGGCGCGTACCGCAACTGGCCGCTGCAGATCGCCGGGCTGGCGCTGGAGATCGGCTGCCTGTACGCCGGATGGCGCTGGTTCGCGCAGCACAACAAGCCGCCGGCCATCAAGCCCGCCGCCAATCCAGCCTGGTCGATGCGCGATCAGCCCCCGCCGTCGGAGCCGCGCGAACCGCCATCCAATTGAACTTCCACCCCTTGCGTTGGAAAGGGACTGGTGGCCTCCCCCTCCCTTTAGGGAGAGGAGCCGGGCGTTGCCCGGCGTAGCCGGGGTGAGGGTCCTACGTGATTTTTTGGACCTAACTTTACGAGCTGCGGGCCGGTCGGCGTTCGGCGGTGCCACGCGCCGGTGCCTTCGCGCCATTGGCCCGCCGCAACGCGGGGGTTCGGCTCGCTGTCCGCTTCACAGCCTCGCCCCGCGCAAGGGCTGGCTTCGCCGCGGGTGCTGCCACCGCGCGCGTCACGGCCTGCGGCGCCTGCGCGGCCTGCTCCTTGATCGCCCACAGCTTCAGCAGCTCGGCCTGCGTCGGAATCGTTCCGTTGGCGGCGCGCGCACGACGAGCCACCACCGATTCGCGCACGATCTTCTCGACCACGTCGAGCGGCAATCGGTTGAAGTCGGAGAATCGGATGAAGCTGCGCGCCGCATTCACGCCCGCCAGCGCCTCCTTGTGCCGCAGCACCACTTCCTGCTCGGCCACGTACAACGACATATGGCGGCGCCCGGACTCGAGCGCGAACAAAGGCCCATCCAACTCGTAGAAGGCCAGCCCGTAGCGCATGCTTTCCCGCACACCACGGGCCGAGCGGCGGATCATGCTGCATACGCGCGCCATGGCGACCCGGCGGTCAGGCGGCAAATCCCGCAAGTAGGCGCCTACCGTCGTGGCTGTCGTGAT
Source organism: Betaproteobacteria bacterium (assembly GCA_005882215.1). Lineage (GTDB taxonomy): Bacteria > Pseudomonadota > Gammaproteobacteria > Burkholderiales > Burkholderiaceae_F > VBCK01. The sequence continues at coordinate 16,490 of VBCK01000140.1, read as the reverse complement.
CATCCTGTTGGCTCCGCGTTTGCGACTGCTCCGCAGCCGTTATTTTAACCGAACGTGTCCCCTTGCATCGAACACGCCTTACGGCGCATAAATCCCGGGGCGGGGCCTAAAGCCCAGCAGACTCGGACCCTTAAGAAATGGGATAATTGTTATATTGAGTCGAATCGCTGCGATCGGAGCGAGCGGCTCGATGATGGAGTACCGGACCGTCGCTTTGTCTACGACGGCTCAGGGGTTTCCTTGGCGACCGTCCCGAGTTCGATTGCACAATCTGCACTGAACGTCAGGATCTAGCACGTGGTGTTCTCGTTCTTCAAGAAGGACTCGAAACCCGCGAAGAAAGTCGCGGGACGCGGCCCACACTCGCACGCCGCGCGCTCCCCGGCGCGCCCCGCCCCGCACGATGCTCGAACGCTGTCCCGTCCGCTGCCTGGACCGGTCAACCGCTCGCTGAACCGCACTTCGACCCCCTCAGCGCCGAGCTTCGCAACCACCGAGAACGCGATCCCTGACCGGGAACTGGCCCGCAACCTGGGAATGGCCACTGCGGCCAAGATCGACGCGATCGAGTCGGAGATGTCGCAGGACTTCCTGCGGCCACGCGGCGCCCCGCGCGACAACATAGCAGCCAATTCCGTGCTGGGCGCCCCGGGATCGAGCGAGCCGCTGCCCGCAAGCGAGGAAGATGCCGAGCTGCCCCCGCTGGAAATGGAGCCCGCCCCAGCCCAGGCCGAAGAGCCGTTCGATCCGGGCGAGGATGCGACCAGCTACGGAATCGAAGCGATCGAACTGGGTACCAGCGACTCGAGTTCGGCGCTGGACGAGACCGCGATCCTGTTTGCCAACGGACAGGACCAGGCCGCCGAGGCCGTGCTGCGCTCGGCGATCGAGGCCGACCGGCTGGGCCTGGCCACCGAACGCGCCTGGCTGATGATGTTCGAGTTCATGCAGCAGCGCGGCGACAAGGCCGGCTTCGAGAAGCTGACGATGCAGTACGCGCTGCGCTTCGAGAATTCCGCGCCGGGCTGGCTCGACTATGAGCCCACGGGTGCGCGAGTCGACCCGAAGAGCGACAGCCCGGTCGTGAAGCTGCCGGCGGCGGTTGGCGCCAACATCGTGAAGCCGCTCGAGCACCTGAAGGCGCTCGCGATGACCAACGCGACGCTGACGCTGGACGTGTCGGAAGCGCGCAGCATCGATGCGGTCGGCGCTGAGCTGCTGCTGCGCGTGTTCAACGCGTTCAAGCGCGCCAGCCATGAACTGATCGTGCAGGGCGCCGATCAGCTGCTCAACCCGCTGCGCGCGGCGATCGAGCCGGGCCGGCGCGACAGCTCGGACGCCTGCTGGATGCTGATGCTGGATGTGCAGCGGCTGCTGAACCGGCAGGGCGATTTCGAGGAAACGGGAATCCAGTACTGCATCACGTACGAGGTGTCGCCGCCGTCCTGGGAGCCTTTCTCGGCCAACATCAAGACGCGGGCCGGAACCACGGCCGCGCCGAGCGTGGTCGATCCGCTCGACTGGCGTGGTGACATCGTTGGCGACGGCGAGCCGCTGTTCGGCCGGATGAAGGTCGGCGCACGCTCGCAGCAGCGGCTGACGGTGGAGTGCCGGCACCTGCGGCGGGTGGCCTTCTCGGCGGCCTCGGCCCTGCTCGGCCACGTGATCAAGCTGCAGCAGCTGGGCACGACGGTCGAATTCCGCAACGTCAACGCGCTGGTGGGCGCGCTGCTGCAGCTGTTGGGCATATCGGCGGTGGCCGAGGTCCAGCTTCGCCGCAATTGAACGAATTTCACGGCACCACGATTCTTTCGGTGCGCCGTGGCCCCGCGGTCTCGATGGGCGGCGACGGCCAGGTGACGCTGGGCAGCATCGTCATCAAGCGCACCGCGCGCAAGGTCCGGCGCCTGTACCAGGACCGGATCCTGGCCGGTTTTGCGGGCGCGACCGCCGATGCCTTCACGCTGTTCGAGCGCTTCGAGGCGCGCCTGGACAAGCATCAGGGCAACCTGATGCGTTCGGCCGTCGAGCTGGCCAAGGACTGGCGCACGGACCGGATCCTGCGCCGGCTGGAGGCGATGCTGGCGGTGGCGGATCGCGAGTGCTCGTTGATCATCACCGGTACCGGCGACGTACTCGAGCCGGAGCTGGGTCTGGTGGCGATCGGCTCGGGGGGTCCCTATGCGCAGGCCGCCGCGCGGGCCCTGCTGGACAATACCGATCTGAAACCGGCCGACATCGTGGCCCGCGCGCTGTCGATCGCAGCCGATCTGTGCATCTACACCAACCAGAGCCATACGATCGAGACGCTCGAGTGATGGTGGGCGCCCGATGATGACTCCGAAGGAAATCGTCCACGAGCTGAACAAGCACATCGTCGGCCAGCAGCGCGCCAAGCGGGCAGTGGCGGTCGCCCTGCGCAACCGCTGGCGCCGCCAACATGTGGCCGAGCCGCTGCGCAGCGAGATCGCACCGAAGAACATCCTGATGATCGGGCCCACCGGCGTGGGCAAGACCGAGATCGCGCGCCGCCTGGCGCGGTTGGCCGACGCGCCCTTCATCAAGGTCGAGGCGACCAAGTTCACCGAGGTCGGCTACGTAGGGCGAGACGTCGATTCGATCATCCGCGACCTGGCCGATATCGCGGTGAAACAGACGCGCGAGGCCGAGATGCGCAAAGTGCGCGCGCGCGCCGAAGAAGCGGCGGAGGAGCGGCTGCTGGACGTGCTGCTGCCGCCGGCGCGCGACCTGACGGGGCGCGAGGCGGAGCGCGAGGGCGACGGCGGCACGCGGCAGAAGATGCGCAAAAAGCTGCGCGAAGGCGATATCGACGAAAAGGACGTCGAGATCGAGCTGGCGGCGCCATCGGCACAACTGGAGGTGCTCGCCCAGCCCGGCATGGAGGAGCTTACGCAGCAGATCCAGTCGATGTTCCAGAACCTGGGCAGCGGGCGGCGTCGCACGCGCAAGCTGAAGGTGCGCGAGGCGCTGCGGGCGCTGGCCGACGAGGAAGCCGCGCGCCTGGTCAACGACGACGAATTGAAGCTGAGGGCGATCGCCAATGTCGAGGCCAACGGCATCGTGTTCCTGGACGAGATCGACAAGATCGCCAGCCGCAGCGAAGTGCAGGGCGCCGACGTGTCGCGCCAGGGCGTGCAGCGCGACCTGCTGCCGATGGTCGAGGGCACGACCGTGAATACCAAGTACGGGATGATCCGCACCGACCATATTCTCTTCATCGCCAGCGGCGCGTTCCACCTGTCCAAGCCATCCGATCTGATGCCCGAACTGCAAGGACGCTTCCCGATCCGGGTCGAACTCGAATCCCTGTCGGCCTCCGACTTCGAGCGCATCCTGACCGGCACCGATGCCTGCCTGGTCCGCCAGTACGAGGCCTTGCTGGCGACCGAGGGCGTGACGCTCGAATTCACGCCGGACGGCGTATCCCGTCTGGCGCAGATCGCCTTCACGATCAACGAGCGCACCGAGAACATCGGGGCGCGCCGGCTGCACACGGTGATGGAAAAGCTGCTCGAGGACATCTCGTACGAGGCCGCCAGCCAGAGCGCACAGAGCGCCGTGATCGACTCGGCCTACGTCGATCAGCGTCTGGCGGAGCTGGCCGCAAACGAGGACCTGGCCCGCTATGTGCTGTAGCAGGCTGTTGAGAAGCGTAGCGAGCAGGGCCGAGTTGCGACCGAGCAGCGGCACTCGATGAGGAATACAGCGAGCACCGCAGGTCGCAAATCGGCCCGCGCAGTAGCTTTGCAACAGCCTGTCAGATGGCCAAGGCACTGAGGACCCGCCAGAAGCTCGTATTTCGCACCGACGGGCTGCGGCCACGCAATCCGCTGGTGGTGGCGGCACGGCGGCGGCCGGCCGGTCCGCACACGGCGACGCCGGGCGGCCGGCGCCAGGCGGCGAAACGTCGGCTCAAGCGCCTGCTCGGCGAGAGCTGAGCTCGACCCGAACCCGTTTGCGCGGCAGGAAGTCTGCGCGGCGATGCTAGACTGATCGAGAGCTGTCCGTTTCCGGTTGCATCAAGCCCATCGCATCGACCTGCCACGACCCATGGACCGGGCGCAGATTCCGACCGAGCTGAAGGCCGAAATCCTGTCCGAGGCGCTTCCGTACATCCGCCGTTTCCACGGGCGCACCATCGTCGTGAAGTACGGCGGCAATGCGATGACGCAGCAGCCGCTGAAGGAAAGCTTCGCGCACGACATCGTGCTTCTGAAACTGGTCGGAATGAAGCCGGTCGTGGTCCACGGCGGCGGGCCGCAGATCGATGATGCGCTGGAGCGGGTCGGCAAGAAGTCGCGGTTCGTCCAAGGCATGCGGGTCACCGACGCCGAGACGATGGAAATCGTCGAGTGGGTGCTGGCCGGTCAGGTTCAGCAGGAACTCGTGATGCTGATCAACCGGTTCGGCGGGCAGGCTGTCGGCCTCACGGGCAAAGACGGCGGCCTGATCCAGGCGCGCCGGATGCGCCTGCCCGACCGCGACGACCCGAGCCTCACCCACGATCTGGGACAGGTCGGCGAGATCGAGGCGATCGATCCGTCGCCGGTGCGGGCGCTGCAGGACGGCGCGTTCATCCCGGTCATCTCGCCGATCGGATTCGGCGCAGACGGCCTGTCCTACAACATCAATGCCGACCTGGTGGCCGGCAAGATCGCAGAGATCCTGTGCGCGGAAAAGCTGGTGCTGCTGACCAACACGCCCGGCGTGCTCGACCGCGACGGACGGCTGATCACGGGTCTGACCGCCTCGCGCATCGAGGAGCTGTTTACCGACGGCACGATCTCCGGCGGGATGCTGCCCAAGATTTCGTCGGCGCTGGAGGCAGCCCACGGCGGGGTGAACTCGGTGCACATCATCGACGGGCGCGTCGACCATTGCCTGCTGCTGGAGATCCTGACCGATCGAGGCGTAGGCACGATGATTCGGTCGCATTGAGGCCATCCACGGGCCGACGCGCCCGCAGGGTCTGGTTTTTCGACCTGGACGATACGCTGCACGAAGCCTCGCACGCGATCTTCGCCGCGATCGACTCCCGGATGACCGATTTCGTCCAGCGCCATCTGGAGCTGACGCGGGAGCAGGCCGACCAGCTGCGGCACGACTACTGGCGCCGCTACGGCGCCACGATGCTCGGTCTGGTGCGCCATCACGACGTCGATCCGCACCGTTTCCTGCGCGAGACGCACGACTTCCGGGTCGAAGAGCTGATGCGGATCGAGCGGGGCCTGGCGCGCATGGTGGCGCGCCTGCCGGGCCGCAAAGTGCTTCTGAGCAACGCGCCGGGCGCCTATGCTGCGCAGGTGCTGAGGCGGCTTGGACTGCACCGCCACATCCGCGTGCGCTATCCGATCGAGCGGCTGCGCCTGCACGGGCGGTTCCGCCCCAAGCCCTCCATCGCAATGCTGCGGGCCGTTCTGGCGCGCGAAGGCCTGGCCGGCCGCGCCAACGCGGGCCGAGCCGTGCTGGTCGACGACAGCGCGGTCAACCTGAAGTCGGCCCGGGCCGCAGGCTTCGCGACGGTGCTGCGGATCCGGCCTGTGGCGCGGCGCGCGCTGGCCGGGGGCGCGTACGTCGACGCGCGGGTGCGCACCGTGCGCCAGCTCGCCCGCCGACTGGGCTAAGCTTTTCCCGGCCTTCAGCCGGAAAGGCCAGAAGGAACAGAACGAGGGGCACAGGGCGGCGTCTCGCGAAGCACTGTCAGCCGCCATCGTTTCTTTTGTAACGTTGACACGCACTCGGAGAACCCATGGCTGACTCTGAACCCGGATGGCTGCGCCGCACTCTCGGGGGCTTCCTGCGCCTGGTCGACGCGACCCGCCGGCTGGTGCTGAACGTGTTGTTTCTGCTGATCGTCGTCGTGCTGGCGGTCGCGCTGTTCACCAGCTCGCGCCCGCGCCTGTCGGAGAACACCGCGCTCGTGGTCGTGCTCAGGGGAGACCTGGTCGAGCAGTACAGCGGCAGCGCGCGCGAGGCTCAGCTGGCCGAGGCGCTGGGCGGCGTCGAACGCGAGACGCAGCTGCGCGACGTGGTCGCCGTACTGGATGCTGCCGCCCGCGATCCGAACATCGCGCGGGCGGTGCTGATCCTGGACGACATGGGCAGCGCGGGCATGGCGAAGCTGAACGAAGTCGCAGCCGCGCTGGAACGGTTCCGCTCGGCCGGCAAGCAGATCCTGGCGTGGGGTTCGCAGATGAGCCAGGCCCAGTACTACCTGGCCGCGCACGCGGATCAGGTCTACCTGCATCCGAGCGGCGCCGTGCTGCTGACCGGTCTGGGCGGATACCGGAACTATTACCGCGATGCGCTGGACCGGCTTGGCGTGACGGTCAACGTGTTTCGCGTCGGGAAATACAAGAGTTTCGTGGAGCCGTTCGTGAACAACGCGCCTTCGCGCGAGGCGCAGGAGGCCGAATCCTTCTGGCTGAACGACGCCTGGACCAGCTACACCGGGCAGGTGGAGCAGGCGCGCAAGCTGCCAACGGGCGCGCTCGGCCGGATGATCGATGAGCTGCCGGTGCGCCTGGGTGCTGCCGGGGGCGACCTGGCGAAGCTGGCCCTGTCGGAGAAGCTGGTCGACGCGCTGATGACCCGTGATGAGCTGCGGGCCCTGCTGATAAAGCGTGGCGCCGAGGATCCGGCCCACAAGACCTTCCGCCAGGTGTCGTTCCAGGAGTACCGCTACGGGCTGCCCGACAGCGGCGACCGCAGTACGCAGGTGGCGGTGGTGGTGGTGCAGGGCGACATCGTCGATGGCGATGCCCCGCAGGGCGCGATCGGTGGTCGTTCGACGGCCGAGTTGATCCGGCATGCACGCGACGACGACACCGTCAAAGCGCTGGTTCTGAGGGTCGATTCGCCCGGCGGAAGCGCTTTCGGAGCCGAGCTGATCCGGCGTGAGCTGGAAATCACGCGCAAGGCCGGAAAGCCGGTGATCGTTTCGATGAGCGACGTGGCAGCCTCCGGCGGCTACTGGGTATCGACTTCAGCCGACGAGGTGCTGGCCGATCCGGCCACCATTACCGGCTCGATCGGCGTATTCGGGCTGGTGCCGACGTTCGACAAGACCCTGGACAAGCTGGGCGTGCACACCGGCGGCGTGACGACGACCTGGTTGGCGGGCGGGCCGGATCTGCGCCGGCCGCTGGACCCGCGCTTCGGCCAGGTGATCCAGGCCAGCGTCGGCCACATTTACCAGGAGTTTCTGGCGCGGGCCGCGGCCAGCAGGCACGCAACCGCGGAACAGATCGAGGAAGTGGCGCAGGGACGGGTTTGGACTGGGCGGCAGGCGCACGAACGCCACCTGGTGGACGGCTTTGGGGGTTTGGCTGCCGCCATCCATGATGCGGCGCAGCATGCAAAGCTCACCCCAGGTTTCCGCACCATGTACATCGAGTTGGAGCCCAAAGGGCTGACCCGCTTGCTGGACCTTTTCGCCCAGGGCGCCGCACGTGCAGCGCTGCAGATGGTCGGTCCTGTGCCCACCGGGCTGCTTTTTGGTGCCGACGCGCCAGCAGCCGGCGTGGGCGCAGACTTCAAACGTCTGCTGAGCAACGGGGTGACCCCTCGCGTACTGGCGCACTGCCTGTGCCAGGCGCCTTAGCGTGCACTAAGATACGGTTGCCATGGGCGTACCCCACCGCGACGGCACGTCCCAGCACCGGCTTCTAAGTGAGTAATTCCCCACGTCCGGTGGGATTCCGGTAGATTTGCCGCTCCGCGAGGCCGCCGATGGAAATCCCGACCCAGACAACCGACAGCACCGAGGCCGGCAAGGCCCGGCGCAAGCCAGGCACCCGGCGGTTGCAGATCCTGCAGACACTGGCATCGATGCTGGAGGATCCCCGCGGCGAAAAGGTGACAACCGCCGCCCTGGCGGCCAAGCTGGACGTGTCGGAGGCGGCCTTGTACCGCCATTTCGCCAGCAAGGCCCAGATGTTCGAGGGCTTGATCGAGTTCATCGAGACGACGATCTTCGGGCTGATCAATGACATCTCCAGCAAAGAAGACTCCGGGCCGCGCCAGGCTCGGCGGATCGTCCAAATGCTGCTGGAGTTCGCGCAAACGAACCGGGGCATGACCCGGGTGCTGATCGGTGACGCCCTGGTCAACGAAAATGACCGGCTCCAGGACCGGATGAATCAACTGCTGGAGCGGATCGAGGCTTCGTTACGCCAGAGCCTGCGCGTGGCCGTCTCGCAAGGCGAAATGCCGGCCGACCTGGATACCGGAGCGCGGGCTTCGCTGGCTGTCGCTTTCGTGCTGGGACGCTGGCACCGGTTCGCCAAGAGCGGCTTCCGAAAGCAGCCTACCGACGGTCTGGACCTCCAGCTGACCATCCTGATCGGTCCGGCGACCTGACGGGCTGCCGGCTGGCGCGGCCGGCCTTCGATCCGCGCCGCTCCTGTCCTTGCTTCATCCAGCGGCGGCTGCGCACACCGGGCAGTTCGGGTCGCGGCCGATCGCAAGCGAGCGCCACTGCATCGTCAGCGCGTCGATGATCATCAGCTGGCCGCCAAGGCTCGCCGCCCGGCCGGCGGCCAGCTTAAGAGCCTCGGCCGCCTGGATGCAGCCGACGATGCCGGTAAGCGGCGCAAACACCCCCATCGTCGAGCACAACTCGTCCTGCGCATCGGCGGATTCCGGGAACAGGCACGCGTAGCACGCCGCGTCCCGTGCACGCCGGTCAAAGGTCGCCACTTGCCCATCGAAGCGCACCGCGGCGCCCGACACGAGCGGGCGCCCGTGCCGCACGCAGGCCCGATTCAGCGCGTGCCGCGTGGCGAAATTGTCGCTGCAATCCAACACGATCTCTGCCTCCGCCACCAGCGGATCGAGCTCATCGGCCCCCGCCCGCTGCGGCACCTCGACCACCTGGACGTCGGGATTGAGAGCATGCAGCGCACTGCGAGCCGAAGACGTCTTCGGTTGCCCGATCCGGTCGGTCGTGTGCAGCACCTGGCGCTGCAGGTGGGTGCGGTGGAGCGAGGTCAGCACGCCCGAGCCCCCGTCACCGGCGAAGGGCGTAACGCGAGCGGAACCGCACCCGGTCACACACTCCGGCCCGCCTCCGACTCAGGACACGGCCCGCTTCCGACTCACGACACAAGCCTACAGCCTGTCCAACTGGTGCAGTATGCGCGCCAGATCGCGCGGCTTCATGTGGCCGATCACCGGCGGCACCCGGTGCTTGAACTTCTTGAAGTAGTAGCGGATTGCATCGACCGACAGGCCGAGCCAGGCTGCAATCTGCTCGTCGGCCGATCCTTTCAGCCCCGCCCGCAGCACGTCGGCCTCGCGCGGGGAAAAGCGCATCGCCATCAACTCGGCGATGAACGGGCGATGCCGCAGCTCCAGCGTCACGGCCAGCCGCTGCGCCGCGTAAAAGAGCGCAAGCACCTCGGCCTCGACCGGCGCACGCGCCGAAAACACGAACAGCGTGCCGCGCGTCAGGCGGCCGCGCGCCGGCACCACCGCCAGGTGGCTGGCGCCGCTGGCGCCATTGCGGTGCAGCCACGCGACGAAGGTGTCCGCGTGCCGCACCTGGGACCGGACCCAGGCTGCGTGCTGGTCGATCGGCGCGACCAGCGGACGCCATTCCTGGCGCGCCCGCATCGCCAGCGGATCGCGCTCGCCGATCAGCGTCGAGTACAGTCCCTGTAGCTCGCGATGCATCGATCCGTGCAGCTGTAGCGGCGCCAAAGCCAACCCTGTTCCTCCGGAATCGGCGAGCACGCACAGGCAGTGGGACGCCGGCACGATCTGGCGCAGGCGCTCGCCCAACTCGATGTCGAGCCGGGCCTCGGCGATCGTTCGCAGGGGCGCCAGCAGCTCGTCGATCCGCGCGTGGGCCGCCGGATTGGCCCGCGGATCGAGTTGGGGTGCCGTCGCGTTCACCTCGCCATCCTAGGGTGGTGGCCATCAGACGACATCGGGCGTATTCGCACCTGCGCGATGGGCGTCTTCCATGGCGCGGCGCCGGCCCGCGACGGCGCGGTATCTGGCATGGCGCCGCTATCGCCGCCGGCAGTGCGGCGCCCCGATCCGGCATCGACAATCACCATCTGCCGATGGTCCATCAAATCACCTCGAGACGGCCGGCACGCCGCCGGCCAAGCGGACGCGTGCAGCTGCTCGCGCCGCTGCTCGCGTCCCTCTCGCTACTGCCGGCCCGCGTGGCCGCCGAGCCGCCCCTCGGTCCGCTCGGACTGGCGCGCTGGATCAGCCCGGAGCCTGCCTGCACGCGCACCCAGGTGCTTGGGCTGTGCTGGTGCGGCCCCAATCCGTGCGGCTATTGGATCCGGATGTATGTGCCGGTTGCCTTTGCGGAGACGGTGCGCGCTCCCGGCGATTCGCTGCTGTCGGTGCCCCTGCCGGCTGCGGCCGGATCGGACGGCACGCTGAGCTCATCGCACTCGGGGCTGGATAACACGGCGGAAGCGCACGCCTGGGTGCTCGGCAACGCCGTCTGGCTGCTGGCGGGGCAGTTGCCCTGCCTGCGCTGCCAGCCTTCGGATGCGCGGTCAGTCGGGCCGCCGCCATCGGCGGCGGCCGATCTGGCGTGCGGCGCCGCATCCTCGGTTGTCGCGGCACTGGTGTCGAGCGGCGTGTCAGGTTCCGCTTCGTTGCTGCCCTCGCTCGCCTATGCGTCCGAGGCCGATGCGGTGAACTGGCGCACCGGCTGCCGCGATCTGTTCGCGTTCGATTCGTGGCGGGCGCTGGATCCGGCCAGCCTGGGCCACTGGGGCTCCCTGTATCCGCGCCAGATGCGCGACCTGGGCACGCCGCCGGTCGTGTACTCGGCCAAGACCGCGTTTCGCGCGCTCAGCATCGCGCGCGATCAACTCGCGACGTTCCCGTTTCCGGTGGATCTGGCCGGGCGGATGCAGCAGGCCTATCCGGCCGTGAGCACCTGCTTCGACGTCGGGGAGCAGCCGCTGCCGCAGGCGTCCTCCTCCGACCGGCCGGTCCAGACCAGCGCCGACGGGCGCTACGGATGGTTCTACTGGCGGCCGGTTTCGTGTTGCGTCGGCTTCGAGTCGCTGGCGCATTGCGCGGGCGCCCGCCCCTGATCCTTTATTGCGGGCACCAGCTGTTCTGCGGCACCGCCTCGCACAGATTCTCCATTCCTTCCTCGTGCGCGTTCGGCGCTGTCCGCCCGGCTGAACCGCCGGACGGCGATTGAGCCGATCGTGCCGCAACAGGATCAGCCGAGGTATTTTTCAACGACCTCCGGCGGCCGCACTTGCGCCTCGCCGGCGTCGTGGCCCGTTTCGCGAAGCGCCCGGCGCTGGCGCAACAGATCCCAGCACTGATCCAGCTGGACCTGCAGGGCCTTGAGCCGATTGCTGTCGGAGGCATCGAGCGATCCGCGCTCGAGCAAATGGTGCTCTTCCGCGACCAGATGTCCGATGTGGTCCAGAACCGATCGATCCGCGTCTTTGCTTTGCATTTTCGTTCCTTTCAGCGTTCAGATCACAGCCTGTGTCGCCGCCAGGCGCTGGTGAATCATGCCGACGACCGCGGCACCCTCACCGATGGCGCCGCCGACGCGCTTGACCGAGCCGGAGCGCACATCGCCCACCGCAAAAACCCCGGACAAGTTCGACTCCAGCGGAGCCGGTTCGTGGCCGTCGGCGAGGCCGCCGGCAGCCCGGCCGGTGAGCACGAAGCCATTGGCGTCCAGGCCAATGCGGCAGCCGATCAGCCAGTCTGTCTCGGGTTCGGCGCCGACGAACAGAAAGACGTTGCGGATCGAGCGCTGCTCCGCGACCCCCGCCCGGCGGTCGTACCAGGATACGGCGGAAAGACCCGCGACCGGGTCGCCGTGAAGCTGCGTGAGTTCTGTTTCAGGCCGCAGCTCGATGGCCGGCGTGGCGCCGATCCGGTCGATCAGATAGCGTGACATGCTGGCCGCAAGGCTCGGACCGCGCACGAGCATCAGAATTTTAGCGGCATACCCCGCCAGGAACACCGCGGCCTGCCCAGCGGAATTTCCTCCGCCGACCAGGGCCACCTCGGACTTCTCGCACATCTTCGCTTCGATCGCGGATGCCCAATACCAAACACCTCTGCCCTCGAATTCGCTTAATCCCGGAACGGCGGGGCGCCGATAGCGTGCACCGCTGGCGATCACAACGGTCCGGGATCGGAGTCGGCGTCCGTCGACAAGTTTCAGCACGATCTCCCCGTCAGTGCGGGCCCTGCTGCAGTCGAGCGAGAGCACCTCGGCAGGAATCAGGATCTCGGCACCGAATTTCTGCGCCTGCACGAAGGCCCGGCCGGCCAGTGCCTGCCCCGATATGCCGGTCGGGAAGCCAAGGTAGTTCTCGATGCGCGCGCTGGCCCCGGCCTGGCCGCCGAACGCTCGGCAGTCGAGCACGATCACGCGCAAGCCTTCGGAGGCCGCATACACGGCGGTCGCGAGTCCGGCTGGTCCGGCGCCCACGACCGCCACGTCGTACAGCTCGTCGTGGTCGGCCGAGTCGAGCATGCCCAGGCAGCGGGCCAGCGTCGATTCGGAAGGATTCAGCAGCGTCGAACCGTTCGGACAGACGACCAGCACGTCCGGCGTGGCGCCGCCGTACTGCCGCAGCAGAGCGGCGGCCTCGCTGTCGGCAGCGGCGTCGACGGCGTGGTGCGGGTGCCCGTTGCGGCGCAGGAAATTCTGGATTCGCAGCAGGTTGACCGACTCCCCCTCGCTGATCAGCACAGGCCCGCTCGCCCCGGATTGAATCAAACCGACCCGGCGCAGAATCAGCGCGCGCACGATCCGCTCGCCCAGATCCGCCTCGGCGATGATCAGCGCGCGCAATTGCGCCGGCGGCACCAGAAGCGCTTCAACGTCTTCGTCGGCATGCGCATCGACCATCGCAGGCAAACCGGAGAGTTGACCTACCTCGGCCAGGAACTGCCCGCGCGTGTGACGCGCGACCGGGACGACGTGGCCAAGGCCGTCGCGCTGGCTAATCGCCACCGCTCCCTTCAAAACGACCAGCATTCCGGGGCTGGGTTCTCCGGCGGTCAGAAGCCGTTCACCACGCCCGTAGCGCCGCACGCTGCCGAACCTGCCGACGCGAGCAATTTCCGCCTCGGTCAATTCCGGAAACAGCTGGTGGCGCCGGCTCTCAAGATCCGCCGGAATGGGGCTGGACATGGTGGACATGGGCGACTCGGACTCGGCGGACGCCGGTCCGCAAGCGAAAGACAATGATGGATATAGTCTGAACCGTCTACGGCCTGACGTCGAACTCGCAGCGACCGCTAATGACCTTGCGGGCCTGACCGGTATTGCCGCACCGATGTAACGCACCGGTCACTGTCTGTGCCGAGCGGGTGCACAATCGACCGGCGCGGGGGAACGACGTCCACCGCAACGGGAGTATCCGATGTCCTCCGCCGAATCGACCCCAACCGGCCCGGACCTGACCCAGGGCATCCGACTGGCCGACCTGGGCGACGGGCAGATGCTGGTCGGCCACATCGGCGACGAAGCGGTGCTTCTTGCGCGCCGTGGCGCCGAGTTCTTCGCGATCGGGGCGACCTGCACGCACTACAACGGGCCGCTGGCAGAAGGAATCATCGCGGGCGAAACGGTCCGCTGCCCCTGGCATCACGCCTGTTTCAGCCTGCGCACCGGGGAAGCGCTGCGCGCGCCGGCGCTGAGCCCTGTTTCGTGCTGGGCGGTCGATGTGCTCGACGGAAAGATCACTGTGCGCACCCGGAAGAAAGCCGTCGCCGCCGATCGCCGGCCAGCGGGCGAAGCGAGCGGGCCAGCACCGGGACGAATCGTGATCGTCGGCGGCGGAGCAGCCGGCTTTGCAGCAGCCGAGATGCTGCGGCGTGAGCGCTACCAGGGCAGCATCGTGATGCTCAGCGACGACGAGTCGCCCCCGGTAGACCGGCCCAATCTGTCGAAGGATTATCTGGCGGGCAACGCACCGGAAGACTGGGTGCCGCTGCGCCCGGCGAACTTCTACCCGGATCACGCCATCGAGCTGCAGCTGGGCGCCAAGGTGGCGGGCATCGACTTGAAGTCGCGGGCGGTTGCGCTCGCGGGCGGTCGCACGCTGCCGTTCGACCGACTGCTGCTTGCCACCGGCGCCGAGCCGAACCGGCTGTCGTTTCCAGGCTCGGCCGCGCCGCAGGTTCACACGCTGCGCTCGCTGGCCGACTGCCGCGCGATCATCGATCGCGCCGGCAGCGCGCGGCGCGCCGTGGTGATCGGCGCGAGTTTCATCGGCCTGGAGGTGGCCGCCGCGCTGCGCGCACGCTCGATCCAGGTCGACGTCGTGGCGCCGGACTCGCGTCCGATGCAGCATGTGCTGGGACCGCAGATGGGCGACTTCGTGCGCGCGCTGCACGAAGAGCACGGCGTCCGGTTTCACCTGGAGGACACGGTCCAGGCGATCGACGGAACCCGGATGATGCTGAAAAGCGGTCTGGCGCTGGATGCCGACCTGGTCGTGATGGGAGTAGGTGTGCGTCCGCGCACTGAACTCGCCGAGGCGGCCGGTCTTGCGCTGGACCGGGGTGTGCTGGTGAATAACTATCTCGAGACCGGCGCGCCGGGCGTTTACGCGGCAGGGGACATCGCCCGCTGGCCCGATCCGCGCAGCGGCGCGGCGATCCGCGTCGAGCACTGGGTGGTCGCACAGCGCCAGGGCCAGACGGCAGCGCGCAACATGCTCGGGTATCGCGAGAAATTCGACGCGGTGCCTTTCTTCTGGAGCCAGCACTACGACGTTCAGATCAACTACGTCGGACATGCCGAGGCCTGGGACCGGATCGAAGTGGACGGAGATATCGAAGCGCGCGACTGCCTGCTGCGCTACAAGCGCCAGGGGCGCGTGCTGGCGATCGCGACGATTTTCCGAGACGTCGAAAGCCTGAAGGCCGAACTCGCCATGGAGCGGGAAACCGTGCCGGCATAATCCGGCTCGATGACATCCGCTCTGCACGCACTCGAACGCCTGCGGGAGGGCAACCGCCGCTTCGCCGCCGGCGATTCGGGCCTCGAGTCCCGCTCGGCCCGGACCCATCGCGGCGACCTGGCCTCAGGCCAGGAGCCCTTCGCGGCGATTCTCGGCTGTTCGGACTCGCGCGTGCCGGTCGAGATCGTGTTCGATCAGGGGCTGGGCGACCTGTTCGTGATCCGCGTGGCCGGAAACGTCGTCGCGCCATCCCAGATCGGCAGCGTCGAGTTCGCCGCCGAACGCTTCGGCACGCGACTCGTGGTGGTGCTGGGTCACTCGCGATGCGGCGCGATCCAGGCGACCCTGGAGCAGTTGCAGCGGCCGAGCGAGAACCAGTCGCGCAATCTGCATTCGATCGTCGATCGCATCCGGCCGTCGGTCGAAGGGCTGCTGGCGACCGAACTGCGGCGCGACCCCGAAACCCTGGTGCGGCAGGCGGTGCGGGCGAATATCCGCGCCTCGGTCAGCCACCTGAGACACGGATCGCAGCTGATCGAGCAACTGGTGCGCAGCAGCGGGTTGCTCGTGGTCGGCGCCGAGTATTCGCTTGAAACCGGGGTCGTCGATTTCTTCGAGGGCGTGCCGGCGCAGTGACGAACTGGACAACTGCGGCGTCGAACTACTTGGGCGGTTGCGACAGCTCCCAGCCCTGAACGAGCCCCTTCGAATCGAACTTGATCTGCAGCGTCTTGAGCGTCGTGTCGGACAGGCTCGCCATCCTGCCCTCGACGAAATAGTAGGTCCATTCCTCGAAGCGCTGCCCATTCGTGTCCACGTTGACTCCCGTGGAGGGAGGCGCCCCGAGCCAGGTGCGGACCTGGTCTCTGGTCGTGACGCCGCGCTCCACGCGGCTCGTGAACGCGTTCAGATCGAAGTCGCTCCCAACGTGAAACCAGCCGGTGCTGCATCCGCACAGCACGATCGCCATCATCCATGCACAGGCGAGCCGCAGAATCGACTCCATGATCGGCCTCCCTGATCCGAGTCCGGACAACGTTACTCCACTCGACCGACAGCCGTGCAGGCGCCTGCCGTCAGCGGCGTCAGCGCCCCCGCTGCACCGCCAGCATCCATTTTCCGATCTGCGGCCAATTCGTCCGCAAGGTTCTGGAGCCCATGAACAGGCCGATGTGCCCGCCCGGAGCCATCGCCTTCTCGATAGCCTCCCGGGGCGTGCCGACCAGCTGCTCGGCCGCGAAGACCTGCTCTTTCGGCGTGATGTCGTCCGACTCTCCCGCCAGCAGATAGAGCGGGCAACGGATGTCGTGCAACGACAGGCGCTGTCCCAGGCCGACGAACCGGCCGGTGGCAAGACGATTCTCCTTGAACAGCTCGTTGATCGCCTGCAGGTACCAGCGGCCCGGCAAGTCGATCGTATTCTCGTACCAGGCCGAAAACGCCTCGGTCTTGCTCACGTAGTCCGGGTCGTCGATGTGTTCATAAAGGCGTACGTATTTGTCGACGTACTGCTCGCCCGGGTGCATGTTCTTCCAA
>VBCK01000268.1 GCA_005882215.1 Betaproteobacteria bacterium | reverse complement strand
GGACCTCGTTCGTTATTTCAACTCTTTTGCTGGCTGGCTGCGCGGTTGGGCCGAACTACAAGCGGCCACAGGTTGCGGTGCCAAGCCAGTGGACGGTTGCCGCAGCTCGCGGAACCGCAGCGACACCAATTGAGCAAGATGACTGGTGGTCCTCGTTCCAAGATCCCGAGCTCAATTCACTCGTTGAGAGGTCCACCAAACAAAACCTGGACCTCCAGTTGGCTCTCGAACGTGTACAGGAAGCCCGAGCAGCACGAGGCGTCGCTCGTTCGGGTTATTTTCCTTCTATCGACGGAGCGGCCTCGGTGACTCGCAATCGCCAAAGGGTCATCGCGCCAGTCGGACCGCAAAATTCTGCCGTTATCGCTCCAGTCGAATACAACAATTTTCAGGGCGGCTTTGCCGCCTCATGGGAATTGGATGTCTTCGGAGGAATTCGTCGGAGCGTGCAGGCTGCCACTGCCGACGTGACGGCCGCAGAAGAGAATCGCCGCGACGTGCTCGTCATTCTGTTGGGTGATGTCGGCCGCGTGTATGCGCAGTTGCGGGGTTTCCAGCGCCGGCTCGAGATTGCAAACAAGAATATCAAAACGCAGCAAGACACTCTTGATTTGACTAGCGCCAGGGCGAAAGCGGGATTGGCCACCGAGCTTGATGTATCGCGTGCGGCGGCACAACTTGAGTCCACAAAGGCCGTCGTTCCGACCCTGCTCAGCGGGATCGATGTCTCCATTCATCGCTTGAGTGTTCTGCTCGGAGAAGAACCCGGCGCACTGCGCAGCGAACTCGAGAAAACGAGTCCGATTCCCTCCGCTGGACCGGAGGTCGATGTCGGTTTGCCTTCTGATCTCTTGAAGAGGCGCCCGGATATTCGCCGCGGCGAGGCGCAACTGGCCGCCGCGACAGCCAGGATCGGTGAGGCAAAGGCAGATCTATTTCCTCGCTTCGTACTCACCGGCACGGCCGGACGCCAGGCCACTCAACTTCACGACCTCACGTTAGGCGCAGGAAATTACTTTTTGGCCGGTCCTGGTATCAGTTTGCCATTGTTCACCGGGGGCCGCATTCGCTCGAACATCGCGGTGCAAACCTCGCGCCAACGGGAGGCGCTGATCAGCTATCAATCCGCCATTCTCAACTCTCTCGAAGAGGTCGAGAACGCGCTGGTCAGCTATTCGCAAGAACAGGAGCGCCGTGACCGGCTGAATGATGGGGTAGCGCACAGCCAGTTGGCCGTGGATCTCTCGACCGAGCAATACAAAGCAGGTCTCGTCGATTTTTTGTCGGTGTTGGATGCACAGCGCGATCTCTACGCAAACGAAGATCAGCTCGTACAAAGTCAAACGTCTGTCACCACCAATCTGGTTGGGCTGTATCGCGCCTTGGGCGGCGGCTGGAATCCGGGGCGAACCGTAGCCACGAGCAAGTCGACACCGTGAATCTCGCAGCATTGCGTTTGGACTGGGGCTAGGGCGTGTGACGGTCAAACTGCAGAAACCAGCCTCTCATGTTTGCGGCTTTCCTCGGCTGTGCCCCTGTTGTTGTTACTACCATCTTTTATAGCGGAGGCCTTGGAGCAGGCGTTTTTCTACAGGCCGCACTCGAGAGTCCGAATGCAAACAAGAAGCGCCAAGGTGACGCGATGACAGGATCAGCCAAAGTCTATGAATTGCGTATCTATCACGTGGTCCCGGGAAAGATGGACAGCCTCGTGGTTCGCTTCCGAGACTATACGGATAAGCTCTTTTCGAAACATGGAATCAAGAGCGTTGCGTACTGGATGGCGCTGGAGGAGCCCGTGAAAAGCAGCACGTTCTTTTACATTCTGGAGCATCCGAGCCGCGAGGCGGCGGCCGCGAACTGGAAGGCCTTCCAGGACGATCCGGAATGGAAGACCGTGAAAGCCAAGTCCGAAAAAAATGGCAAGCTGGTGGAGAAAATCGATTCGACCTACTTGACGCCGACCGATTTTTCCCAGCTGCCACGGATCTGAGTTCAGTCGACTGGCTTTATGGAACCACGCTGGGTTCGCTCGCTGAGGGAGGGAGAAGAGTAAGCATTCGATGATGCCCGTTGCAGCTTCACATTTTCACCTGAGCCGCCACGTGACGTCAGGAGCCGCCGCCGCCTTTTATGCGACATTCGGTCGAAGCCCTGATGAACCGGCAATTGTCGCAGAAGGTTCGATTTGCAAGAGGCAATGGAAGGCAGGCGCTCTAGCTTAGCTTAGCTAAGTACGCCACTTCAGAAGTTCACTAACGTATTTTTGGATCAATTTGGAGTGCTGAGTTTCGAGAGGAACTCCCCGAGATCCTGACGAGTGAACTTCCATTGGAAGGGACGGGCAGTCGTTTCCCAGTAGTACTGAAAA
>VBCK01000267.1 GCA_005882215.1 Betaproteobacteria bacterium | reverse complement strand
AGATTCGCGGTGACCTGGCTTCGATCGGGAAGGTGTACCGCGAGGAACCGGCGGATCTCCCTGAGCTCGATCAACGGATGGGGATCTCCCTCTTCGAGGTTGTCGACGGGGGCGAGGTCGTATACCAGACGGCTGGCTGGCCGCCAGCCGGCGCGCATCGCATCGGGACAACCGATCTGGGTGCCCTCCGGATCACGGTGGCCCGGGATGAGGCGCCGCTGCGCCAGACACTCTGGACCCTCACGATGATTCTCACGATGGGGGCTCCAGCCGCCACGGCTCTGGCGGTCATGGGGGGCTACTTTCTGGCGGGACGCCTTCTCGCGCCCGTCGGCGCGATGGCGGCGACGGCGCGGAGGATCAGCGCAGAATCGCTCGCCCAGCGGCTTCCGGTCGCAAATCCACGGGACGAGTTCGGACAATTGGCGCAGGTGTTCAACGATACGCTGTCGCGTCTTCAGGACGCGTTCGAGCAGCTGCGGCGCTTCACGGCAGACGCTTCGCATGAGCTGCGGACGCCGCTAACCGCGATGCGGAGCGTGGGAGAGGTAGCACTGCAACGGTCGACGAGTACGGCGGAATACCGGGAGGTCATCGGGAGCATGCTCGAGGAGGTCGACCGGCTCACCCGTCTGGTGGAGAACCTGCTGACGCTCACACGCGGGGAATCGGGTCGGGTCGTGGTGGGCAGCGATGTCGTCGACCTGGGTGAGCTGGCGACGAACGTGTCGGACAGCCTGCACGTCCTCGCTGAGGAGAAGCGTCAGAGCTTGGAGGTCGAGACCGCGTCGCACATCAAGGCGATGTGCGACGCGGCGATTCTTCGCCAGGGCCTCATCAATGTGCTGCACAACGCGATCAAATATACGCCGGGCGGGGGAGCGATCCGCATGGTGGTGAAGCTTTCGACGTCTGGCGAGGGCATGATCGAGGTGCACGATACGGGCCCCGGAATCCAGGCGGTGGACCGTCAGCGGATCTTCGAGCGGTTCTACCGCGTCGATGGTGGCCGCTCGAGGGAGGCCGGGGGAGTGGGGCTGGGCCTGGCGATCGCGCGGTGGGCCGTCGAGGCGAATGGCGGTCGTATCGAGGTCGAGAGCGAGGCGGGAGGAGGAGCCCTTTTTCGGATCATCCTGCCTCTCGCCGAGCGAGACGGCCGTCCTGGTGTCGAGGCAGACCCGCGGACCCTGCCGGTTCCCTGACAGGAACGTCAGGATTTGGAGTTCTGGGCCCCAAGTATACTCGCGCGCACGACGGAGCCCCTTTCAGCCCAGGAGGCGGTCATGGCCGGTACGACCCCCAGAACGATCGCGGGAAACAGGAAAGAGATCGCGGCGTCACTCTTCAGGCTCGGAGCGACCTCGTACGGCGGCCCGGCCATCATGGGTGTCATGCAGGCCGAGTTGCAGGAGCGACGGCAGTGGGTCTCAAAGGAGCGCTTCCTCGAAGGACTCGCGGTGGCGAACATGTTGCCGGGGGCAACCGCGACTCAGCTGGGCATCTTTCTCGGTTATGCGCGTGGCGGCTGGTGGGGCGGAGTGCTGGGGGGAATCTGCTTCGTTCTGCCGGCCTTCTTCATCATGGTTGCCCTGACTGCGGTCTATGCGAGGCTGAACGTGACGCCGGTGGCCCGTGGAGCTCTCTACGGGCTCGGTCCGGTCGTTCTCGGCCTCTACGCGGTGGCCGTGTATCGCCTCGGTAAGGCCGCCGCGACCACCGTGCCGGAGGTGGCGATCGGCGTGCTGGCGGCGGCGGCATCGATTGGGACGCCGCTCGGCATCGTGGTCATCCTGGTCCTGGCCGGCATCGCGGGGCTGCTTCTCTTTCAGCCGGCAAAGCCAGGAGTATTCGCAGTGACCCTTTCGGCGGCGCTCGTTTTTGCCGTGTTGGCAGCAGCGTGGTGGTTGCCGAAGAGTCTGTCCGTCTTGCCGGGAGGCAACCCCGATCCGAAGAGTCTGTGGGACATCGGCGTGTATTTCCTCAAGGTCGGGGCCTTCACGATCGGGGGCGGCCTGGCCATGATCGCGTTCATCCAAGACCAGGTCGTCGGGCAGTTCGGCTGGCTGACGCCGCGAGAGTTCATCGATGGCCTCGCGCTCGGCCAGCTCACGCCCGGTCCGGTTCTCATGATCGCGGCGTACGTCGGTTACAAGACCGCCGGCAGCGCCGGCGCCGCGGTGGCCGCCGGTGCGGCGTTTCTTCCGTCCTTCGTCATCATGCTCGGCATTCTCCCCGTGCTCGACCGCGTCAGGAAGCTCGCGTGGGTGAGGGCCGTGATGAAAGGGATGGCTCCCGCGGTGATCGGCGTACTTGCCGTGTCGCTGTTCCGTCTCGCGCCGGCTGCGCTTCCGGACCCACTCACCGTGGCCATTCTGTCATTGACCCTTCTCGCCCTCGTGATCTTCCGGATCGGAGCCTTCAAGCTGATGCTCGCCGGCGCCATTGTTGGAGTCGTGCGAACTTACCTACCCTCGGTCCGCGGACTCCAGACGGTACGACAGTTGATTGGCTGAACCTCGGCTTTCGCAACAGGAACACGCTCGATGTAACAGGCGATGGGGCGAACGTCTTGACACGCTGAAACAGCGGGCGTACACCTGCAACAGGTGATGCGATGGCCTCCTGGCTCATGCTGATGGTCAGTCTGCCTCCCAATCCATCGAGCCTGCGCGTGCGCGTATGGCGGAAGCTGCGCACGTTGGGAGCCGTGGCCCTGAGGCCCTCCGTCTACCTCTTGCCGCCCACTCCGGACAACTTCGA
>VBCK01000139.1 GCA_005882215.1 Betaproteobacteria bacterium | reverse complement strand
GAGCGCAGCATCCAGGTATGGGTAGGATCGCGTCCCTGTTGTGCAATCACGTCGGCCGTGTCGGTACTGCCGGGCCTTAACGTCAGCCTCTCCCTGAGTGCGCTCAAGCCGGCACTCAGTCGCCAGGTCGCGGCGGCCTGATAGGTTCCCCAGGTTTCGATGCCGGTCGAGTGGCCCTGCATTTGATTTGAAAGGATGAAGAACGCACGGCTCGGAGCGATTTCCGCGGTGCGCAGGTGGTCGTAGTCGGCGTGATACAGGGTCACCGAGTACGACAATCTCCGCGTCGGCTGCCCGCGATACCCGATCTCGTACACGTTGGCGACTTCGGAGCGAAAGTCCGGCCCGCCGGCCAGCAGGAATGGCGGCGCCGCCGGAATGTACGTGTCCCGGTCCAATCTCGAGGGCGCGCGCACGGCGCGCGAAGCGGCGGCCCAGAGCAGGTGCTCCGGCGCGACTTTCCAGGCAAGCCGGACGCTCGGCAGGAACTCCGTCCCGCTGTAGTCGTTTCGCTCGAGTCTCGCGCCGACCGTCAGTCGCAGATCCTGGCGCAGCATCACTTCATCCTGCGCGAACAGGCTGAGCCATTTCTGATTGACGTCGGGCGGAAGGAACCCGAAGTAAGGCCTCGGAGGCGTAAAAGACAGGAACGTGGCGTTCGTGACCCGATCCATGGCGTATCGGAACTGTCCGCCCCACGCGACCGCGTGGATGCCGATGGGTCGCAGAGAATGCTGCAATTGCACGTCAAAGATGTCGAGACTCTCGGAAAATGTAGGCGGGGCGTCGCGGTCGGTCCGATCGTAATAGCCTTGCAACGACAGACTCGAACCTCCCTCGAGAGCCCGGTCCCAGCGGCCCGTCAGATTTGCACCCGAAATCGAGATATTGCCCAGCGGCAACGGCGTGCCGTTGAGAGAGCCGGAGCCTGACAGCGGCTGACCCTCGGCGGCGGAGTACCCGTTCCCCTTCACCATCAGCGAGTCGCCCGCGCCGCTCCAGTCGATCCGGAATCCGGCCTGGCTTTTATGCCACGCATCATTTTGCGTGGCACCGGACTGGGTCATCGTGTGATATTGATCGAAGTACATGCCGTAGACGCGATAGTGGCCATCCGACCCGAACGCCCCGCCGTAGCGAAACGCGGCGTCGGCGTCGCGGCTTCCGATTCCCGCCGGCAACAATCCGCCCTGCGTACTGGCGGCGGACCGTGTGATGACGTTGATGACGCCGTTGACGGCATTTACGCCCCACAGCGTACCCCCAGGCCCGCTGACGACTTCGATGCGCTCGACGTTCTCCAGCATCACGTCCTGGGCGTCCCAGAACACGCCGGCATACAGTGGCGTATAGACGGATCGCCCATCGATCAGGACCAGCAGCTTGTTCGAGCCTGCGCCGGCACCGTTGAATCCGCGCGCGCTGATGGCGTACCCGCTCGCATTGATCTGGGTGACCTGCAGATTCGGAGCAAGTCGCAGGGCGTCCGAAAGTCTCCTCACGCCCGATCGTCTGATGTCGTCCGCCGTGATGACGAACACGGAAGCTGCGGCGTCGGAGAGCCGCTCAGCCCGCTTCGATACGGAGGTGATCTCGACGTTGCTGAGCTCTTCGAGGCTCAGGTCGGCCAGGCTGCCGGCGTCGGGCTCGGCGGCAGCCGACGGGAAATCCGTCCCGCAGGCCAACAGCAGCACACTGGCCAAGACGCGAACGGGCCTTTGCACTGCAGCCATGGCCCTTCCCCTTCCTAGCGGGCGTTCGCAGGCCTGAATATTCGCGCCCCTACGTGCTACCCCGGTTGCCCGCGCGAGGGCAAGTGCAATAACCATGCACCCGCAGGGCGAGTTAACCCCAATCGGGGACGGCTGTCAAAGGGTTGTCCAGGGCGCCGTGAGCAGGCGCGGGTCTCTAGGTCGTGTCGTATCGCTCGTGGAACGCAGCGTTGCAGTCCCGTATGAACCGCACGAACGCTGCATCGGCGGTCGCCTCGTCCAGGGTCGTGACGACCGTAACCTGGATCACGTCCGGGTCGCGCCTGATCGGTTCGCCCAAAATTCTGACCTGGGTATCGGGAAGGTAGCGCCGCAGTTCGAACGGAAGCCGCGCCACCTTTCCCGGAATACGATGCGGGCTGATTGGAATCGCCGCCCGCTGCGCCGGATCCCGATAGTCGGTATGAACGAGGTAGACGAACCGGTTCATCGAGGCACCCTGTGAAGCCCTATGGTTGACTCGATCGTGCGGGGCGTTCAATCCGGCCGATTCCCTCCAGGGCCGAGGAAAACCCCTGAGCCCGTACAAACTTGTCACATTCTCTGCGCAATCGCGGTAATCGTGCGCGCGCAGCGCCACCCCACCGGCAGCGCTTCGCAGCCCAGCGTCAGCCGCGTGCCCGATCGTCGACCTGCGCGGCAGGCCCTTTGCGCCCCGCGTTCAAACTGCCGATCGCCTCGATCCAGGCCTCCGAATCGGCAAACAGCGCCCACAGCAGCCACCCGGCGGCCGAAAGAATCGCGACGATAAAGGTCCAGTCGACGAAGGGTTTCGCGTCCGGCCCCAGAAAAGGATTGATAAAGCGCAGCAGAACGCCGTAGGCGCTGGCAACCACGATCAGCGTGACCAGGGCCAGCACCGTCGAGGACAGCGCTGCGCTACGCCCCCCCATCGATCGCAACTGGCTCGAGTGCCGATAGCCGAGCGCCCACAGCATCGCCAGAGCACCGCTGTGCGCGATGAACTGCACCAGCGATCCCGCGCGGATCCCGGCCGTGCCGATCGTGGCGCTCTTGAACGGCTCCAAGCCGGCCAGCACGGCACCCAGCACCAGTGCCGCGATGATCACGATCAGGTACTTGCCGATCCAGACCCAGTTGTCTTTCATTCGATATCCTCCTGCGGTGAAGAGCTGGGCCGCGCCTCAATCACGCCCGCGGCCCCGGTCGTGCTCTTCCTCGTCGCGGCCCCGGTGGCGCCCGCGGTCGTCCGCGTCCCGCCCATGCCCGCGATGGCCCTCCTCCCCGCGCCCTTCTTCGCCGCGGCCGCGGGTCGCCAGCACGTGCTCCCGGTACCAGACGTGGTTGACGAAGTACACCGGATGCCCGCAGGCGTGGTATTCGCCGCAGTACCGCTCCCAGTGCTTCCGATGTTCCATCGGAACCCACAGGTAAATCGGCTCCGGCGGCAACATCGCCGGCGGTGCGGGAGCGACGATCACGGGCTGCGTCACGATCACTTGCGGCTGCGGAAACTGGCCGATATCCACGCGCCCGAACACGCCCGGCTGGCTGAACTGTATCGATACGCCGACATCGGCTGCGAATGCCCCGGACGCCAACCCGGCCCAGAAGGTTACGGCGGCGAAAAATTGCTTCATGAGTGCGCTTTCCCTCGAAAAGTGACCGCCTAAGTATCGGTCCACTGCCGCCAATGGGCAGCCTGCCGATCGCCATCCGTACGGATTAACTTCGGCCCTGCCCGCTTGCGTCCCCTGGATGCAGCCGCGCTATCGGCCTGTAACCGTCGAAGCACTGCCGAATGGGCGCCGATGCTACGCAGAGCGCCGGCTTAGGGAGCCCCACGAATACCTGTCCAACCCCGGCTTATTTCGCGCTCCGACCCGTTGTCGCCTAACATCAGCGCACCGTCGGCTGCCCACGGTACGACCGCGCCCGTACGAGGCTGCAAGGGGCCGTTGTCGGCGAGCCGTTTCGGCGAGTCCTGTTTTCGACATGAACGCGAATGGAGCACTGCCATGAGCCTGAGAATTGGCGATGAGGTTCCCGATTTCACTGCCCAGACCACAGAGGGTGAGATCCGTTTTCACGAGTGGATTGGCAACGGCTGGGCGGTCCTGTTTTCGCACCCGAAGGATTTCACCCCCGTCTGTACCACGGAGCTGGGCTACCTGGCGAAGTTGAAGCCGGAATTCGACAAGCGCAACACCAAGGTGATCGGCCTGTCGATCGACAGCGTGGAAGACCACCGGCGCTGGGCTGCGGACATCGCGGAGACGCAGGGCACGCCGCTGAATTACCCGCTGATCGGTGATACCGACCTGAAAGTGGCCAAGCTGTACGACATGATTCATCCGAACGCCTCGGGCAGCGCGTCCAGTCGCAGCGCCGCCGACAACGCGACGATTCGTTCAGTGTTCGTTGTCGGCCCGGACAAGAAACTGAAGTTGTCGATCCTGTACCCGATGAGCACCGGGCGGGACTTCAACGAAGTGCTGCGCGCCCTCGATTCGGTGCAGTTGACGGCCCGCCACACGGTGGCGACGCCGGTCAACTGGCGGCCGGGAGACGACGTGATCATCCCGACGTCCGTTTCGGACGACGCCGCACGCGCGAAATTCCCGAGCGGCTGGAAGACCTTGAAGTCCTACCTCAGGATCGTCGCGCAGCCGAAATAATTTGTCCGGCACCGCCTGCGCCCGCCTCCGCGCTTGCCCGCCGTCGCGCTACGCGCTTTGGCGGGCAAGCGCGGAGGCGGGCTGGTAGTCGGACGCGACCGTCTCGTCGCGGTCGACGCCGAACTTCAGCGCCTTGAACAGCAGGGTCAACAGCATCGCGACCGCCGTGTTCAGGATCAGCGTGTACAGCGCGGTGTAGCCCGGCAGCCCGTACCCGGCCAGCACCAGCTGCCACGTGGTCTTGAAGTCGGCCTGCACGAACACTATGCTCCCGATCGCCGTGCCGACGGCCCAGCCGATCAACAGCGCCCACGAATTGAACCAGCGCGTGTAAAGGCCGAATATCACAGCCGGCAAGGTCTGGATGATCAAGATGCCCCCCAGGAGCTGCATGTCGATCGCATACTTCAGAGGGACAAAGATGATGACGAGCAGCGCCCCCGCCTTTACGATCAGCGACATCCACTTCGCCATCTGCGATTCTTCCACGTGGCTGCAGTTGGGTCGCAGGAACTCCTTGTAGATATTGCGCGTGAACAGATTCGCGGCCGCGATCGACATGATCGCGGCCGGCACCAGGGCGCCGATTCCGATCGCCGCGAACGCGATGCCGACGAACCACGACGGAAACATCTGCAGCAGCAGCGCGGGTACCGCGAAGTTGTTCTTGAACTGCTTGAATCCTGCAGCGTACTCGGGCAATTTGTCCACGCCGGCGGCGATCGCCATGAAGCCCAGTAGCGCCAGCAATCCGAGTACCAGCGAGTAAGCCGGGAGCATCGCGGCGTTGCGCCGGACTGCGTGCGCGCTGCTGGCGCTGAAGATGCCGGTCAGCGAGTGCGGGTACAGCAGCAGCGCCAGCGCCGAGCCGAGCGCGAGCGTCGCATAGACTCCGTAGGCCCCGGTCGAGCCGGGGGGCGGAGGTTTCAGCAGCAGCTTCTCAGGCGGCACTGCCGAGAAGATCGCGCCGTACCCGCCCATTTTGATCGGAACGACGATGATCACCGTGAAGACGGTGATGAAGATCAGCGAATCCTTCACGATCGCTATGGCGGCCGGCGCTCGCAGTCCGCTCGAGTACGTGAACGCGGCGAGGATCAGGAACGCGATGATCAGCGGAGCATCGCCGACCCAGCCCTCACCAACAACTCCCATGGCCCCGATCACGACCTGCAGACCGACCAGTTGGAGTGCGATGTACGGCATCGTCGCCACGATGCCCGTCACCGTGATCGCCAGCGCCAGCCAACGGTTGCCGAAGCGGCCGCGGACGAAATCGCCCGACGTGATGTAGCCGCGCCGGTGTGCGACACACCACAGCCTGGGAAACACGACGAACAGGATTGGATAGACGATGATCGTGTACGGCACCGCGAAGAACGCCAGTGCCCCGGCCCCGAAAGCCAGCGCCGGCACGGCGATGAACGTGTAAGCCGTGTAAAGATCGCCGCCGATCAGGAACCACGTAATCAGCGTTCCGAAGCGCCGCCCTCCCAGCCCCCATTCGTGCAAATGCTCCAGATCGCCCCGACGCCAGTGCGCGGCGACAAATCCGAGCCAGGTGATGAAACCGAACAGCACGACGAAGATGATGAGGGCGGTCCAGTTGATGGTCGCCATGTCGTCCATTCCCCCTCTCGACCCGATCAGTGGCGCAGGCGGTTCACGACGGCCGCTCGGTCGCGAAGTACACGATCGCCGTCAGAGCCGCGCCGACCAGGATCATCAGCAGCTGGTACCAGTAGAAAAACGGCATCCCCCCCAGCTCGGGTTCGACCTTGTTGTAGAAGGGAACGCACAAGGCAAGTACGAACTGAAGCAGCAACAGTGCGTACCAGCCCTTCTTGGCTTCCCGGCCGGCAGTTGAACGTTTCGTCATGGCGTACTCCGGAGGGGGTCGCCACCTGGCAGCGGCGCCGATTCGTTCTGGTTCTATTTGCGGCCGATTCTAGCCACAGGCGCGTCGTCTGTGTTGTGCGCTGCGGAGCTCAGTCGATCAGGCCGCGGGCGACGAAGGCGGCGTTGACGAAGTTCGGCTTGCCATAGTGGAGCTCGGCGCCATCGGCGCAGGTGACACGGCCGCCGGCTGCCGCGACGATTGCGTGGCCGGCGGCCGTGTCCCATTCCCAGGTGCGGCCGGTCCGGGGATATGCGTCGACCTCCCCGGAGGCGACCAACCCGAACTTAAGCGAGGATCCGGCGGTCAAACGGGAAGCGACCGACCTTGCGCCCAGCAAGACCCCCCAGGAGGCCGGATCCTGGTGCGAGCGGCTGGTCACGACGGCCAGACCCTCGGGTGACGGGCGGCGGCATTCGATCCGCCGCCGCTGCCCGTCGCTCTCGAGAAAGGAGCCAAACGAGTCCGAGCCTGCGTACAGGCGCCCCAGTGCCGGCGCGTAGATCAGCCCGAGTGCCGGCCGCCGCTGTTGCACCAGCGCGATGTTGACCGTGAACTCGCCGCTGCGCCGGACGAATTCGCGCGTGCCGTCCAGCGGATCGACCAGCCAGAAAAGATCTCCGATCGAAGGCGTTTCGGACTCGGACGCCGCCTCCTCCGAGACGATCGGAATCTCCGGCGTCAGCTCGGACAGGGCCGCGACGATGATCCTCTCGGCTTGCAGATCAGCGTCCGTCACCGGTGAGCGGTCCGCCTTATGCCGGACGTCGAAATCGGTGGCGTAGATCTTCAGGATCGCCGACCCCGCCTCGCGCGCCACGCTGCAAAGCGGCTCCAGCAAAGACTCGAATGACATGGTGGACTTCCAGCCCGATCCTGCCGCCGCAGACCGCGACCGCGCGCACACAATCATCGCACGGCGGCCCGGCCGCCCCGGGCCGCCGGCGCGCACGTGCTTGGCCGCGAAATATTAGAATCGGTGCAACCTGGAAAGATCCGCCATGACTCCTGTCGCACTGGCCAGTGTTTCGAAGGCAACGGACGAAGAGCTTTCGGCCTCCGTATCGCGGCGCATCCGCGAGCGGCTGCTGCAGGCCGGGGCCCGCTTTCACGCCAACGACAACATCTCGCGCTACCTGCAGCCGGGCGAGCTGGAGGCGCTGCGCGAGGAGGTCGAGCAGCGCGTGCAGGACATGCTGGAAACACTGGTGATCGACACGGCGAGCGACCACAATACGCAGCAGACCGCTCAGCGCGTGGCCCGCATGTTCGTCGACGAGGTGTTTCGCGGGCGCTACGTGCCCGAGCCCGGCATCACCCAGTTTCCCAATATCGAACACCTGAACGAATTGATGATCGTCGGGCCGGTGATCATCCGCAGCACCTGCTCGCACCACCTGTGCCCGATCTTCGGCCGACTGTGGATCGGCGTGATGCCCAACGAGCATTCCAGCCTGATCGGGCTTTCCAAGTATGCACGGCTGGCCGATTGGATCATGAGCCGGCCGCAGATCCAGGAGGAGGCAGTGGCCCGGCTGGCGGATCTGCTGCAGGAACGGGTACAGCCCGATGGGCTGGCGATCGTGATGGAGGCCGATCATTTCTGCCTGCACTGGCGCGGCATCAAGGACACCGAATCGAAGATGACCAACAGCGTGATGCGCGGCTCGTTCCTGAAGGATATCAACCTGCGCCGCGAGTTCCTGTCGCTGATCGGCGCCAACAGCAGTCGTTAGAGGGGCCCATGCTGGTTCGCCTCCTGTACGCCAGCCGCGCCGCCGAGCCGGTGCCCGATGGGCTGGTCGAAACCATCATGCAGCAGGCCCGCCGGAACAACCCGGAGCTTGGGATCACGGGCGTGCTGTGCCACGGCGGCGACGTTTTTCTGCAGGTGCTCGAAGGCGGCCGCGAGCCGGTCAACACTCTGTACAACCGGATCGCCTGCGACCGGCGCCATCGCCGCGTGACGCTGCTCGATTACGAGGAAATTCTCGAACGGCGCTTCTCCGGCTGGACCATGGGGCAGGTCAATCTGTCCAAGGTCAATTCCTCCACGCTGCTGAAGTACTCGGAGCGGGCGCTGATCGATCCGTACGCGCTGTCCGGCCGCACTGTGTCCGCGCTGACCGAGGAGCTGATCGTGACGGCTTCGATCGTCGGTCGCTGCTAGCCGGGCTAACGGATCCGGTCGCCCAGCAGCAGATCCGGGACCCAGGTCGCGATCGGCGGCGCCAGGCACAGAACGAACACCGCCACCGTCATCAGCGCGACGAACGGCAGCACCCCCAGCACGACGTCGCGCAGCGGAATGTCGGGCGCAACGTTCCGGATCACGAAGATGTTCAGCCCCACCGGTGGGTGGATCAGTCCCATTTCCATCACGATCGTCATCACGATGCCGAACCAGATCAGGTCGAAACCGGCCGCGCGCAGCGGCGGCAGAATCACCGGTGCCGTCATCAGGATGATCGACACCGGCGGCAGGAAAAAGCCCAGCACGACGACCATCAACAGGATCATCGCCAGCAGCAGCCAGCGCGACAGCTGCAGCTCGACGATCCATTGGGCGGTCGACTGGCTGATGTGCAGATAACTCATCACGTACGCGTACAGCAGCGACATGCCGATGATGAACATCAGCATCGTGGACTCGCGCAGCGTCGCCACCAGGATCGGGGTGACCTGGCGCGGCCGCCAGACCCCGTAGATCGTTCCGACCAGCGCCAACGCCAGCAAGGCCCCGAGGCCGGCGGTCTCGGAAGGGGTCGCGAAGCCGCCATACAGGGCGATCATCACGCCGGTCAGCAGCAGCACGAAGGGCAGCACGCGCGGCAGCAGCTGGAAGCGCTGGGCCATCGTGAACGGCTCGCGATCCAGGATCGCCGATCGCACACCGTGCCGGTTCGAGGCTTTCTGTGCGAGGCGGAACTCGATGCGATAGCGCCAAGCGCAGTACAGGCAGAACAGCGCAACCAGCAGCAGAGCCGGACCGACTCCGGCCAGGAACAGCCGCCCGAGCGACTGCTCGGCCACCACCGCATAAATGATCATCGTGATCGAGGGTGGAAGCAGGATTCCGAGCGTTCCGCCGGCCGCGATGATCCCGGCCGCGAATCCTCCCGAATAGCCGCGCATGCGCATCTCCGGAATCCCGGCCGACCCGATCGCCGAACAGGTGGCCGGACTCGACCCGGCCATCGCGGCAAACAGTGCGCAGGCAAAGACATTGGCCATTCCGAGTCCGCCCGGGATCCGATTCATCCAGGCGTGGACCGCGCCGTACAGGTCCGCTCCCGCGCGGGTGCGGCCGATGGCGGCGCCCTTCAGGATGAACAGCGGAATCGACAGCAGCGTGATGCTGGCCAATTCCTGGTACACGTTCTGCGTGACGACATCCAGCGCCGCGAGCGGCATCAGCGCCAGCATGAACACGATTGCAGTGGCGCCGAGCGCGAACGCGATCGGCATCCCGGTGAACATCAACACCAGCGTGGCGACGCCGTAGGCGGCGCCCACCGTGCCGGTGCTCACCGCCGCTCGCTCTCTGCTAGGCCGAAGCCGGCCAGCTGCAACGCCAGTTGCAGCGACAGCAGGGTCATGCCGCTGGACATCAGCACGTATGGAATCCACAGCGGCGGCGCCCAGGTCGAGTCGGTGGTCTGCCCTTCCCGCAAGGCTTCCAGGCACAGCGTCCACGATTTCCAGGCGAAAAACGCGCAGAACGACAGGCTGAGCAGGTCGCACATCCACTGGCGAAGCCGGTTCCAGCGGGGTGGCAGCAGACCGGCCAACAGTCCGATTCCGATGT
The DNA here is from genome assembly GCA_005882215.1 of Betaproteobacteria bacterium. Taxonomy (GTDB): domain Bacteria; phylum Pseudomonadota; class Gammaproteobacteria; order Burkholderiales; family Burkholderiaceae_F; genus VBCK01. The sequence goes on along the minus strand of VBCK01000139.1, from coordinate 21,462 downwards.
GGCCGCGGCGCGCCTGTACGTACGCCCCGCTCAGAAACGTCGCCCCGACCAGCAGGAACACCGACGCTTCGTCCTGCCAGTCGGTCGAAATCTTGAAGAAATAGCGCGTCACGACGCTGCTGGTGAGGATCCCGCAGGCCACCAGCATCGCCACCATCGATACGCCCGCGAACAGGCGGTTGATCAGCTCCAGTCCCCGCGACAGCCGCGCGAGCATCGAAATCGCCGTGTCGCCTCCGGTTCCGGCCTCAGGCCAGCGTCTGCTCGGCCAGCTTCAGCATGCGCGCACAACTTTCGGATCGGGCGGCGAAGTCCTTCCACGCGGTGTCCCGCGCCAAGGCGCGCCACCGTTCGACCGTGGCGGCCGACAGGTCGGAAGCCTTGCCGCCCGCACGCTCGTAGATCGACGCCACTTTCTGGTCGTCGGCTTTTGCGCCGTCCAGGGCGAACCTTTCGAGCTCCGCGCCCACCGTCAGCAACACTTCCTGCTGGGACTTGGTCAACGACTCGTAGATGGTACGAGACATCAGCAGCGGCTCGAACATGAACCAGTACGCCTTGCCGCGGCCGGTGGTCAGCTGCTTGGCCACTTCTTCCAGGCGATACGAAATCAAGCTGGTCGACGATGTCATCGCGGCGTCCAGCGCGCCGGTTTGCATGGCCGCGTAGATCTCGTCGGACGGCAGCGACAGCACTGCGGCGCCAGCCGCCTTCAGCACCATGTCCATTTCGCGGCTGCCGCCGCGCACTTTCAGCCCCTTGGCATCTTCCGGCTCGACGATCGGGCGGGTGCGACTGGCGACCCCGCCCGCCTGCCAGATCCAGGTCAGCACCACGATTCCCTTCTCGTACAGCAGGTCCGCCAATGCCTTTCCGATCGCGGCCCTCTTCCAGCTCGCACCCTGCTCGTAGGACGTGACCACGCCGGGCATCAGGCCAAGATTGGTCTCCGGCACCTCTCCGCCGGCATATGACAGCGGCACCAGCGACAGGTCCAGCGCGCCCTTGCGCATCGCGCTGAACTGCGCATTGGTCTTCATCAACGAAGAGTTAGGATAGATGGTCGCCTTCAGGGCACCGGACGTGCGCCGCTCGATCTCGGCGGCGAAACGGCGACACAAGCGATCACGGAAATCGCCCTCGTTGATCGTCCCGCCCGGAAACTGATGAGAGATGGCCAGCGCGCGCGGCTCAGCCGCCCAGCCGGAGCGCAGCGCTGCGCCCGCAGCCGGTGCTCCAACGACTGCTTGAACCAACCTGCGTCTAGTCCGGTTCATGTTGAATCTCCTTCGCGCCCAGCGGCCTGACGCGTTGACTAATTTGAATAAATTTGAATGAATCCACTTCAAGGGCGCGCCGATTCTAGCGACTCGGCGCCCTAGGTGCACCCCCGCGTTCGAAGTGGATTCAGCCGCTCAGGACACTAAGCTTCCTGCTTCTTCTTCTTCGTCGGCAGCGGCGGGCCGGTGTCGTTGGCCGCGGTCCCGGGTCGCTCCTCGAACAGCAGACTCTGTGCGGTGATCCTGATCCGCACGCGGACTCGGTGGGGGCGACCGAGCATCTTCTGGACTGCCGGATCCTCGACCTCAATGTCGCGATAGATATCAATCCGATGTTCGAGGCCGGCCCGGGTCAGAGCCCTTGCTGCCCGGCGCGCAAGATCACCCAGTTTGACTTCGTCGGAAACTTTGCCCATGTCCAGGGTGCAGGCCTTGCGGCGGTGAGGTCGATCCGGTGCGAAAAACGCCTTTGTTTCTGCACGTGCTAGCCGGATTCGAAGCCGAGTCCAACGTCAACATGGCAGCAAACACCCTTGGCCCTCGGGTTGGGGGGTAACTCGACCCACGGAAACCGGGTAGCTACGCAGGTTAACCCGTCGGGATGCCAGGCGCTATCGCCTGAGAATCCCTCTGATACGCTAAGACCCCGACGGGCGCGCTCGATTGCCCAGGGTTACGCCTGCAGACCGCGCTCCAGGTCGTGCTGAAGGTCTTCCACGTCCTCCAGCCCGACCGCGATTCGGACCAGCGATTCCGAGATTCCAGCCCTCTGACGCACTTCCGGCGCCAGGCGTCCGTGCGTGGTGCTCGCCGGATGCGTGATCGTGCTGCGCGTGTCGCCCAGGTTGGCGGTAATCGACAGCAACCGAACTGCATCGATCAATCTCCAGGCGCGCGGGCGCGCCTCCGATTGAGTGGCCTTCAGCTCGAAAGCGACCACGGCTCCGAAGCCGTGCTGCTGACGCTGCGCCAGAGCATGCTGAGGGTGTGATTCCAGCCCCGTGTAAAGGACGCGCGCCACCGCCGGATGCGACTGCAGCCACCGGGCCAGTTGCAGCGCCGAGGCCGACTGCGCGTTGATCCGCAGCGGCAGCGTCTCCAGACCCTTCAACAGAACCCATGCATTGAACGGCGACAGACTGGGGCCGGTTGTCCTCAAAGCGGGCAGCAGCGTCTCGCGGATGAAATCGGCCCGTCCCACCAGCGCCCCGCCGAGCACCCTGCCCTGTCCGTCCAGGAACTTGGTGCCCGTGTGCATCACCACGTCAACGCCGTACTGGAGCGGACGTTGCAGCACCGGGGTGCAGAAGCAGTTGTCGACCACGGTCAGCGCGCCCAGCTCGCGCCCGAGCGACGCGAAGGCCTCCAGGTCCGTCACCTCCATCATCGGATTCGAGGGCGTTTCACAGAACAGCAGCCGCGTGCGCGAGCGCGCCGCCGCGCGCCAGGCGGCCGGCTCGGAACCCTGGACGTAACTGGCCTCGATCCCGAACCGCGCCAGCACATTCGAGAACAACTGGACCGTGGCGCCGAACACGTTGGATCCGCATACGACGTGGTCGCCGGCCTTCAGGTGGGCAAGGCACAGCGTCAGGATCGCCGACATGCCGGAGGCCGTCGCCAGGCAGTCCTGTCCGCCTTCCAGCTCCGCGAGGCGCTGCTCGAACATCCGAACGGTCGGATTCGAGAAGCGCGAATAGACGTAGCCTTCCTCCTGCCCGGCGAAGCGGCGCGCCGCCTGCTCGGCGCTGTCGAATACGAAGCTGGAGGTCAGGAACAGCGCTTCGCTGTGCTCGTTGAACTGGCTGCGCACGGTCCCGGCCCGCACGGCCCGCGTCCGCGATCCGAACGGGCGATTGTCTTCGCTCATCGCCAGCTCACGAGTCGGCCGACTCGATCGCGAGGCTCAGCTGCGACAACCCGCCGCCCCCGCCCTCGGCCAGTTGGGGCGCCAGGCGGGCACGTTCGATCCGGTCCAGGTAGGCCGGCGTCACGTCGCCGGTGATATAGACCCCATCGAAGCAGGACGCCTCGAACCCGTCCAGGTGCGTGCTGCCGTTTCGCACCGCCTGCTTCAAGTCCTCGATATCCTGGTAGATCAGCGCGTCCGCGCCGATCACGCGCCGGATCTCTTCGTCGGTACGCGAGGCTGCGATCAGCTCAGTGCGGGTCGGCATGTCGATCCCGTAGACGTTGGGGAAACGCACCGGGGGCGCCGAGGAGGCAAAGAACACCCGGTTGGCGCCGGCCTCGCGCGCCATCAGGACGATTTCCTGGCTGGTCGTGCCGCGCACGATCGAATCGTCGACCAGCAGCACGTTCTTGCCCTTGAATTCGACGCCGATCGCATTCAGCTTCTGGCGCACCGAACGCGCGCGCACGGCCTGGCCGGGCATGATGAAGGTGCGCCCGATGTAGCGATTCTTGATGAATCCCTCGCGATAGCTCAGTCCCAGCCGCGTGGCGAGCTGCATCGCGGCGGGCCGGCTCGAGTCGGGTATCGGCATCACGACGTCGATATCGCCGGTAGGCAGTTCGCGTTCGACCCGGTTGGCAAGGTATTCTCCCAGGCGCAGCCGCGCGCCGTAGACGGAGACGCCGTCGATCAGCGAATCCGGACGCGCCAGGTAGACGTATTCGAACAGGCACGGATTCAGGCTCGCCTGGTCGGCACACCGCCGGCTGAAGAAGCGGCCATCGAAGTCGACGAACACCGCTTCGCCCGGCGCCACATCGCGCACGAAGCGGTAGCCCAGACCCTCCAGCGCAACCGATTCGGAGGCGATCAGGTACTCGGTGCCCTGATCGGTCTCCAGCACGCCGAAGCACAGCGGGCGGATGCCGAACCGGTCGCGAAACGCGAGCAGTCCGTAGCCGGCGATTTCGGCCACCACCGCGTACGAACCGTTCAGGCGTCGATGCAGGGCCGAGACCGCCCCGAATATCGCATCCGGATCGAGCGACAGCCCGTTGCTGGCAACTTGCAATTCGTGCGCCAGCACGTTCAGCAGGACTTCGGAGTCCGAATTGGTGTTGATGTGGCGCCGATCGCGCCGGAACATCTCCTCCTTCAGGGTCTCCGCGTTGGTCAGGTTGCCGTTGTGCGCCAGCGTGATTCCGAACGGCGCATTCACGTAGAAGGGCTGAGCTTCCTCAGAGTCGCTGGCCGAGCCCTGGGTCGGATATCGCACTTGGGCGATACCGGACCTGCCCGGCAAGGAGCGCATGTTGCGTGTCCTGAAGACGTCGCGCACCTGGCCCGCGCCCTTGAACATGTAGAAGCGGTCGCCATGCACGGTGGCGATCCCCGCGGCGTCCTGGCCGCGATGCTGCAACAGCAGCAAGGCGTCGTACAGCAGCTGATTGACCGGACCGGCCGAAACGACACCGACAATTCCGCACATCGTTCAAACTCCCGCGGCCAGAGGCCGGTCTGCCGAAGGTGCAAATTCGGGCGATATCAATCGTAGCGCGGCCACGAGCAACGGTGCCAGGCGCGAGGACTTCCAGAACGCGTGCTCCGGCAGGCCGATATGAACCGCAACCACTGCGATCAGCAGCCAGACGGCCGCTGCCCGGACGATTCCGAACAGCGCGCCCAGCACCCGGTCCGGGCCGCCCAGCTTCGCCGCCGTCATCGCCGCGCGCAGCAAACGCCCGAGCAGGTTCGCAGCCAGCAGGCACACCAGCACGATCAGGATCGCCGCGATCGCCGTCTTGACACCGGGCGATCCCGTATCGAACGGGAAACGCTGGCCAAGACTGACGGCGAAATTCAACACGAGCGCCGCCGCCACAACCCAGCCGGCCAGCGCCGCCGCTTCCTTGGCGAATCCCCGCAGCGCGCCGACCAGCACCGATATCAGGGCCACACCGAGCAGCGACGCGTCGAACAGGTTCATCGTTGCGCCTGCTCGACCCGCACCACGTTGGAATCGACGCCCATCGCGCGCAGCTTTCCGCGAGCCTTGACCGCCGTATCGCGTGTGCCGAACGGCCCGAGCCGGACGCGGTACAGCACGGTGCCGGCCGCCTCGGTGCGCTCGACAAACGGCGTCAGGCCGGCCTTCGACAGCCGCTCCGAGAGTTGGCTTGCCGCAGTCTCGTTGGACAGAGCCGCCGCCTGAACGAACCACCCACCTACGCGCGCTGAGCGCGCTTCGGCGGGCGAGCCCGCTGGAGCGCTCGCAGCGGGCGCCGTCGCAGACGCGTCGGCGGGGTCGGCAGCGGGCTTGCCCGCCGAAGCGCCGGGCGTGGAGGCCGGCTCGCCGGCCGGAGCGCCTGGCGCGGAGGTGGGCGCCGAGACGGGCAAGGAAAGACGCGGCGTGAAGGGGACCCGTTCGCTCGGGATATCGATTGGAATGTTGTCGGGAAGCGGCGGAGGCGCGCGATCCAGCATCATCGGGACCACCACCGCAGTTCCCAGAAGCAAGGCAGCCGCTCCGATCAGGCGGCGGCGCATCCGAGCCCGCAGCCGGGCGGCCTGACCGGTGCGCCCGCCCGCTTCGTCCGCCGCCGCTTCTTCGGAGCCGCTCAGCCTTGCGTCGGTGCGTCCCGGGTCGGTCGCGCGCGGCTTACGGCGCCGCCAGAACGCCCATTTCATTCCGAATCCCGGACACTAGGAGCCGCGTTCACCGCGCTGCAGATCGCGCATCGCGTCGGCGACGGTGACGAACGATCCAAAAACGACGATTCTATCATCGGGCGCTGCAGCGGCCCGCGCCGCCGCCAGCGCATCGTGGACGGACTCGAAGCTCGACTCGACGCGGCCGGCCGCTGAGGCGACCTTCCGCATCACCGAGGCCAGAGTCTGCGAGTCCATACCGCGCTGCCCGGAAGTCGGAGCCAGATACCACCGATCGATCCGCTGGCCCATCTGTTCGGCGACGCCCGCCGCGTCCTTGTCCCGCAGCATCGCGAACACAGCGCGCGTGCGCCCCTGGCACGGATGCTCGTCCAGCGTCCGCGCCAGCGCCTCGGCCGCCTGAGGATTGTGCGCGACGTCCAGTATCAGGCTCGGGCGGCCCGGCAGGACCTGGAAGCGCGCCTCGATCACGGCCCGCAGCAAGCCCTCGCGCACCGCCTGTTGGCTGACTGGAAGTTGCTGCTGCAGGGCCTCCAGCGCTGCAATCGCGCCCGCCGCATTGCGCAGCTGGTGCTGCCCCCGCAGCGACGGAATCGGCAGCGACGCGCGTTGGATCGTCGGTCCCCGGTAGGTCCACTGCTGGGGCGGCTGCTGCGTTGCTGCCGATTGCGGCCACGCGATCACCTCGAAGTCCCTGCCGAGTATCCACAGATCGGCCCCGATCGACGTGGCGTATTCGACCAGCGTGCCCGGCGGGGACGGATCGGAGCAGATCGCCGGCCGGCCGCTGCGGTACACATGCGCCTTCTCGAACGCCACGCTGTCGCGGGTCGATCCGAGGAAGTCCGCATGATCCAAGCCGATCGATGTCACCACGGAGCAGTCCGCGTCGATCAGGTTCACCGCGTCGAGCCGGCCGCCCAGGCCGATCTCCAGAACCGCCGCGTCGAGCCGGCGCGCCGAGAACAGACGCAGTATCGCCAGCGTCGTGAATTCGAAGTAGGTCAGCGACACCTCGCCGCGGGCCCGTTCGACTGCCTCGAACTGCTCGATCAGCTCCGGGTCATTGGCGAGCGCTCCGTCGATCACGGCCCGCTCGTTGAAGCGCAGCAGGTGCGGCGAGCTGTAGCGCCCGACCCGATAGCCGGCCGCCCTCAGGACGCTTTCGAGCATCGCACAGGTGGAACCCTTGCCGTTGGTGCCGGCCACCACGATGCAGGGGCAGGTGAGCTGCAGCGCCAGTCGCTGCGCGACCTCGCGCACGCGCGCGAGTCCCATTTCGATGGGCGGATGGTGCAGCCGCTCGATACGCTGCAGCCAGCCTTCGAGTTCGGTCACCTCGAAGCCGTTTTATGCGATCGCATCGACCGGCTGTCGCAGCAGCAACGCGAGCAAACGGGCCAGCTCGTCGCGCATCTCACGGCGGTCCACGATCATGTCGATCGCGCCGTGCTGAAGCAGGAACTCCGCGCGCTGGAATCCTTCCGGTAACTTTTCCCTCACCGTCTGCTCGATCACGCGCGGACCGGCGAAACCGATCAGGGCCTTCGGCTCGGCGATCACGACGTCGCCGATGAACGCGAAACTGGCCGACACTCCGCCGGTGGTCGGATCGGTCAACACCGTCACGAACGGCAACCGCGCTTCGGCCAGCTGGGCGACCACCGCGGTCGTCTTGGCCATCTGCATCAGCGACAGCAGCCCTTCCTGCATCCGCGCCCCGCCGCTGGCCGTGATGCAGATGAACGGCACTTTCTGCTCCAGCGCGGTCTGCGCTCCCCGCACGAAGCGCTCTCCGACTACCGATCCCATCGAACCGGCCATGAATTCGAATTCGAAGGCCGCCACCACGACCGGAATGGCCCGGATCGCGCCACCCATCACGACCATCGCATCGGTCTCGCCGGTGGCCTGCATCCCTTCCTGGATCCGTTCCGAGTACTTGCGGCTGTCCTTGAATCTCAAGGTATCGACCGGAACGATCTCCTGGCCGATCTCGTAGCGACCCTCGGGGTCGAGCAGCGCATCGAGACGCTCGCGCGTGCGGATTCTCAGATGATGCGAACAGGTCGGGCACACCTGAAGGCTGCGCTCCAGCTCGGCGCTGTAGAGCACCGCCTCGCAGCCCGGGCACTTGGTCCATACCCCTTCGGGCACGGTCTTGCGCGACGCGCCCTGCTTGATACGCGGCGGCAACAGCTTGTCGATCCAGCTCATGCTTGCCTCTCCATGAACTTCAGCCGACCCTGTCCAAAGCGGACCGGATCGAGGACACGAACGCGGCCGCCGCGTCCACTGCGGCCGCCTCGCCCGCGTCTTCCATCGCCTGGATCACGCGGCTTCCGATCACGACTGCATCGGCCACCTGCGCGATGGCCCGTGCGCTGGCGGCGTCCTTGATGCCGAATCCGACACCCACCGGCAAGCGTACACGTGCTCGAATCGACGGTATCCGCTCGGCCACGGACGCGACGTCCAGGTGACCGGCCCCCGTGATGCCGGTCAGGCTCACGTAGTACACGTATCCGCGGGCGACACGGGCGATCTCGTCGACCCTTCGTTCGGTGGAGGTCGGCGCCAGCAGGAAGATCGGGTCGATTGCGCGCATCCGCAGGCGCTCGGCAAGCTCGGCGCATTCCTCGGGCGGGTAATCGACGACCAGCACGCCGTCGACGCCCGCATCCGACGCGAGCTGCACAAAGCGATCGGTTCCCATCCGCTCGATCGGGTTCGCGTACCCCATCAGCACGATCGGAGTGGCCTGATCGCCGCGGCGAAAATCAGCGACGAACTTCAGACACTCCTGCAAACCCACCCCTTGGCGGATCGCGCGGTCCGAAGCCCTCTGGATCACCGGCCCATCGGCCATCGGGTCGGAAAACGGCACGCCCAGCTCGATCACGTCGGCCCCGGCCCTTGCCAGCGCGTGCATCAGCGGCACCGTGCTCTGCGGCGAGGGGTCGCCGCCCGTCACGTACGGAATCAGCCCGGTGCGACCCTCGGAGCGCAGCTGCTCGAAGCGCTGGCCGATGCGCGACATCAGCGCTTTCCGAGGTAGGCCAGACTCGCCTCGCGGCACGACGGCCTGCAGTAAAAATCCAGTCCGCCTGCTTCGGCCACGATATGCAGGTCCTTGTCGCCGCGGCCGCTCAAGTTGACCAGCAGGATCCGGTCCGCGGGCAAGGTCGGCGCCAGCCGCACCGCGTGCGCCAACGCATGGCTGGATTCGAGTGCCGGGATGATTCCTTCGATCCGGCAGCAGTCGTGGAACGCGCGCAGCGCTTCGGCGTCGGTCGCCCCGACATATTCGGCGCGACCACGGTCTTTCAGCCAAGCGTGCTCGGGGCCGACCCCGGGATAGTCCAGGCCCGCGCTGACGCTGTGCGTGGCCTGAATCTGCCCCTGGTCGTCCTGCAGCAGGTAGGTTCGGTTTCCGTGCAGCACTCCGGGCCGCCCGCACTGCAGACTGGCGGCGTGGCGCCCGCTGGACAGGCCCTCGCCGGCGGCTTCGACTCCGATCAGCCTGACCTGTTCCAGCGCAATGTAGTCATAGAAAATCCCCATCGCGTTGCTGCCGCCGCCCACGCAGGCGATCACCACGTCGGGCTGGCGCCCCGCAATCCGCGGCATCTGCTGCAGACACTCCTTGCCGACCACCGAATTGAAGTCGCGCACCATCATTGGATACGGATGCGGGCCGGCGACCGTGCCGATGATATAAAACGTGTCCTCGACATGAGTCACCCAGTCGCGCATCGCCTCGTTCAAGGCATCCTTCAGTGTCCGCGAGCCGCTTTCCACCGGGATCACTTCGGCTCCGAGCAGCCGCATCCGGTACACGTTGGCCGCCTGGCGGCCCATGTCCTCCGACCCCATGTAGACGACGCACTTCATTCCATAGCGGGCCGCCACCGTTGCGGTGGCAACGCCGTGCTGCCCGGCACCCGTTTCCGCGATCACGCGACGTTTGCCCATGCGCCGCGCCAGTAGCGCCTGACCGACCGTGTTGTTGATCTTGTGGGCCCCGGTGTGGTTCAGGTCTTCCCGTTTCAGGTAGATCTGGGCTCCGCCCAGCTCCTGGCTCCAGCGGCGGGCGTGGTAGATCGGGCTCGGCCGCCCCACGTAGTGCTCCAGCTCGTCTTGCAGCTCCCGCTGGAACTGTGGGTCGGAGCGGCACTGCTGGTATGCATCGCGCAACTGCTGCAGCGCGTGCATCAGCGTCTCGGCGACGAAAGTGCCCCCATACGGGCCGAAATGGCCCTGGGCGTCAGGCAGATCGTAGGGCTTCATCGTGATCGATCCCCGCATCGGCGGCGCGCACCGCGGCCACAAACTCGCGCATCAGCGCCTCGCTCTTGACTCCGCGCTCCGCCTCGACGCCGCTGCTGACGTCGACCCCGTAAGGCCGGGTCGCGCCGATCGCGGCGCCCACATTGGAAGCGTCCAGACCGCCGGCAACGATCAGCGGCCGGCAGCGGCGTTCCACCGCCGGCAAACTGCTCCAGTCGAACGCGCGGCCGCTTCCCCCAAAGGCAGCGCTCGGAGCATCCGCCAGCAGCGCCGACGCAGTCGGGTACTGCCGCTCCGAGTCTAACAAATCGACACCTTCGGCGATCGCCACTGCGCGCACGTAGGGGCGGCCGAACTGGGCGCAGTCGCGATGCGACTCGTTGCCGTGAAACTGAAGCAGTGCGTGCGGCACGGCCTGCAAGGCCCCTTCGATCTGATCGCGGGCGGCGTTCACGAACAGCAGCACCGGCGTGACGAATGGGCTGAGCTCGCTCGCGAGCGACGCCAGGCGCTCGGGCGGCACGAAGCGCGGACTGTGCTCGTAGCAGACGAATCCGGCCGCGTCGATATCCAGGCGGCAAGCCGCAACAACGTCCTGAGGTCGCGCCAGCCCGCAGATCTTGATTCGCGTTCGCATCACGGTAAGCACGGCACGCTCGGGTCCGATCCGATCGGCAGATCGAGCGCCCGATCGTACTCGACTCGAGTCAGATAAAGACCGCCGGCCGCGAACGTCGGTGCCGCCGCCGCGCGGTCGCGCTCTGCCAGTACCTCGCGCGCCCACTGCGGCGGATGCCGCCCGACCCCGATGTACACCAGCGTTCCGACCAGGTTGCGCACCATGTGGTGCAGGAAAGCGTTGGCCGCAATTCGCACGCGCACCAGCCGGCCCAGGCGTTCGACCTCGAATCGCCGCACTTCGCGCACCGGGGAGGCGGCCTGGCACTGGACAGAACGAAACGCCGAAAAGTCGTGCGTGCCGAGCAGCGTCTGGGCGGCCGCGTGCATTGCGGAGACATCCAGCGGCCGGTAGACCCAACCGGCCCTGTGCTCATGCAGCGGCGAGCGGACCGGGTCGTTCAGGATCCAGTACTCGTAGGTGCGGCTCAGCGCGCTGAATCGCGCGTGAAAGTCGTCCGGGACCTGGCGCGCCCAGCGGACCGACACCGTATGCGGCAGGAAGCGATTGGCTCCGCGCACCCAGGCCTGCACATCGCGTTGCACCGGGCTGTCGACGTGAGCCACTTGCCCGGTCGCGTGCACCCCTGCATCGGTGCGGCCCGCGCACACGACCGCCACGGGCTGGCCGATGAACGACTGCAGCGCCGCTTCAACCGCGTCCTGGATGCCCGAGCCGTCCTTCTGAGTCTGCCAGCCCGCGAATCGCGCGCCGTCGTACTCCAGCCCCAGTGCTATGCGCAAGAAATTCTCAAGCGAGCGGGCGGTTCAAATGCGTAGCGACCCGACCGCCGCCACGATCCGGGCACCTTTCGGCGGCGGGCCACTGCCCGCCTTTGCGCGCTGTGGCGGCTTCGGCGGGCCTGCCCGCCGTAGCGCGCAGCCCGCCGTCGCGCTACGCGCTTTGGCGGGCAAGCGCGAAGGCGGGTCAGGCCTCGACCATCTTGATCAGCTCGACCGCCTGCTGGCGCTGCTCGCGGGTGCCGTCGCGCATCACTTCTTCGAGCAACTCGCGCGCGCCGTCCTTTACGCCCAGATCGATATAGCCGCGCGCCAGATCCAGCTTGGTTGCCATCTGCGAGGCAAGCGGCGTACCCGCCTGCGTCTCGGTACGGCGCCCGGTGAGCGTGGACTCGGTGCCCGAAAGGTCGAAATCGATCAACGGCACCGTGGCCTGGTCCGTATTGGAGTTCAAGCGCGAAGCCTGCTCATCCGGCAACGCACCCACCGCACCCAGCAGCGTCGGCCTTGAAAGCGCCTCTTCCAGCGAGGACGGCGCGCCAGACGTCGGGCGCGAGGGCGGGCCCGCGGTGGGAAGGTTCAGGTCGATCTCCGGCATCGGAACCGAACCGGTCGCGGTCGGCATCCCGCCGCGACGTGACGACGGCGTCGTGGGCTCGAACATCAGGTCGATCGAAGGAACGGTAGGCGCCTCGTTCGAGGGCACCGCCCTCTGCGCTGGCGGCTGGCGTTCCTCCGGCACCCGCAGCAACACGGTCGCGTCGTCGGACCCGGTCTTGGTCGGACCCAGATCGAAATCCAGCGCACCGAAATCGATCCCGCTGACCTTGCCCGCCCCTTCCCCCGGCAACGTCGGCGCTTGCCTTGAAGCCTTGGCCGGCTCGGGCGGCATCATCGCGGGCCCGCGCGTGCTCGGCCCCACTTGAGAGTCCAGCGGCAGCTTGGTGTCTCCCATCCTGGATTCGCTACCCTGGCGTGTGCCGGGCGACATTCCGAGCACGCTCGTCATGCCCGGTTGAAGCGTCGAACGCGCTTCGACGGTCAGCGGCTGGGTCGATGAGCCCATTCCTTCCAGGTCGGGCTGCGTTGCCATCGACCTGGCGGTGGAGCCCTGCGAGTCGGTCGCCGACGCCCCCAGGCGCAGTTCGGTGATCGGTCCATGCGCCGTCTCGGCGGCGCCCCCGCCGCTGAAAAGCGTGTTGCCCGGATCCAGCGATCGGCCCAGTTTGGCCGCTCGCTCCCATTCCTCGCCGGCTCCGCCCGAGCGATCATGAAGATCCTGCGCGAGCCCGGTGAAGGCCGACTTGTCGCCACGGCGCGAGTAGATCTCGAGCAGCTTGACGCGCACCCCGACCCGGTCCGGTTGCAGGCGCAGCGCTTCCTTCAGGATTTCCTCGGCCTGCTCTTCGCGACCGTACGCGATGTACACGTCGGCCTCGGCCACCGGATCGACCTCGTTCGAATCGAGCTGCGAGGCGGCCGGAATGAAGCTTGAATTGAAGGTGCTGGTAGCGCTGGTGTCGACGCTCTGTCCGCCGGTGGCGCCGAACAGCGAGTTGGCGCGCATACCGTCGACCGTCGACTTGAACTCGTCGGACCGCTCAAGCTTCTTCTTGCGGTAGAAATTGATTCCGAACAGCGTCGCCAGAAGCACCACGCCCAGGCCGCCCAAAACGGGCGCCGACGTCAGTTGATCGAACATGCTCTCGCCGCCCGCGGGGGCAGCCGGCGGCGCCGGTTTGACAGGTTCGGCCTTGGCCACCGTGGGCGGCGCAATCGGCGCAATCGGCGCGACCGGAGCCGGCTCGGCGACCGGAGCGCTCTTCCTGGCGGCCTGGTCGGCTGCAGCCTTGGCGCGTGCGGCCATTTCCGCATCCGCTCTCGCCTTGGCCGCCGCGACCGCATCGACTCTGGCCTTGGCGGCATCGGCTTCGGCCTTCAACTTGGCCGCCGCGGCATCGGCCTGCGCCTGGGCCTTCGCCGCGGCCGCATCGGCTCGCGCCTTCGCGGCGTCCGCTTCGGCCTTGGCTTTGGCGGCGGCGGCCTCGGCCTTCAGCTGTTCGGCGTCGGCCTTGGCCCTGGCCTGCTGCTGAGCAAGCGCCGCCGCCCTGCTGACCACCTCGAGCTCTTTGGCGAGCTTCTCGTTGGTCTTCTTCAGCGCCTCTGCGCGCGACGCCTCTTCCTTCAGCATCCGCTGCCGCATCTGACCTTCATCAGCCGTCTGCGCTGCGACAGAGGCAGCCGCTTCGGCCTTGGCGATCTTCAATTGATCGCCGGTTTTCGGCGGAGCGCCTTTTTCTTCGACCTTGGCGACGACCTTGCCCTGCACCGCACCCTTCGACGGGGTCGGAGCCGGCGGAGGCGCGGCCGCGGCAGCCTGCGCGATCCGACTGCGGTAAGCGTTGAAGTCCGCGCTCTGAGCGATGACCTCCCGGTGCGCATCGGTGGGGTCGATCGCGCGGGCGTCGCTGTCCGCCGGAAGCGTCAAGGTCTTACCCGCCAGCACCAGGTTGATGTTGTTGTTGATGAACGCGTTCGGATTGGCCCTGAGCATGGCCACCAGCATCTGATCGAGCGACACGCTGCTCGACTTGTTCTCGACCGCGATTCGCCCGAGCGTATCGCCGGCCTTGACCTTGTAGCTCGTGCTGATCGGCGCTTCGGGCGGCGTCGGCTTGGCGCGCGCCTGGCTTGGCGCGGCCTTCGGCGCGGGCGCCATCGGTGCCGGGGCGGCCGGAGCCGGTGTCGGAGCGGCTGCCGCAGCGGGAGGGGGCGGCGGAGCCATCGGCGCAGGGGCCGTCACGATAGGCGCTGCCGCGGGAGCCGGCGCAGCCTCGGCCGGCGCTGCGGCGGCCGGCGGCGTCGCCGGTTGCGCCTGAACTGCAACCGGCGGCACGACCTCGGGCGCCGTCTTCAGGGCCGGCGGGTCGAGCAGTACCGTGTACTCGCGCAGAACCCGCCCGGTCGACCACGTCAGCTCAAGCAGCAGGTCCAGGAATGGCTCGTTGACCGGCTGCGCCGAGGACACGTGCACGACATAGGTGCCATCGCCCCTCGGCTCCAGGTCGAAACGCAACTGGGTCAGAGCCGGATTGAATTCCAGGTTGGCCTGGCGGAACGCGGATTGGGGCGCCAGCCGGACCTGGAGCGTGGCCGCTTCGTCCTGGCCGACCGAGGGCACCTCGACTTCGGCGCGCAGCGGCTGTCCGAGCGCGGACTGCACGTTCAGGCGACCCAGGCCGGCCGCGTACGCGCCGCCGGCCGTCATCGCCAGGCCCAGAGTGATAGCGACTAGAACGCCGGCGCGCGCGAAGCGATCATGCGCTGCCCGAATTTTGTCCAACGGCACGGGTGCCCCCTCAACATCAAAAATGTAGGGTTTTCGAAAATAACATCAGACACTTACGTGCGCAAGTTTAGAACTACCCGCAACATGTGGTTCCAAAGTGCCAGATTGTCCCCACCAACCGGTCAGATGATCAATCCCGCCCCGGGAGCGGTCAATTCCGGCGATCAAACAGGATCCGAAGCATACGACGCAGCGGCTCGGCTGCGCCCCACAACAGTTGATCCCCTACCGTAAAGGCCGAAAGATACTCGCCGCCGATGGCCAGCTTGCGCAGCCGCCCGACAGGAATCTGCAATCGCCCGGCCACCTGCGCCGGGGCCAGCATCCGGATCGTCTCGTCGCGTCGGTTTGGCACGACCTGCACCCAGCGGTTGGCCCCGGCGACCAGCGATTCGACCTCGGCCAGCGGCACGTCCTGCGACAGCTTGATCGTCAAGCCCTGGCTGTGGCAGCGCATCGCGCCCACGCGAACACAGATGCCTTCGACGATGATCGAGCCCGGTTGGCCCATCGCGGGACGGCCCAGGATCTTATTCGCCTCCGCCCCGGCTTTCCACTCTTCCCGGCTGACGCCCTGGCCCAGGTCCCGGTCGATCCAGGCGATCAGGTTGCCTGCCAGCGCCGTCTCGAGATGCTCACGCGGGAGCTTGTCGGATCGCAGCGCCTGGCTGATCGCGCGGTCGATCTCAAGGATGGCCGAACCTTCATCGGCCAGCCGATCGCGAACGGCATCGGACAGGTACGCCATCTGCAGCAGCAGCTCGCGCATGTGCTGCGCGCCGGCGCCGGAAGCGGCCTGATAGGTCATCGCGCTGACCCACTGCACCAGGCCCGCCTTCAAAAGCCCATGGATCGCCATCAGCATCAGGCTGACCGTGCAATTGGCGCCGATGTAGTTGCGCACCCCGCGCGCCAGGCCGGCCTGGATCACGTCCAGGTTGACCGGGTCCAGAACGATGACCGCGTCCTCGTTCATCCGCAGCGACGAGGCCGCGTCGATCCAGATGCCGCCCCAGCCCGCGGCGCGCAGTTGAGGATGGATCGCCGCCGTGTAATCGCCGCCCTGGCAGCTGACGATCGCATCGCAGTCGCCCAGTGCCGACACGTCATGCGCATCGTGCAGCCGGGCCTCGCCGCCGGGCACGGCTGGCGCCGCGGCGCCGCGGTTGGAAGTGCTGAAAAAACGCGAGCTGAACAGTTCGAAATCGCGCTCGCTCGCCATCCGCTCCATCAGCACGGAGCCGACCATCCCGCGCCAGCCGGCGAATCCGACCTTCATTGCGAGCGCACCCTTGTCACGAATGAAGCTCCGAAATCACCAGGTCGCCCATCGCGCGCGTGCCGACCGGAGCCTGCGCGCCGCCGCCCAGGTCGGCGGTACGGGCCCCCGAGCGCAGCACCCGCGCAACCGCCTGCTCGATGCGCGCCGCGCCGGCCTCGGAGCTGAACGAGTAGCGCAGCATCATCGCCGCCGACAGGATGGTCGCCAGCGGATTGGCGATTCCCTTGCCGGCGATGTCCGGCGCCGATCCGTGGATCGGCTCGTACAGCCCCTTGCCCGCTTCATCGAGCGAAGCCGAAGGCAGCATGCCGATGGAGCCGGTCAGCATCGATGCCTCGTCCGACAGGATATCGCCGAACAGGTTGCCGGTCAGCAGCACATCGAACTGGCGCGGCGAGCGCACCAGCTGCATCGCCGCATTGTCGACGTACATGTGATCGAGCTGGACGTCCGGATAGTCGCGGCCGACCTCGGTGACGGTCTCGCGCCACAACTGGCTCGTCTCCAGCACGTTCGCCTTGTCCACCGAGCACACGCGCGAGGCGCGCCTGCGGGCCGCCTCGAAGGCCACCCGTGCGATGCGCCGGATCTCACCCTCGGTATAACGCATCGTGCCGAACCCCTCGCGCTCGCCGCCCGGCATCGCCCGAATGCCGCGCGGCAGCCCGAAGTAGATGTCTCCGGTCAGCTCGCGCACGATCAGGATGTCCAGGCCCTCGATCACCTCCGGCTTCAGCGTCGAGGCGGCTTCCAGGCCTGGAAATACGGTCGCCGGCCGCAAGTTGGCGAACAGCCCCAGCTCCTGGCGCAACCGCAGCAGCCCCTGTTCCGGGCGCTTGGCGCGCGGGGCCGTATCAAATCGCGGGTCGCCCACGGCACCGAACAGTATTGCATCGGCCGATCGCGCTGCGGCCAGCGTGCGCGGCGGCAGCGGATCGTCGTTCGCTTCGAGCGCCGCCCCACCGATCGGGGCCTCCACAAACTCGAATTGCAGCCAGTCGAAGGCGCCCGCCTTCAGCACCCGGACCGCCTCGGCCACGACTTCCGGGCCGATGCCGTCGCCGGGCAGGATCGCGATGCGCGCAGGCTTCATCGCTCGCCCCGGGCCGGCGCACGTACCGCCGCCAGCCATGGCATCCGGCTCATCCGCTGCTCCTCGAAAGCGCGGATGCGGTCGGCATGGCGCAGCGTCAGCGCGATGTCGTCCCACCCGTTCAACAGGCATTGGCGGCGAAAGGCGTCGACTTCGAAGCGAATGCTTTCCCCCGTCGCGGCGGTGACCGTCTGCTCGACCAGGTCGACCGTCACGTTGTAGCCCGGGTTCGCCTCCAATTCGGCGAACATGCCATCGACCACCGCTTCGGGCAGCACCACCGGCAGCAATCCGTTCTTCAGGCAGTTGCCGTTGAATATCTCGGCAAAGCTGGGGGCGATCAGCGCGCGGAAACCGAACTCCAGCAGCGCCCAGGGCGCATGCTCGCGGCTCGACCCGCAACCGAAATTGCGCCGTGCGAGCAGGATCGATGCCCCCTGGTAGCGCGGCAGGTTCAGGACGAAATTCGGGTTCGGGCGACGCTTCGACGGATCCTGCCCCGGCTCGCCGTGGTCCAGGTACCGCCACTCGTCGAACAGGTTCGCCCCGAAACCGCTGCGCCGGATCGACTTCAGGAACTGCTTCGGAATGATCTGATCGGTGTCGACGTTGGCGCGGTCCAGCGGAGCAACCAGCCCGGTGTGCCGCGTGAAGATCCGCATTAGTGCGACCGTCCCGCGCGGGTGGGCTCGCCCGCCGACTCGCCCGCCGAAGCGCGCAGCGCGGAGGCGGGAGCGCGCAGCGCGGAGGCGGGAGCGCGCAGCCCGTAGGGTGGCATCATCGGTACGACATCTGCCGGACATCGACGAAACGACCCGCCAGCGCCGCCGCCGCGGCCATTGCGGGACTGACCAGGTGGGTGCGGCCGCCGGCGCCCTGGCGGCCCTCGAAGTTGCGGTTCGAGGTCGATGCACAGCGTTCGCCGGCCTCGAGTCGATCCTCGTTCATGCCGAGACACATCGAACAGCCCGGCTCGCGCCATTCGAATCCGGCCTGCGCGAAAACGCGATCCAGTCCCTCGGTCTGAGCCTGTGCTTTGACCAGCCCGGAGCCGGGCACCACCAGCGCCTGCTTCACGGACGCGGCCACGCGCCGGCCGCGCACCACGCGCGCCGCCTCGCGCAGATCCTCGATGCGCGAGTTGGTGCAGGAGCCGATGAATACCTTGTCGATCCGGATGTCGCTGATCGCAAGGCCGGGCGTCAATCCCATGTACTCCAGCGCGCGCTCGATGCCCGCTCGCCGCACCGCGTCGGTCTCGCGCGTCGGATCCGGAACGGTGCCACCGATCGCGCACACCATTTCGGGCGAGGTACCCCACGTCACCTGAGGTTCCACCCGGCTCGCGTCGATCTTGAGCACGCGATCGAAGTAGGCGCCTGGATCCGAGTGCAGGTCGTCCCAGTGGGCCACCGCAGCGTCCCACTGCGCATCGCGTGGCGCGAACGCGCGGCCCTTCACGTACTCGATCGTGAGCGGATCGACCGCGACCAAGCCGGCCCGCGCGCCCGCCTCGATCGACATGTTGCACAACGTCATTCGCGCTTCGAGCGACAGCCCGCGCACCGTGCTGCCCCCGAACTCGATCGTGAATCCGGTCGCCCCCGCGGTGCCGATACGCCCGATCAGGTCCAGCACCACGTCCTTGGCGCTCACGCCGGAGCCGAGCGCGCCGTCGATCTGAACCAGGAAATTGCGCGCCTTCTTCACCAGCAGAGTCTGTGTGGCCAGCACGTGCTCGACCTCGGATGTGCCGATGCCGAACGCGAGCGCCCCCAGCGCTCCGTGCGTGCTCGTATGAGAGTCTCCGCACACCACGGTCATTCCGGGCAATGTGGCGCCCTGCTCGGGCCCGATCACGTGCACGATGCCCTGCTCGCGGTCCCGGAACGGGAAATAGGCCGCGGCGCCGAAGCGCAGGATGTTGGCATCGAGCGTGACGATCTGCTCGCGCGAAACCGCGTCCGCGATGCCTTCGAGCCCGTTGTGCCAGCCGCGGGTGGGTGTGTTGTGGTCGGCGGTGGCAACGATCGACGACGCGCGCCAGGGCTCTCGCCCCGCCAGGCGCAGGCCCTCGTACGCCTGCGGGCTGGTCACCTCGTGAATCAGGTGCCGATCGATGTAGAGCAGGGTTGTGCCGTCCGGTTCGACGTGCACAACGTGCTCATCCCACAGTTTGTCGTAAAGCGTACGCGGGCCGGCCATCCCCCTGCGGATCCCCATCGCGACTCGGTGGTCGATTATACGGGCGCCGCGCCGGGAAGCGGCGCCAGCTCGTGCCGCACCTCCGCATTCTGGGCCCGCTGCAACAGCGCATGGTCCATCAGCACCAGCGCCAGCATCGCCTCGGCGATCGGCGTGGCCCGGATCCCGACACAGGGATCGTGCCGCCCCTGCGTGACCACCGTTACCGCGCGGTACTTCAGATCGACCGAGCGGCGCGGCAGCCGGATGCTGGAAGTCGGTTTCAACGCGAGGCGGACCTCGATGTCCTGTCCGGTCGAAATCCCTCCGAGAACCCCGCCCGCATGGTTCGACAGGAATCCGTCGGGAGTCATCTCGTCGCCGTGTGTGCTGCCGAGCTGGGCCGCAGCAGCGAATCCGGCGCCGATCTCCACGCCCTTGACCGCGTTGATCCCCATCATCGCGTAAGCGATCCGGGCGTCGAGCTTGTCGTACAGCGGGCTTCCAAGACCGGCCGGCACGCTCGATGCGACCACCCGCACCACCGCGCCGCACGAATCGCCGCTGCGCCGAAGCGCGTCGATTTTGGCCTCCAGCTGCGGCACGCAATCCAAACTGGCCGCAAAAAAAGGATTGGCATCGACCATCTCCCAGGATTCGAAGGCAACGGCCACATCACCGAGCTGTTGCAGATGGCCCCGGATCCGGGTGCCGAAGGCCTGACCGAGCCATTTGCGCGCGATCGCGCCCGCCGCGACCATCGGAGCGGTCAAGCGGGCCGACGAGCGGCCGCCGCCGCGCGGGTCGCGTACTCCGTACTTGCGCCAGTAGGTGTAGTCGGCATGGCCCGGGCGAAACGTTTCAGCCAGCTCCGCGTAGTCGCCACTCCTGGCATCTTCGTTGCGGATCAGCAGCGCGATCGGCGCCCCGCTGGTGCTGCCTTGATAGACGCCCGACAGGATCTCGACCCGATCGGATTCGCGCCGCTGCGTGACGTGGCGCGAGGTGCCCGGCTTGCGCCGGTCCAGGTCCGGCTGCAGATCGGCCTCCGAGAGCGGCAGTCCGGGCGGACAGCCATCGACCACGCACCCGATGGCCGGCCCGTGCGACTCGCCGAAATTGGTCACGCACAGGAGTTGGCCGAACGTGGAACCGGACATATGGGCAAGCTTACCGGGATGTCGCCGCAGCCGGATGCTCCGGCCATGTCTAGCGCCACGCGCCGCGCAGCGTGGCAACCTGCTGCTGAAGCAGCTCCGGCGTCGCTACCGCAGGGTCCAGCGCTGCACCCACTTCGATGCTCAGCCGCGAAAAGATCCTGCGCATGGCCCGGATGGGCCGGGGCAGCCCGGGCGCCCGGCTGAATGCCGAACCCCATAAACCCCGAAGCGCGACCGGCACAACGGGCACCGGGTCACGCTGCAGCACCCGGGTCAAGCCGGGACGGAACGGATGCAGCTCGCCGTTGTCCGTGATCCGCCCCTCCGGAAAAATGCACACCAGCTGACCGTCGCGCAGCGCCTCGGACACCTGTTCGAAGGCGCGTTCCATCACGGCCGGATCGACCCGGCTGGAGGCAATCGGAATGGCCCGGACCTGCCGGAACAGCCACGACATCACCGGCAGGCGGAATATCGACACGTCCATCACGAACCGGATCGGCCGTGGACTGACGGCCATCAGCAGCAGCGCATCGACGTACGAGACGTGATTGCACACGATCAGGGCGGCGCCCCGCTCTGGAATATGCGAGGTCCCGCTGGTACGGATCCGGTAGATCGAGTGGACCAGCAGCCACGACAGGAAGCGCAGCAGGAACTCGGGCATCAGCCCGTAGATGTAGACGGCCACCGCGGCGTTCAGCAGCGCAGCCGACAGCAGCAGCTGGGGAACGCTGAGTCTGGCAAGGTCGAGCATCGCGATCGCATAAAGCGACGCTACGATCATGAACAGGGCGTTGACGATGTTGTTGGCGGCGAT
>VBCK01000014.1 GCA_005882215.1 Betaproteobacteria bacterium | reverse complement strand
CGTCAAAAGGCGGAAGATGCAGCGGCACTTGGATGATCTTAGCGAGATAGTCGCGCCCGGCCTCGTGTCCCGCCTGGGCATATCGCTCCCCGAGGGACGAGGCAACCATCTCATCGTCGAACGAAAGCACGTAGCTCGTACTTGTGAAGCTGGCCGACAGCTTCACAAGCTTGAAAATCGCCCGTATCTCGGCTCGTTCCAGGCGGTCGATATCGTCGATCAGCACCAGGACACGCTTGCCGGCCAGCTCCAGCACTTCTTCGATCTGCTGCTTCAGTTCGCCGAGCTTCACACTAGCCAGGGAGTCGCCGATCCTCGGCAGGACATCGCGCGGATTTGGCAGACCCACCCCCGCGACAGAGAAGGAGGCCAGCAACAGCAGTCCACCGTAGTCCCGGAGTAGGTTGCCGATCTCCTCGGCTTTGGTCGGCAACGAACGGCCGAGCGCCGCGGCAAGCGTATCGAAGAAGCCGCGTAGTTGCCGTTCTTCAGAGCCGTAAAGCCACGGGTTGAAGCGAACCACGACTACGTTGGAATGATCATCCAGCGCCTCCTCAACCAGGTTAAGAGTAGAGGTCTTCCCGCATCCCCATGGGCCATACAGGCCAATGACGATGCCGGATGGATCCGAACGACTTGCTGCTGTATCCGCGATCCGCTGTGCAAACACTGCGCGATTGAATCGATCCTTTCGCTTCGAATGGATCGGTTGATCGGACGAATACGTGAGCTGACGCGTACGGTCATCCATCGGAAGTGCGGGATATGTCAGTGGCTTTGCGACACTCGCGCATGGAAACCAGTCGGCATTCATGGTGTCGCGGCCAGCTCATTGGCCTGCCTGATTGCGGCGAGAGTCGGAGCAAAGATGCCTCCGACTCTCGGTGTCACGTACCAGCAGCTCAGACGGTCGCATGCGGCACGGGCACTCGGCTGGCCTCCTTCAGTTCAGCCGGGCAGCAACGCCGCACACGATCACGGGACCGGCGCTGCCGAACGGTGCGCCGTTAGGCCCTGTGATGTAGCCGTCTCTTGCCAGCGTCAGGATGCGGAACTCCTCGTTCTGGAGACCGCGAAAGCCCTTTTCGATGGCGTCTTGGGTCCACTCATAGATGTTAGCGTCCCAGACCGGGCTGTAATCGGTGGCGGTCGTGGGAATGCCGCCAAACGTATTGTTCGGCCGATGCCCGTCCGTCAGCGCGGCAAAAATACCCTGACGCTGCGGATTGGCGCAGGCGCCTTCCGATGGGCCGTTCACCGCGATGAAGATCCGCTCGACCGCGCTGCGGGCGATGTCGTCGATCCCGACCTCGAGTCTGTGCATACGTGGGGCGAACGTGTTCCCCTCGATGGCAGACACGGTGGGGTCGCTTGAGTCGGTCGAGATGTAAAGAACCGGCTTGCCGAAGCTGAAGCCATTGATCAGGTTGAGCGTAACGGTCCGGTGCACCGGGTCAATGGCGATCACCTGGTCATGGACGAGCGCGTAGTTCGGATTGCCGTCCGGGAAATTGATGGACGCATCTTCCAACGCCGCGGCGATGATCGGCGCGTCGTAAATGATGCCGTTGGCGCTGACCAGCGGGCTGTAGTTCGCATCCCCGACCGAGCCCGGCTGGGCTTGCTTGG
>VBCK01000013.1 GCA_005882215.1 Betaproteobacteria bacterium | reverse complement strand
CGGGGTGTTCACGGCGCCCTTGTAGAGGGGCAATGTGACCGTTCCTCTGGCGCCGCTGCTCAGGTCCACGCCCGTGAGCGATTCGATCGGTATGTCGAACTTGCCTGATTTCAGCAGCTGGACCGGCCCCGCGAGCTCCGGATCCGTTAGCGAGTCTGGCGGCGGAAACTGCGAGATGTCGACTTTCGTTCCCGTCGAGGCCTTGGCTGGGATCAGATTGCATCCAGGACCCGGCCCGATCGGCCCCGGTCCGGGACCATCCGCTGCCCGTAGGGGTTCGTCGCCGGCGGATGCCGCCACCGAAAAGAGCGCCGCAGCGAGCGCCGCCAACGCGATGCCGCCGCGCCATCGACGCGGACGATTCACTTCGGGTGACGCAAGAGCGGCGTCGCCTGGTTCCGATGCACGATCAACAGCAAATGAAAAGTGAGAACTCATGTTTTCTCCAATCGTGAGATTGATCTCGATTTAACTTCGGCAAACAGGCGCAGACGCACCGCGACCGACCGACCACATGCGGGCCGCAATATCTCTTGAAGAAATCCGACTGATGCTTCCGTCTGGCGAACACCCCGCTTTACCTTGTATGGTCGGCGCGGGTTAATTCGCACGCAATCAGCGGCCGGTTACATAGGGCGGCCCGATTCATTATTTTCTGGAGTGCTCCGTCCATTTCACAGTCACTTGGTGGTAACCAAGTGCGTCGTTTCGACGAATATGAAGGTGGCCGGCTTCGCGAGGAGCGCCCTCGCGCAGTGACTCGAGACACCGGTGTAAGAACTTGCATCGCCCACGCGACTCACGTCGGCAACACGACCTGACGGCGTTTTGCAACTTGGCAGAGATGACTGTTCACGAAAGGACGCATCATGAAAAGCAGACTGGCATTGAGCACATTGGCAATCAGCGTGACACTGGTCGGTTCCGGCGCCGCGCTCGGACAGGAATACAAGACGCGCGAGCAGGTGCAAGCGGAGCTTGCCGAGGCGAATCGCGACGGCACCATCCTGTCCGGCGACGGCACGCTGTGGCGCGATCTCGGCTCGCTGCACTATTTTGCAACCCCGTCATTCGTTGCGCGATCGAATCACACTTCCAGCACGCCAAGCATGGCGGGGACCGATCGGTCACCCGACATGAGCGCTGGCAAGAACTAAAGAGCACCGACTTCCAGAAGGCGTTTGCGACGGACCCGCCTTGATGCTGATCGGGATCACCTTGGTGCTGTGGATCAAGCGGCTGGTGCGACTCAGAGTATTTTCAGAGACCACGAATGATTGATCTTTATTACTGGACGACGCCTAATGGCCACAAGATCACCATCTTCCTCGAGGAGGTGGAATTGCCGTACACGATCAAGCCAGTGAACATTTCAAAGGGGGAGCAATTCAGCGCCAAGTTTCTGGCGATCTCGCCCAACGGCCGCATCCCGGCGATCGTGGACCGTGGACGGCGCGGCGACCCGATCAGCGTGTTCGAATCCGGTGCGATTCTTCAATACCTGGCCCACAAGACCGGAAAGCTGCTGCCCGCCGATCTGCGCGGCCACACCGAGGTCATGCAATGGCTGTTCTGGCAGGTAGGCGGACTGGGTCCGATGCTCGGGCAAAACCACCATTTTTCGCAATACGCCCCCGAGAAGATTCCGTACGCCATCGACCGTTACGTCAGGGAGACCGAGCGCCTGTATTCGGTGCGGGAGGCGTCCAAGGCGGTCCTGTTTGGACAAGGACGCACGCCAGGCACAGTAGTCTCGCCGCAGCCGACATCGAGCATGTAGTAAGAAGCGGCGCGTTGCCACGACGAATATCGCCATGAACGATCGCCCGAGGTCACGATGAACCGACCAATCTCTTCAGCCCTGGCCGTTGCGCTTCTGGCGCCGACATTCAGCTGGGCGGCTTGCGACTTGATGAGCGGCCCGAAGACGGCTGCTCTGGTGGAGCTGTATACGTCGGAGGGCTGCTCGAGCTGTCCGCCGGCGGACAAGCGGCTAAGCCAGTTCCCCTCACGTCAATACCCCTACGAGCAGGTCGTCCCGATATCGCTTCACGTCGACTACTGGGATTACATCGGCTGGAGGGAGCCGTTTGCTCAGGCGCAGTTCGCCGAACGTCAAAGCTGGCTGGTTCGGACCAACGGGCACAAGACCGTCTACACGCCTCATTTTTTTGTCTCGGGCACCGAAGTTCGTGACTGGGACGGCGACCTCGCTCGCGAATTGAACCGGGTTGGCGCCGAGGCCGCACGTGCGAGCGTTCATATCCACGCCGAACCCACCGCTTCCGGAAAGCTGTCCGTCTCCGCATCCGCGACCGCATCCTCCTCGCCGGCGCAACTGGCCCTGTTCGTTGCGCTCACCGAGGACAGGATCACCTCGCGCGTCTCCGCCGGTGAGAACAACGGCGTGACCTTGTCGCACGACCATGTCGTGCGGGAATGGATTGGCCCCATAGCACTGAGCGGTGGCCGGGCCGAGGTCGATCGCGCGGTGACACTTCGCTCGAACTGGAATCGAGCGGAGTTGGGAGTCGTAGGCTTTGTCCAAAATATGCAAACGGGGCACGTACTGCAAGCGGTCGGCGCGTCCGAGTGCCTGCGCTCATGAGAACGGCCCGCTCGCACAAAACCTGACCTCGTTGCTGCAACCGATTCGGTGTGAGCCGATCGCTCGGCTGCGCCGGAAGTCCGGCACGTTTGCCATTTAAACCTCAGTCCATTTTGGGAGATATCCATGAACAAGCTCGCTACCGCTCTGATGACCGCCTGTCTCGTGTGTGCCGGCTCGGCCGTGTACGCACAGGACGCCATGTCCAAAGATGCGATGTCCAAGGACGCGATGTCGAAGGATGCAGTGTCCAAGGATGAAATGAAGAAGTAAGTTTGAACAACGGCGCCAGGGGCGGCGGGGCATCCCCCGCCCGCGCCGATCGTTAGCCGCAAACCGCCTTTGACTGCCGAATTGCATGGACTCGCCACGAAAATGGAATCTGTGAAGCCCTGGCACCGGGTCGGCCGCCTTGTGATTGCCGCGCTCGCATGGCTTGCCTGGCCCGTTCAGCAGCCCGCGCATTCGCTCGATTTTCTTGATCCGCAGGATGCGTTCAAGTTCTCCGCTGCGGTCGCCGACGGCGGCAAAGCCGTCGACGCGCACTTCACCATTGCGGACGGCTATTACCTGTACCAGGAGCGCTTTGGCTTCGGCGCAAGCGATGGCGTGCAGCTTGGCTCGCCACAATTTCCACCCGGCAAGATCAAATTCGACAGGACTTTCAACCGGGAGCTCGTAACGTACCGCCACGACGTGGTCGTGAGGCTGCCGATCGAATCCGGCAACGGCCCGTTCACCCTTACCGCCAAGCTGCAAGGCTGCGCCGATCGAGGCGTGTGCTATCCGCCTGAAACACGCACTGCGCGCTTGGTACTGAGTGCAACATCGCGGGTGGGGGGCTCATCGGACGCCGACGTCAGATCGGTCGCATCCGACCCGGTCACGGCGAGCGACCCGGGGCGCATAGAAGGCGCGCTGAAGTCCGGTTCGTTGCTGACGGTGCTGCCGATCTTTTTCGTGCTCGGCCTGCTGCTGAGCCTTACGCCTTGCGTGCTGCCGATGCTGCCGATCCTGTCCTCGATCATCGTCGGGCAGAGCGCTCGACAGGGCGATGGAGGTAATCATGGCCTGACCAGGACGCGCGGCTTCGTGCTCGCGCTGGCTTATTCGCTCGGCATGGCGATCGTCTACACGGCGCTCGGCATCGCTGCCGGTCTTGCCGGCGAAGGTCTGGCGGGCGCGCTGCAGCAGCCCGTGGTGCTCGCCGTTTTTTCTGCCTTGCTCGTTGCACTGGCGTTATCGATGTTCGGCTTCTACGACTTGCAACTGCCTGCCGCCTGGCAAACTCGCCTCGCGCGGGCCTCGGGGCGCAGGAGCGGCGGCAGGCTCGGCGGCGTGTTTGCGATGGGGGCGATCAGCGCCCTTATTGTCGGGCCTTGCGTGGCTGCTCCGTTGGCCGGGACCTTGCTTTACATCTCGCAAACGCGCGACGTCGTGATCGGCGGCGCAGCACTGTTCGCGATGGCGGCCGGCATGAGCGTGCCGCTGCTTCTGGTCGGTATCAGCGCAGGCTCGCTGCTGCCGCGCGCGGGTCGATGGATGGAGTCGGTTAAGCGCCTGTTCGGCGTGTTGCTCATTGCGGTGGCGCTGTGGCTGGTATCGCCCGTGATTCCGGCCTGGGCTCAGATGCTGGGCTGGGCCGCGTTGCTTATTGTCAGTGCGACCTATCTGCGCGTGATGGATGGGCTTCCCGCCGATGCGACCGGCTGGCAGCGCCTTTGGAAAGGAGTTGGCTTGGTACTGCTCGTCCTCGGGGCAACGCAAATCGTCGGCGCCGCCAGTGGTGGGCGCGACGTCTTGCGGCCGCTACAAGCGCTGGCATCGGGCCGTGACGTCATCAAGGCGGAATCGCTCGCCTGGCGCCCTGTTCAGGACATCGACCAGCTCGACGCGGCGCTCGCCGACGCGAACGGCAAGCCCATTCTGCTCGAGTTCACCGCAGACTGGTGCGTCTCATGCACGGAGATGGAACGCTTCACCTTCAGCGACCCACGCGTCGCGGCCAGGCTGGCCGGCATGCAGTTGCTGAGGGTCGACGTCACGTTGAACAGCGCGCAGGACAAGACTCTGCTGAAGCGGTTCCATCTGTTTGGGCCTCCGGGCACGATCTTTTTCGATCGACAAGGTCGTGAAGTGCAGGGCGCTCGCGTGATCGGGTTCGAGTCCGCGGATGAGTTTCTGCTCAGCCTGGAGCGGGCCACCGACCCCGCGGCCGCCCCAGCGGTCTGAGGGCTGGCACGTTGTTATTAGACCCTTCGCCGGGTCGTCTTCCCATTGGGTTCTGTGCTGGTTAATTCGCCGGCGACCTACGCCACCAGCGGCAACTTGCTTCGAGAGGGCGGTGGCATTAATCGGGGGCCAATTGGATCCTTCACCGTGTGCCGGATGATTTTCTCGATCTGTCGCGTCGCCATGTCGTCCAGGCGCCGCCCCACCACCCTCTTTAGCGGGTCGAGGTGTTCCAGGTGGCGCGCGCCCCACAGCGCGATCGTGTTTGCCTGGTCGAGCACCCATCGAACCGCGAGGGCTGTGAGCGGCCAGCCGTAGCACGCTCGCGCGTATCGATCGAGCGCCGCTGCCGCGGAAAGGTATTGAGAGAGTCTGGGTTCGTGGAACTTGGGATCGCTCTGTCGCAGGTCATTTTCCTGGAACTGCGTCGTCGCAGTGATAGTCCCCGTCAAGAGTCCCCGGCAAAGGGTGTCGTAGCACAGGACTGCGATGTTGTGACGCCGGGCGTACGGCACGACGCTGCTTTCGGCCTCGCGTTCGAACAGGTTGCACGGTACTTGCACCGCGTGGATCGGAGCAGCCTGCCGGAACTCGTCCATTTGTTCCGCAGAGTAATTCGCGACCCCTATCGCGCGAATCTTTCCCTCCTTCAGCAGGCGCGCGAGAGTTTTCGCCGTCTCGGCAATGGGGGTGAGCGGATCGGGCCACTGGACGATATAAAGATCGATGCGATCTGTGCGCAAGCGTCGCAGCGACTCCTCCACCTCTTTTCGGACGTGCGCAGGGGCAGAGTTTCTGCGCACCTTGCCGTCTCGCCACTCCAATCCCGTTTGGGTTGCGATGATTGCGCGCTCGCGCAACCCGCCCGAGAGCATCACGCCGACGATTCTTTCGGATAAGCCGAAGCCGTATACCGGCGCCGTATGGATGAAAGTGATCCCGCGTTCGATCGCGGACGGGATCGTGGACATCACGCGCTCGAGATCGCCCGTACTGCCGCCCCAGGCCCAGCCTCCGATTGCCTCGGTGTCCAGTCCCATGCGCGAAGCAGCGATTCCTGATGTACCAATTTCAATCGTTTCCACGGCCCATTCGTTCATCAGTTGACTTCTCCAGCTCGATCAGCCTGCCTTGCTGTAGAGCAATGGCCGTTCCAGCGAGGCAGCTCTTGCCTGCCTTGCCGCGTAAGCAGTGCAGCAACAAGGACTTACGGATTCCCTTGGGCGAGATCGCCGATGGGAGAAACGGCAAGTGCCGGGAGTCGATCGCCAGCCGGCGAGCACGGCCGCCAGCGGGCGGGCATCACGCAGGCCGGAAGAGGCCGAGCTTTCTTATCTCAAAAGGGATCGTGATTTGCCGACCCGACCCGGCATACGCGGCCGAGTCGAAGTCCCATTGAACACGGGGTGATGCCCACCCACTGGCGCGGTGCCCTCCGATTGGCGCGCGTTCGCCGGCACTTTGCCTTCCCATGCCGCGCCTCCCGGCTCATCCGATACGCAAGTCCTTGTTGCTGCGGGGCTCGCCAGGGGGAACAGCGAGAAATTGGCTGCCTGGAACGGCCCTTGCTCTTTGAGCGATGCGGGCAAGTCCCGCCCATTCTTCCAAAGGAGATGCCTATGAATAGGGGAGATCAACCGTGAGGGACGTCCTGCTCGTACTCAGCTCCCTGGGCGACCAGTTCCTGTTAGGTGCGCTGCTGCTCGGCATGCTGGTGGGCTACGAGCGCTCGTACCACGGCCGGGCGGCCGGCATGCGCACTTTCGGGCTCGTATGCATGGCGTCAGCCGGGCTGATCGTTTTCGTCGGCTTTGCGCCGTTCTGGTACGGCGGCTCGACCGAGCAGGTCAGTTCGAATCTGCGCAAGGCCAATTCGCCACGGACGCCGGAGCCGAGGCTGAGGCGGGTGTCATCGCAACCAGCACCTCTGACTGATATTCCCACATTGCCCCCGAGACTCTGTCGACGAGATAGCCCACGGGAATCTGGACCATCGAGACACTCGCGAATTTGGATCGGATCGAGGCCGTCGCGGCTTGATATCGCTCCTTCTGGCAGCTTAATTGCACTTCCTTTCGACTCCGCGGCAACCGTACCACCCCGGGCGTCGTGATGGTCGCCAGGACGCCGCCCGATTGGTCGGAAACTGCACAAGTTGCATGATCGGCGCCGGGGGTTATCACCGTGATTTCCTGGCTTGTCCCCATGGTGAGGGTCGAGCAGCCGGCGACGCAGACAATGCCGGTGAATGCAAGAACGAAACGGGTCGGATTCACCGGCAAATCTCCGTTAGGCTCAAACGCTCTACCGGTCGG
>VBCK01000012.1 GCA_005882215.1 Betaproteobacteria bacterium | reverse complement strand
TTCCTGAGGAGAACGTTCGAGTCTTCGTTGCACCGGATTCGAGGTACCGCGGAGGATGATGGCGATCGGCGCGCATCAGCCAGGCGCCTGGTTACGGACATGGACGGGCTCGCGTAGGCGAGCCCCATCCGACGGTGATTGGCCATCGCTTTCAAGAGCGCTCACGAATGCCTCTAACAATTGCTGGATGTATCAAGCCGGCACGCGCCTGTCAGTTTGAAATCGAGCACGACTTCGTCCTGGACGGAAAACAGCCCCCCCCAATAACGAGTAAGGCAGTTCGGTAGGGCTGCCTGAGTGTCTTGCTGGCGACAAATCCGGCGGTGAGTGCGACGAATGCGAAGAGCACTAAAGGAAGAGCAAGGAACAGTCGACTGCGAACGTTCACTGCGGCCTTATTTGTACTCTCGCTCATCGATCCATCGAACATGATCCGCCCCTCATCCGGGAGGTATTTCCACCTGAACCCGCGCGTCGTGGCGACCCGCTACATCGCGGTACCTGAACACCGCGGGGCGTATTCCCAGCCATCGGAAAGAAGGGGCGCCGGGAATAAGACAGTGCCTCGGGCGGTACCGGTCAACTGAATCGGTGAAATGGCACCTCCATCTTTAGCACTATGCGCGCCGTCAGCAAATCTGAAGCGCTGACCGACCCGGTCTGCGGAATGTTGGTCGACGCAGACTCACCGTATCGCTTTGCTCATGGCAGATCGCTGTTTTGCCTCTGCAGCGCGCGCTGTCTCGATCTGTTCATCGCTGATCCCAAGCGTTTCGGAGTCATCGCCGCAGCGAACGCCGCAAGCGGGCTGTCCAGCGCCGCGCACTATGGCTGCGAACAGATCTCCGCGCCAACTCAACCGGTGGCGACTCGCCCGCCAGACAAGGCACCGAGGTGGCTGACTGGCACCGCTTGGCGCGGGCTCCTGGCAGGCCTTGGGCCCTGGCGCGAACGACGCTTCGCCAGGTGCGTCGCCCGAGAACTTGTTGAGCTGTACCGAACCGTGTCGGCCCGGCATCCGCACCTGCGGGGACGCGATCTTTATCGAGAGATCGTCATCGCACGCAAACGGATCGACCCCGATTCGGCCAATGCCCTGCTCGATGAGGCCGAGGAAAGCTACGCGACGTGGCCGATTCTGCGCGCGCTGACGTTTTGCGATGTGGTGCACTTCATTGCCGTGTCGGAATTTCTCGCATCTCACGGCGACGCCGCCTGGATTCAGGCAGACATGAGGCGCGAGGTCAAGTCACAAATTCCACGCAATCTCTGATGCCCATTGGCGCTCGTCAGCCGGTGGACGCGGTTCGAATCAACGCCATCAGGTGCTGCAGATCGCCCGCTTCGACGTCGGATACCGCGCAAAAGTTCATCCCGCCCTCGCTCCAGCGCGCCACGTTGTATCCCCGGCTGGTTCGCGTCGAGCCCGACACGCCAGAGGTGCCGGTATCGACCGGCCAGACGAACACGTCGATTTCGTGCTGGCGCCGACGGTAAGCCAGAACCGCCACGCGCGTGTGATTCAGAACACTTTGCGCCGGTTCTGGTGCGATACCGACAAACATGCCCGTTTATTCCCGACTGCCGCAAATTTCGGTGAGCGCGAGAAAAGTTCGAATACCGTTCCGGCCCGATCAGTACTGCACGTCACGATCTGCCAATTGGCACGAACGTCAACACAACCAAAGGAGTCTTCCATGAAGATGCATCTTGTAATGGCAGCAGCGTTTGCCGGTCTGTGCTCGCACGCCGCGTTTGCGGCCAGTGAAGGCAGCGACACCTGGTCGCAACTGCAACCGCAGGCCTATACGCCCTCAATCCAATCGCCGGTGGCGGCAACGAGCGCGTCCACGACCAACGTGCAGCGCGGCTCCCCGATGGCGGCCAGCGAGGGCGGCGACACGTGGTCCGCAGTTCCGCAAGCTCAGCGGTCGGCCCATTCGGTTCTGCGGGACACGCCGCGGCCGTGGGCGGAGGACAGCGCATGGGTCGGCTCCGAGGGCGGCGACACCTGGTCGGAAGTGCAACCGCGGGCTGCGACCCAACCGCTCATGGCGGCCCATTGAGGCGTCGGCGAGCAGTGTGCACGCGAGTCACCCCCTACCTTGGGAGTCCGGGAATGTCGAAGATAAATCGCCTTTCGCTAGTCGCCTCCTTGTGCCTGGCTTTGACGGGTGCGATCAGTGCTGCCGAGGGTACCTGGCAGGACGAGTCACAGCCCAAGCCGGCCTCCCAAGGACTCTCGCGTGATGCACAGCGCGCCCTGATCTGCCAAACGGTTGCCGACTTGGCCGCCTTTCAGGTAGGCATGCTGATTCGGGATGATGCTCGGGAGAGTCGTCAGGCCATCAGCCCCGAAGGCATGCAGATTCTGCGTCAAATACGCCTGACCGAAGGTCTTGCCTCCGCTGCGTTCGACAAGCTCGCGCCGCAGGCCGATCACGATTCGATGTACCTCGATGCCGTCAGAAAGATGCAGGCCTACCTGAATGAGGATCGTGACGGCGCCGATGAGAGCACCAGACAGCTAGTTCCCGTTTGCCAGCGCACGTATGGCCAAATGGCTGCTATCGGCGAACTGTCGGAGGACCAGGTGCAGCTCGCCGAGGACGCGAGCCGGGAGTCGGTCGCCAAGCTGACTGAGGAACTGCAGGGGCGCCCGGCGCGGTAGTGGGGGCGCCCGGCGCCGGCCGCGGCGCGGCGCATCCGGTCAGGGCCGCGACCTCAGTCGCGCCCAAAACACGATGGCCGGTTTCTTGAGAGTCCTTTGTGTTCCGCGGCGACTCCGAGCGAGCCGCCTTCCAGATTATTCCCGCTCGAATAAAGCACGTCCGCGCGCGGTCGGGCATGCATGGCTGTGGCGTTCGACGCCTCGACTTTTGCTCATGTCGCCTCTAACGAAAGGATCTCATCGTGAAGAACGGGCTTGCTTTGGGATTGTTGACGATCGCTGCAACGCTGATCGCTTCCTGCGCCGCGCCCGGCAAGGTGCTGGACCCGCCGAAGGCGGATGTGGGCAACGTCCGGCACACCGACTCCATTTCACCGGACAAGGGCAGCTACGACTACTGGCTCCCGCCTTTCGGGGGGTAGGCGCCGAATGCGGGAATACAGCCGATCGCGCAGAGGTACATGCAGCAAAGTAAGGAGTGCCCGCTTGGCCGATCCCGTGCATTTTGGAGAGCTGGTCCTGCCACACCTGGACGCCGCCTACAACCTGGCCCGGTGGCTGACGCGCAACTCGCAGGACGCGGAGGATGTGGTTCAGGACGCCTGCGTGCGCGCGCTGAAGTACCTGGGCGCACTGCGCGGCAGCGACGCACGGCCGTGGTTCCTGACCATCGTGCGGAACGCGTTCTACGACTGGAGCAGGCACAACCGCCCGGCACAGGAAGTGCCCGACGACGGCACCGCGCTCGATCTGACCGAGGACCCGACCGCGATCGATCCAGAACAGGCGGCGGTGCGAAGCAGCGACGCCCGGGTGCTGAGCCAAGCGATCGAACGGCTGCCGGATGCTTTTCGTGAGGTATTGATCTTGCGTGAACTCGAGGATCTTTCGTACAAGGAGATCGCCCGCATCGCGAACATTCCGATCGGCACGGTGATGTCCCGGCTTGCGCGCGCCCGCAGCCTGTTGCAACGCTCTCCCCTGCTGCACTCGATGCATGGCGGACGCGTGGAGGTGACTCATGAACTGTCATGAAGCCGGGATCTGGCTGGGCGCGTACGCCGACGGTCACGTCGGTGCCCTTCGGCGATACTCGATCCAGCGGCATCTGCGCGCCTGCACTGGCTGCGCCGTAAAACACCAGGGGTTGCTGGCGCTGCGCGCCCGGCTGCGGGCAGAAGCGCCCTACTTCAAGGCGCCGCCCCTTGCGCGCGCCCGCAGCCTGTTGCAACGCTCTCCCCTGCTGCACTCGATGCATGGCGGACGCGTGGAGGTGACTCATGAACTGTCATGAAGCCGGGATCTGGCTGGGCGCGTACGCCGACGGTCACGTCGGTGCCCTTCGGCGATACTCGATCCAGCGGCATCTGCGCGCCTGCACTGGCTGCGCCGTAAAACACCAGGGGTTGCTGGCGCTGCGCGCCCGGCTGCGGGCAGAAGCGCCCTACTTCAAGGCGCCGCCCGAGTTGCGCGCCCGCCTCCAGGCGCGGTTCGCGGATACGCGCGCTACGACGACGCTCGCTGCGCGCGCCCAATCGCCGCGCGCGCGCCCCGACCAATGGCTGTGGCTCAGCGGAGGCGCTCTGGCCGGCTGTGCCGCCAGCGTGCTGGCGTGGCTCGTCACCACGACCGTCGTCAACTGGCGCGTCAACGGAGACCGCGCGGTCGAGGCGGTGGCGATCCATTCGCGCGCCGTGCTGAGCGACCGACTGATCCAAGTCGCCTCGTCCGACCGGCACACCGTCAAGCCGTGGCTATCGGCACGGCTGGACTATTCGCCCCCGGTTCGGGACCTTGCGGCCGAAGGCTTCACGCTGATCGGAAGCAGGTTGGACACGCTGCGCGAGCAGCAGGTTGCGACGCTGGTGTATCGCCATCGGCAGCACATCATCGACGTTTTCGTTGAACCCGAGTCGACCCGTTCACTGCCAGAGCCGCGCTCGGTGCGCGGATTCAACGTGGCCGCCGCACGCGGCACGGGCATGGATTGGCTCGCCGTGTCCGACATCAGCCCGGACGTGTTGACCGCATTCGTTCAACGGCTTGCCGACGAGCACTCGCGACCGATCCCGCCGGAATAGGTCAGTCGCCGCGCGTGCTCGAACGGCATTATCGCGTACGACGACGGTGCCGGTGGCGCCGTGTACAAGGGCCTGGCCACGGCCGCCAACGGCACGGCAAACCTGCTGTACGCAACCGATCTGCACAATGCGAAGATCGACGTATTCGATACACACTTCCTCAAGACCACCGTGGCGGGGGGCTTCGCCGACCCGATGATCCCGGCAGGTTTCGCGCCATTCGGCATCCAGCAGCTCGACAACCAGCTGTACGTGACCTATGCCAAGCAGGACGCAACAGCGCACGACGAGGTGTTGGGTGCCGGACTCGGTTACGTCGACATCTTCGATTTCAACGGCAACCTGCTCAAGCGCTTCGCCTCCGGGGGTGTACTGAATGCGCCCTGGGGAATTGCGGTCGCGCCGGCTGGCTTCGGTTCGGCCAGTGGAGACCTGCTGATCGGCAACTTCGGGGATGGAATGATCAACCGCTTCGATGCCGCCAGCGGGCAATCCCTGGGGTCCGTTTCGCTGGCGAGCGGCAAGCAGCTCGTGATTCCAGGCCTGTGGGCGCTGGCGTTCGGCAACGGCGCGGCCAACCAGCCGACCAACGCGCTGTTCTACACGGCCGGCCCCAACAACCAGACCGATGGTGTGTTCGGTCGGATCGATGTCGTGACCAGCAGTTCACCGCCGCCGTGCACCGGTTACGGCTGCTGACCGATTGAACCTCGCTGCGCGCGGCTTCAACCCTTCAAGGCCGCACGCAGCAACGCACAGCTTGCCAACGGCGTCTGACTTCACTTCATTGAGGTTTATTCCAGCCGAAGCGCCGAGGAATTTCCCCCGGATGGGGCAGGTACTACAGGCAACGTTCGGCCAGATCGTTCGAAATTCGGTTCGGATGATCCGATGGCGCGACATCCAACACGAAGGGACACGTAAGATGAAGATGCAACATGCAGTCGCCGCAGCGCTGATCGGACTGAGCACTCACGCGGCTTTCGCCTGGAGCGAGGGAGGAGACACCTGGTCGAGTGTCGCGCCCAAGGCCTATTCCGGTTCGGCTCCCGTCATGACGGTGTCGACGATCGGCAGCCTCAGCCAGCTGCAATCCGAACGCACGTCGGGCAAAGGAACTCCCGCCACGGGCGACGCTTCGGATCGGATCGTGGAGTTGAGCCCGTCGACGCGCTGGGTATCGGTGGCCTATGGCGAGAAGGTTACGTTCAACACGGTCGGCGCAAACGGCACACAGCGATCGTTCGCCTGGCAGTTTGACGTGTCGCCAGTGCGCTCGTTCGTGGACCTGGACGACGTGGCCCCGGCTGACTTTCCGGCCCGGAGCGTCCGCGTGTTCGTGGCGGAGGCGCCGGAGTACCGGGGAGGCTGAGGGCCGAAAATGACCGGGGTGCCGCCCCTGGCGGCACGCCGACCCCGCGGATCGAAGCCATCTTCGGCCAGACCGTTCGAAATTCGATTCGTCGCCTTTCGACTTTAGTTGGACTCAGGGTGCTCCGAGTCGGGAATAAATCTCGCTCGCCTACGGTAAGACCAACACGCCGCGCCGACGGTGCGGCCTGGCTCGATCCGCTGATCGGGCTCGTGACGGTCACCTACCAGGAGAGTCCTTCCGATGTTCAAACGTCGCTTGTCAGTGTCGCTCGTGGCGATCTCAGTCACCATACTGGCGATGGGGCAGACGCCCACCGAAGCTCCTACCGGCTTCGATACGCCAACGCTCGTTCAAAACCCCGGATCGAAAAGTACAAGCAACGGCATTGCCGAGCCGCCGGGTGACACGTATGTGCTGGACCAACAGACTTACGAAACAGCGCACGATCCCACCACGGGACTCGGGCCGGTTTTCAATGCTCGTGCGTGCTCGGATTGCCACCAAAACCCTGTCAGCGGCGGTGCGAGTCAGTTCACGGAGCTGAGGGCCGGCCACCTCGATGCGAATGGGAACTTCGTCAATCCCACCGTCTTCATCAACGACGGTGCGAACACTATCAGCGGCCGTTCGCTAATCAATGACAGGGCCGTCGCTCCGGAAGCGCAGGAGCATATCCCGGCTACCGAGAATATCCGCGCTCTGCGCGCCGCGCTCAGTACGCTGGGTGACGGATTCGTCGAGGCGATCGACGATGCGACGCTGATCGAAATTTCGCGATCGCAACCGGCACTGAGCGAGGGAAGCATTCACGGGGAATTCGTCCAGATGCCTGTGCTCGAAGCACCGGGACAGACTCGGGTGGGCCGCTTCGGCTGGAAGGACCAGCATAGCAGCCTTCTGTCCTTTATCGGCGACGCATACTTGAACGAGATGGGCGTGACCAACCGGCTGCGCCCCAAGGACACGACGTCGATCGGAAAGGTGACGGCCGATCCGGAAGACGTCCCAGACAACCTTGGCCTGGCCGATATCGACCACTTCGCACAATTCCTCAGAGGAACAAAAGCGCCGCCGCGCGATGAGGCCCTGGCAGCGACCCCGGCCGCCCAAGCAGGACAAGCGCTCTTCGAGCGGACTGGCTGCAGCGTCTGCCATGTGAGCACCATTGTGACGGCGCCATCCGGCACGGTGATCAACGGGGGAACGTTTACGGTGCCCGAGGCGCTGGGCAGCAAGATCATTCACCCGTACAGTGATTTCCTGCTGCACGACATCCGAACCGGTGACGGCATCGTGCAGGGCGGACCTCAGGATACCGCACACAAGCTGAGGACCTCCCCGCTATGGGGCCTGCGGATGCGACCGCGCTTCATGCACGACCTGACTTCCTTGAACGTCGCGGGTGCGATCGAGCGGCATGCGGGAGAGGCCGATGACGTGCGCGAGCGGTTTGAGCGCTTGAGCGACGAGCAGAAGCAGGACCTCTTCACGTTCCTGAATTCGCTTTGAGAGATATCTCGAGGCCGGGGGCTTCTGGTGCGGGTCCGAGCGACCGAAAGGGGCCAGGATGAAGATTCACGTTCTTACGGCGGCAGCTCTTGCGGCGCTCGCGTCGCATGCTGTGTTGGCGGACCCTGAGGCCGACCTGTGGCACCAACCGAAAATATACGGCGAACCCGCCCCGGCAGTTTCCCCTGACCAGACTATCCGTCTGCGACCCAAGTCGCACTGGGTCAACGTCCGCTACGGTGAAATCGTCCGTTTCGTCGCTCGGGACGTCAATGATACTGAGCGATCGTTCGACTGGTGGTTCGACGTATCATCCGAGGTCACTAGCCTCGACTTGAGCAAAATAGCGCCACCGGACTTTCCCGATCGCAACGTTCGAGTCTTCATAGATCCGAACTCACCCGGCGGTGACTGAGGCGCTCGATTGAACAAATACGAAGTCCATCGGTAGGCGGCCAGCATCAGGTTCTCGGCCGTAACCACTGAACCTTGGACGAGAGCAGGTGCATAGACCGGGGCCAAAAGACCTTGCGCAACTGAAAGAGACGATCATGCAACCTCAATCCGCGCAGCGTCCCGTCCATCGCGGAATGAAGGTGTGATGAACCGGTTCCCCACGCGGGCGGTGGATTTCCTGCTCGTCGGCGGCGGCCTGTCGAGCGCGACCGCCGCCGAAACACTTCGCCTGGAGGGCGCCGAAGGTTCCGTTGTAATCGTCAGCGCCGAGCACCGCCTCCCCTATCACCGCCCCCCGCTTTCGGGGCGCCTGAAGCTCGAGGAGCCGCGCGAGCCGCCCCTGGTGCTGGGGGAGGAGGACTATCGCGCCCGCGGCATCGAGCTGCTGCGTGGCGTGCGCGCGGTCGGCCTCGAACCTGAGCAGCACCTCTTGCACACCGACACGGCCGGATCGCTCGCCTATGGAAAACTTCTTATTGCCACCGGTGCCACGCCAGCGCGGCTGCAGGTGCCGGGGGCCGAACTGCGCGGTATCCATTACCTTCGCACAGCCGACGATGCGCGGGCCATTCAGGATGCTGCACGCAAAGGCCGGCGCTGCGTGGTCATCGGCGCCAGCTTCATCGGCATGGAAGTGTCCTCGGCGCTGCGGCAGCGGGGGCTGGATGTGCAAGTCGTAGCCGGCGAAACCGGCATCTTCGGGCCGCTCCGCGATCGTGAAATCGCAGGCCTCTTCGAGTCGCTGTACGCGGACAAAGGCATCCATGTTCTGAAGAGCCTGGTTGCTGGCTTCGAGGGCGGCAATGGCACCGTCGAGGCGGTCGCGCTCCAAGACGGGCAACGGCTGCAGTGCGATTTCGTCGTTGCCGGCATCGGCGTGCGTCCTGACACCGACTGGCTGAGCGGCAGCGGCATCAAAGTCGACGACGGCGTGTTGGTCGATCGGGAGCTGCGGGCGAGCGTGCCCGACGTCTACGCCGCAGGTGACGTCGCCAACTTCTTCGACCTGGTGTTCAATCTTCGGCGGCGCATCGAGCACTGGGACAACGCGGTCAAGCAGGGAAGGCTCGCCGCGCGCAACATGCTCGGCGAGCGCCTTCCCTACGACGAGGTCTCCGGCTTCTTCTGTCAGGTTTTCGACGTCAACTTCCAGTTCGCTGGCCGAGGTGAGGAGGCGCCGCAGCGACGCTCGGTCGGCTCGCCGCGCGAGCAGTCGTGGGTGCGGCTGTATTTGAAGGATTCAGTGCCAAGGGCACTTTTCACGATGGGCCGCCCCGCGCGCGAGACGGCGACGATACAGGCGCTGATCCGGTACCGTACCAACATCGAGCACTTGGAGCAGCAACTCGGTCGGCCGGGCTTCGTTCTGTCCGACATTCCGACCCAGAACGTGCTCGTCCTGCAGGGAGGCGGCGCGCTGGGTGCCTTCGAGTGCGGGGTGGCCAGGGCGCTCGAGGAAGCCGCCATCCACCCGGATATCGTCGCGGGCGTGTCGATAGGCGCCTTCAACGGCGCTATCATCGCCGCCCATCCGCGGCACGCCGCGGAGGCCCTCGAGTCCTTCTGGCACGACGTCGCGACCGCCTCGCCGGCCGCCGGTAACGAGAACACGCGCAAGCTTTGGAGCTC